>NZ_JAAROG010000020.1:0-141585 GCF_023093515.1 Aeromonas genomosp. paramedia
AATTGTTTTTGATGTTCGATGCTGTGAGTGCCCACACAGATTGCTTGATTCAAATTGTTAAAGAGCGACGCAACAGTGTGTTGCTGCGGGAGTGGAATTCTACTCAACCGCTTTCTCGAGTCAAGCCTTATTTTCAAAGGCTTTTCGAGGTTATCGACTTGGCTTTCTGCGTTGCCGCTTGCCCTGTCGATGGAGGCGCATTATAGGGAGCCAGCTCGGATTGGCAAGGGTGATTTCGCATAAAATTCGCATTTCCGGCTCAACCGCTCACCAATCAACCAGACTGATGTTTAAATGCTCAAGCAGGGTTCCGTATGCAGGCACTTTCTACCCCTTGCGGGGTCAAGGGTGTCGGTAGATCAAGGTTGTATCGAATTGCCTTTCCCGAACGCCATAACCATGGTGATCGGGATCCGGCCTTCGGGTAACATAGCGCCCCTTTGCGATTCTCACACTCTTGGGCTTTGGAGAGTTTAATGCCTTTTGCACTTGGCCAGCGTTGGATTAGTGATACAGAGACGGATCTGGGGTTGGGGACTGTCGTTGCTGTTGAAGGACGCATGGTTACCCTGTTGTTTCCGGCTACCGGTGAAAACCGCATGTATGCCAAAGAAGAGGCGCCGGTCACCCGGGTCAGCTTCAATGTGGGCGATCAGATTGCCAGTCACGAAGACTGGACCATGACGGTCGAAGAAGTGCAGGAGAAAGACGGCCTGCTTATATATGTAGGTGTGCGCACCGACAATGATGAGCCCGTTGCCCTCAAGGAAGTGTTTCTCAACAACTTTATCAAGTTCAACAAGCCGCAGGATCGCCTGTTCGCCGGCCAGATCGACCGGATGTCCCGCTTCACCCTGCGCTACGAGGCGCTGATCAACCAGCACCAGCGCCGCCGTAACCCGACTCGCGGTCTGGCCGGTGGCCGGGTCAGCCTGATCCCGCACCAGCTCTATATCGCCCATGAAGTGGGTCATCGCTACGCCCCGCGCGTACTGCTGGCGGACGAAGTGGGTCTGGGCAAGACCATAGAAGCGGGCATGATCATCCATCAGCAGCTGCTCTCCGGCCGTGCCCATCGGGTGCTGATCCTGCTGCCCGAAACCCTGCAGCACCAGTGGCTGGTCGAAATGCTGCGTCGCTTCAACCTGCATTTCTCCCTGTTTGACGAGGAGCGCTGCATCGAGGCGTTCGCCGATGCAGAGAACCCATTCGAGACCGAACAGCTGGTGATCTGCAGCCTCGACTTCCTGCGCAAGAAGCGTCGTCGCTTCGAGCAGGTGCTGGAAGCCGAGTGGGATCTGCTGGTTGTCGACGAGGCGCACCACCTGGAGTGGAGCGAAGAGGCCCCCAGCCGTGCCTATGAGATGGTGGAAGCGCTGGCCGAACAGGTGCCGGGCGTGCTGCTGCTGACCGCCACCCCGGATCAGCTGGGCCACCAGAGCCACTTTGCCCGTCTGCGTCTGCTCGACCCGGAGCGTTTCTACGACTATGAGGCCTTCCTCGCCGAGGAGCAAGCCTACGGTCAGGTCGCCAGCGCCGCGCAGGAGCTGCTGGATGGCGAGACCCTGAGCGATGAAGCCAGGCAGATCCTCGCCAGCCAGCTGGAAGGGCTGGATTTGAGCGATGCAGCTGCCCGCCAGCAGGCGGTCGCCAAGCTGCTGGATCAGCACGGCACCGGCCGGGTGCTGTTCCGTAACAGCCGAGCCAATATCCAGGGCTTCCCCGAGCGTCACCTCAACGTCTACCCCATGCCGCTGCCGGAGCAGTACAAGACTGCCATCAAGGTGATGGGCATGATGGGTGGCAACGGTGGGGATCTGCAGACCCGCGCTCTGCGCTACCTCTATCCGGAGAAGATCTTCCAGCAGTTCGAAGGCGACAACGCCACCTGGACCCAGTTCGACCCGCGCGTCGAGTGGTTGCTGGAGCTGCTGCTCTCAGCCCGCCAACAGAAGGTGCTGGTGATCTGCTCCGAAGCGGCCACCGCCATCGCGCTGGAAGAGGCACTGCGCACCCGTGAAGGGATCCGTGGTGCCGTGTTCCACGAAGGGATGTCTATCCTCGAGCGGGACAAGGCTTCCGCCTATTTCGCCCAGCAAGAGGGTGGCGCCCAGGTGCTGCTCTGCTCCGAGATCGGCTCAGAAGGCCGCAACTTCCAGTTTGCCAGCCATCTGGTGCTGTTCGATCTGCCCCTCAACCCGGATCTGCTGGAACAGCGTATCGGCCGACTGGATCGTATCGGTCAGCAGAATACCGTCGAGATCCACGTTCCCTATCTGGAAGGGACTGCCCAGCGCGCCCTGCAGCTCTGGTATCACGATGGCCTGGATGCGTTCGAGCAGACCTGCCCGACGGCGCGCCCGGTATTCGAAGCTGTGCGTGACGAGCTGTTCGAGCTGCTGGCCGCCAACAGCGGCGAGCAAGGCCCGCTGGATGCCCTGCTGATCAAGACCCGCGAGCTGCACGAGCCGCTCAAGGCCCGGCTGGAGCAGGGCCGCGATCGCCTGCTGGAGATCCACTCCAGCGGTGGCGCTGCCGCCCAGCAGCTGGTCGACAAGCTGGCCGCCGAAGATGACGACACCGGCATGATCTCCTTCGCCCTCAAGATGTTCGACGAGATCGGCGTCAATCAGGATGACAGAGGCGAGAACGCGCTGGTGCTGACCCCGGGGGATCACATGCTGGTCTCCAGCTTCCCGGGCTTGCCGCAAGACGGCATGACCATCACCTTCGATCGCAACACCGCCCTGTCGCGGGATGACATGGCGCTGCTCTCCTGGGATCACCCCATGATGCGCGGCGGTATCGACCTGATCCTGGGCTCCGAGATCGGTGCCACCTCGGTCGCACTGCTCAAGAACAAGGCGCTGCCCATCGGCTCCATCCTGCTTGAGCTGATCTTCGTTGCCGAGTCTGCGGCCCATCCCCAGCTCTACCGCTTCATGCCGCCGACCCCGATCCGTCTGCTGATGGACAAGAACGGCCAGAATCTGGGCGAGAAAGTAGCGTTCGATGCCTTCAACCGCCAGCTGACCCCGGTCAACCGCCACCTCGGCAGCAAGCTGGTCACTGCGTCGCAGCCGGTGATCCACGGTTTGATTGGCAAGGGCCAGGCCATTGCCGAAGAGCTGAAAGCCGGGATTGTCGACAAGGCCCGTGCCCAGATGGCGCAAACCCTGCAACAGGATATGGATCGTCTGGAAGCGCTCAAGGCGGTCAACCCGAACGTGCGCGACAGCGAACTGGATTATCTGCGCAATCTGCAGGCAGAATTGCACCACCTGATCGATCAGACCCAACTCAAGCTGGATGCAATCCGCTTTATCGTGGTCACCCATAACTGACAAGGTACCGACCGACAGCGGCCAGACCCAGCTCAAACTGGATACTCAATGCCGCTTTGTCGTGGTCAACCATAACTGACAAGGCAGTGAAGTGGCATGAACGGCTTCGGCTCACGCGGAACCTCATGCCCTTTATGATTGTGGTTACCCATAACTGATGGGGGCTTGCCCCCACCTTCTGATGCGAGACATTTATGTTTGAATACTCACCGCCTCTGGAACCCTGGCTCGATATCCTGTTCAAGGACAAGGACATCATGGTGGTCAACAAGCCCACTGGCCTGCTGAGCGTCCCCGGGCGCGGCCCCGAGAATGAAGACAGCGTCCTGCATCGGGTGAAACAGCAGCACCCCAAGGCAGCGGCAGCCCATCGCCTCGACATGTCCACCACTGGCGTCATTGTCATACCCCTCAATCCCAATTCCCATCGGGAGCTGAGCCGGCAATTTCGCGAGCGGGAGACCGAGAAGCACTACCTCGCCTGGGTGTGGGGCGAGCCGGAGGCGGACTCGGGTCAGGTCGACCTGCCGCTCTGCGTCGACTGGCCCAACCGCCCGAAACAGAAGGTGGACTTTGAGGAGGGGCGTCACGCCCTGACCCTGTGGGAGAAACTGAAGGTGGAGAACGGCAACAGCCTGATCAAGCTGACCCCCATCACAGGTCGCTCTCACCAGCTGCGCGTCCACATGCTGGAGCTGGGGCACCCGATCCTGGGTGACAACCTCTATGCCCATCCGGATGCGCTGGCAGCAGCCCCTCATCTCTACCTGCATGCGGCCATGCTGACCATCAGCCACCCCCGCAGCGGCGAGCGGATGACCTTCGAGGCCCCGGCCCCCTTCCCGGTCTGAGCATTGCACCGAGCAGTGAGGCCGTCAGATAAAACCCGATAAAAAAGAAAGCCCCCATCGAAAGATGGGGGCTTTTTCGTTCAGGTCAGACGCGAATATCGATCCTGCTTCCGAGGGAAGCGCTGGCCGATGTCGGCGCCGCCGGCGCGGACTGAGCTGCCGTTTCCAGCAGTTTCAGTGCGGATTCGCCCTCCTGGGTCTGCTGCTTCTTGGCCAGGCTGGCCACCATCAGAGCAGAACCAAACGACGCATTTGCAGAGCTAGAAATATCCATTGTGTACCTCCTGCCAAGAGACTATCGGCCGGGCCCCGCGAGACATGAGCCATATTGTTCAGAGCAGGTATGCCTTGTCCGGTGCACGCCGTGCCAGCCAGCGCTCCTCCATCTCCAGCAGGGTCTGATAGGCCTTGGACGCCTGCTCCGGGCGGCTGAACAGATAGCCTTGTCCGTAGAGATGGATGTCGGTCAATGAGCGCAGCACGTCGAGCTGCCCCTGGGTCTCGATGCCTTCACACACCAGCTTCTTGCCCAGCATGGAGCCCATGCGGCAGATGTTGGCCACCAGCTCGGCCGCCTCGATGGAGGTGTCTATGCCCTGGATGAAGGATCTGTCTATCTTCACCTTGCTCACCGGCAGCTTCTGCAGATAGCTGAGAGAGGAGTAACCGGTCCCGAAGTCATCCAGCGCCAGGTGAACCCCCTGCTGACTGAGATCCTGCATCAGCTGCAGCGAGTTCTTCACCTCGCGCATTGTGGTGTCTTCCGTCACCTCCAGTACCAGGCAGGAAGCGGGAATATGGTGTTCCATCAACGCCTTGGCCACCAGCTTCAACAGGTTGCGCTGATACATGCCAGGGGAGATGTTGACGCACATCTGCAGATCGACCAAGCCCAGGTGCTGCCACTGGTGGAGCTGCTCGCACGCCGTGTTCAGCACCCAGCTCCCCAGCTTCTCGGCAAGCTGGAACTCTTCCGCCACCTGGATCACCTCGTTGGGCGGGATGAAGCCAAGCTCGGGATGACGCCATCTCAGCAGCGCCTCCACCGCCTCGCAGCGACCGCTCTCCAGGTTGACTATGGGTTGGTAATAGAGCTCCAGGGCATTGTGTTCAAGGGCCATCACCATGTCGGAGGCGAGGTGCTTGCGCCTGGCGGTTTCGTTGAGCAGGGAGCTGTCATAGATGACATAGGGCACATGGGTCTTGCGGCTGTGGAACAGCGCCTGCTCCGCCCGGCTCAGCAGCTCCTGGGTCTGGTTGCTGTCCGTGGGGAAGAAGGCGATGCCTATGCCCACCTCCAGCCGGAAGGGGTAGCTGTCGATGATGATGTCTTGCTTGATGGCGTGGAGCACCCTCGCCACCAGCTCCCTGACCTGGCGCAGATCGCTGCTGTCCCGTTGCAGCATGGCGAGCTGATCGCCCCCGAGACGCGCCACCCACTCGCCGTTTTCACACAGGGCACGTAGCCGCTTCGCCAGCTCCTGCAGCAGTATGTCCCCTGTGCTGTAGCCAAACTTGCTGTTGATGTCCCGAAAATCGTTGATGTCGATCAGTACCAGACCAAAGGGAGTATCACGGCTGACATAGGACTCCATCTTCTCCAGCAAGGCCAGCCTGTTGGCCAGGCCGGTCAGCGGATCGACCCGGGCCGTTCTGAAATGGCGCCGGGCTTCGCGCACCAGCAGGCCGCTGAGCAGAATGACTGATATCACCAGCCCCAACACCATGAACAGCAGCGCATCGCGCAGCTGGCCGAAGCGCTTGTCATTGCCCGAATAGACGTTGATGTTCTTCTGCATCATGGAGGCGAGGGAGTAGGAGAGCGGCTCCTGCAAGGGCGCAAGGGTCATCATGACCTGCTGGTAGTCCGACATCCCCGGCTTCAGCCTGGTCAGCTCCGGCTCCAGCTTGCGGATATTGTTCTCGGTCAGCTGGACCAGCCGCAGCGTCTTCGGATTGTCCGACAGGCTCTTGCGCAGCTGGCCGCTCAGCAGGATCGGCGTCCGGCTCCAGAGAATGTCGTAACGCAGCAGCAGGGTTTCATGGTCTATGCCGCCGTAGTGGTAAATCTCGACGGCATTGAGAAAGCGCCCCAGCTCGAGCTGCAGTTGCATCAAGGCCCAGGAGACGTCATAGGTGTACTTCTCCATCACCCGGGTCGCATTCTGTATCTGCACCAGGCAATAGAGCGTGCTACCCGTGAATAACAGAATGGATAGATAAAGAACGCCGAGTAAGGGCCAGGCCCTGGTCTTCGCTTTCACCCAATGCTCCCGCAAGTCACCGTCTTTACTGCTGAATATCGATTGCGCTCAATTGCCAGATCATCATGTCGGTGAACTCGGATCGCTTGAGTTCGGGATGCTGATCCAGCGGCAGAATAAACCAGAGCGGCCCCTTGTCACGTACCCGCATGGTCACCCCATCATCCTGCCAGGCCAGGATGGGATCGTATTGCCTGACCTTATCCCAGTTGATCCGGATCTGGAAACTATTCAAGGCGGTGAGCGTGATGCTCTTGCCGTTGGCCTTCACCGCCGTCAGCACGTCTGCCAGCCTGGGCCCCACGTATTTGTGCGGTTTATCCACCCAGGGATTACTCGTCACTATCTCATGCTGTGGCAGGGCCTGGATCATGGCCATGTCGAAATCAACCTCACCATCAGCCGGATTTGCGGGATCCAGATTCCCCGTTACCTTGAGGATCACGGGCCCCTCGGGAGCGGCCAATGCCATGGTGGGAACGACAAGGGAAAACAGTAACGGGATCAAACCTAATGTTCGCATGCTCACCTCAGATCATTTCACTATCAACAACTTCAGCTTAGTAGCACTAAAAAAAACGGCCCGCAAAAGCGAGCCGTTTGATGACTATGACGGAATTACATCATACCCATACCGCCCATGCCACCCATATCAGGCATGGCAGGGGTATCTTTCTTCGGCAGTTCGGAGATCATGCACTCTGTGGTGATCATCAGGCCGGCGATGGAAGAGGCGAACTGCAGGGCAGAACGGGTCACCTTGGTCGGATCCAGGATGCCCATGGCCAGCATGTCACCGTACTGTTCGGTGTAGGCGTTGTAGCCGAAGTTACCCTCACCGTTCTTCACGGCGTTGGCAATGACGGAGGCTTCTTCGCCGGCGTTGATGACAATCTGACGCAGCGGAGCTTCCATGGCGCGCAGGGCAACCTTGATACCCACGTTCTGGTCTTCGTTGTCACCACGCAGGGAGGCCAGCTTGGCGGCCACGCGCACCAGCGCCACACCACCACCGGCAACCACGCCTTCTTCTACGGCAGCGCGAGTGGCGTGCAGGGCATCGTCAACACGGGCTTTCTTCTCTTTCATCTCGACTTCGGTGGCAGCGCCAACCTTGATGACGGCAACACCGCCGGCCAGCTTGGCCACGCGCTCTTGCAGCTTCTCACGGTCGTAGTCGGAAGAGGTATCTTCGATCTGCTGACGGATCTGAGCCACGCGGCTCTCGATCAGGGCGGCATCACCCACGCCATCGATGATGGTGGTGTTCTCTTTGGTGATGACGATGCGCTTGGCACGGCCCAGATCTTCCAGGGTCGCTTTTTCCAGCTCCATGCCCACTTCTTCGGAGATCACGGTACCGCCGGTCAGGATGGCAATATCCTGCAGCATGGCCTTGCGACGGTCACCGAAGCCAGGTGCCTTGACGGCGGCGACTTTCACAATGCCGCGCATGGTGTTGACCACCAGAGTCGCCAGCGCTTCACCTTCCACGTCTTCGGCCACGATGATCAGCGGTTTGCCCGCCTTGGCCACGCCTTCCAGCACCGGCAGCATTTCGCGGATGTTGGAGATCTTCTTGTCCACCAGCAGGATGAAGGGGTCATCCAGCTCGACGGAGCCGGTTTCCGGCTTGTTGATGAAGTAGGGGGAGAGGTAGCCACGGTCGAACTGCATGCCTTCTACCACGGCCAGCTCGTCTTCCAGACCCTGACCGTCTTCTACCGTGATCACGCCGTCACGACCGACCTTGTCCATGGCCTCGGCGATCAGTGCACCCACTTTCTCGTCGGAGTTGGCGGAGATGGTGCCGACCTGGGCGATGGCGTTGTTGTCGGCACAGGGCTGGGACAGGGCCTGCAGCTCGGCGACGGCGGCCACGACGGCCTTGTCGATACCGCGCTTCAGATCCATGGGGTTCATGCCGGCGGCGACGGCCTTCAGGCCTTCGTTGACGATGGCTTGCGCCAGTACGGTCGCAGTGGTGGTACCGTCACCGGCGGCGTCGTTGGCCTTGGAAGCGACTTCCTTGACCATCTGGGCGCCCATGTTCTGGAACTTGTCTTCCAGCTCGATCTCGCGGGCAACGGAGACGCCATCCTTGGTGATGGTCGGGGCACCGAAGGACTTGTCCAGTACCACGTTGCGGCCTTTCGGGCCCAGGGTCACCTTGACGGCGTCGGCCAGGATGTTGACGCCTTCCAGCATCTTGATGCGGGCTTCGTTGCCAAACTTAACTTCTTTAGCTGCCATGTTCTTCAGTCCTTAAATCAATTCGGGAAAAAGGGGGGAGGTGATTACTCTTCGACAATCGCCAGGATGTCGGTCTCGGACAGGATCAGCACGTCCTGGCCATCCAGCTTCTCGGTCTTCACGCCGTAGCCTTCGTTGAAGATCACCTTGTCACCCACCTTGACGGCGAGGGCTTTGACATCGCCATTGTCCAGAATTCGGCCAGTCCCCACGGCAAGAACTTCACCACGGGTGGACTTCTGGGCCGCAGTGCCAGTCAAGACGATGCCGCCAGCGGATTTGGCTTCAGCTTCGATGCGCTTGATGATGACGCGGTCGTGCAGTGGACGAATTTTCATCGATAACTCTCCCAAAATGAGTCTCTGTGTTGCTTGAGGAATGGCCGCAGTCGGCCAAATTTGTTATGCCCCTGATCTGGGGCAATATGGGTAGCCCTTCAAGGGCAAATACAAAAAAAATATTTTCACGTACTATGAGTATCTTCGATGGATCACCCACCCCCAATCAGGAAGGCGGATGGACGCGGCCAGCATTTCGGCCCAGAGCACATAGAGACCCTGCCTTGAGCCGACCCAACCCCATGCTGACCGCCCCCATGACGCCAGTGCTGCTGCGCATGACGGGGCCCATGATCCTCGGCATCGTTGCCATCCTCGCCTTCAACCTGGTCGATACCTTCTTTATCGGCATGCTGGGCACGGAGGCGCTCGCCGCCATCAGTTTCACCTTCCCGGTCACCTTCGTGGTCACCTCCCTCACCATGGGGCTGGGAGCGGGACTGTGCGCCCTGCTCGGCCATGCCCTGGGCCAGGGCCGTCACGACGAGGCCGCCCGCATCACCACCGACTGCCTGTTCCTCGCCGTCATCCTGGTGACCCTGCTCGCCGTGCTGGGGGCGCTGACCATAGAGCCCCTCTTTACCCTGCTGGGGGCCAGTGCCGAGCTCATTTCGCTGATCCACGACTACATGCTGATCTGGTATCTGACCGTGCCCATGCTGGTCATCCCCATGGTCGGCAATGCCGCCATCCGGACCACGGGGGATACCAAGACCCCCAGCCTGGTGATGGGGGTGGCCGGCCTGGTCAACGGGGTACTGGATCCCCTGCTCATCTTCGGGCCCGGCCCTTTCCCCGAGTGGGGCATCCGCGGCGCCGCCATCGCCACCTCCCTCTCCTGGCTGATGGCCATGCTGGTCAGCCTGCACATACTGCGCCAGCGGGAGCAACTGCTGTCATGGCGCCTCTCCCCTCGCCCGCGGCTGCTGGCCCACTGGCGCGCCCTGCTGCAGGTGGCCGTGCCCGCATCCTTTACCAACATGCTCAACCCGCTGGCCAATGCCGTGCTGATGGTCATCTTCGCCGGCCTGGGTACCGAGGTGGTCGCCGCCTACGGCGCCGCCTCCAGGGTAGAGGCGCTGCTGCTGATCGTGATGATGGCGCTCTCTTCCGTGCTGGCCCCCTTCGTCTCGCAGAACTGCGGGGCGGGCAATCCGGCGAGGGCCAGGGCCGCCCTGCTGCTCTGCATGCGGTTCGCCCTGCTGTTCCAGCTCGCCATCTACGGCCTCGTCTGGCTGCTGGCCCCCCTCATCGCCAACCTGTTCAGCGATCACCCGCAAGTCGTGCGCCTCATCGTGCTCTATCTGCATCTGGTGCCCATCGGCTACGGTTTTCAGGGCATGGTGATGCTGCTGGCCTCGGCCCTCAATGGGGTCAGAGCCTCGACGGTATCATTCGTCTTCAACGGCATGCGGCTGTTCGTCTTCTTGCTGCCAGGGGCCTGGCTGGGGGCAAAACTGGGGGGAGAGCAGGGGATCTATCTGGGGATATTGCTGGCAAACCTGGCGGCGGGACTGCTGGCCTGGGGCTATGCCCACCGCAGGTTTGAGGGACTCTGCCATCAGGTCCACCCCTGACGGCGAGGGCCCCGATATGGCGGCCGATTCCGTTCACTCACTCTTTGCGTTCAAATTCCCCTTCAATCGTGGTTCCACCACCCTTGGCCTGATCCGGCTGCCCCTCGCCTGGGCGCGCCCCGAACGGCGGTTGCTGTGCCTGGAAGCCCCCCATCTGCATCCTGAACTGGCTGCTGCCCACCAGCTTGTCGGCCAGCCTGTTGCGCAGCCAGGGCTGCAGCAGCAGGATGCCGAAGAAGTCGGTCACGAATCCCGGAATGATCAGCAGCAGACCGGCCAGCGCCAGCATCATGCCGCCCATCACCTCGCGGCCCGGCATCTCGCCCTGCTGCATCTTCTGCTGGGCGCTGAACAGGGTCTTGATCCCTTCGCTGCGCACCAGGGAAGAGCCCAGCACCGCAGTCAGTACCAGCAGGCCCACGGTCGGCAAGGCGCCTATCACCGAGCCCACCTCTATCATCACGGTGAGCTCCAGCAATACCAGGCCAACCAACAACAGTAACAACTTGCCCATAGCAACCTCAGTGCGGTGAATAAATGAACCTGCCATCACGCAGTGAGCGGAGTATGGCCCATGCCAAATCGCCATCGCGCAGGTCTCTTGTCACTAAAATGGGGAGCCATGCCGGTTTTTCAAGTCCGCGGCATCAGACAACCCGGATTCGGGAGAAATATTTGGTCGCCCAACTGTGATTGAAGTGATTGTTCTGTCAAAGTTAATCGCTCAATTGCAATATCTGTTTAATGACCACAAGATATTTGGGGTTGCCTCAAATTTAGTGATCCAAGTCTAATATCAGATACCTCAATTGAGGTAAGATCTATCCCAGTCATTGCACAGGGAGCCATCGGCTCCCCACTGCCCCACCCGATGTGTGGTGCTTCAGGATGAAATGTGCGTAAGGAAGTCGCGACCACTCGGTGAGGATCGTTTCCATTTATCTGATTTCTGAGGCATTACAATGAGCGACATCAAGAACGTCCGCATTGAAGAAGACCTGCTGGGCACCAAAGAAGTTTCCAACGATCTCTATTACGGTGTGCACACCCTGCGCGCCGTCGAGAACTTCAAGATCAGCACTCAGAAGATTTCTGACGTTCCCGAATTTGTCCGTGGCATGGTGCTGACCAAGAAGGCCGCCGCACTGGCCAACGGTGAGCTGGGCACCATACGTCCCGAGATCGCTGACAAGATCATCGAAGCCTGTGACCTGATGCTGAACACCGGCAAATGCTTCGACCAGTTCCCGGTCGATGTCTATCAGGGCGGCGCCGGTACCTCCGTCAACATGAACACCAACGAAGTGCTGGCCAACATCGCCCTCGAATTGATGGGTCTGGAGAAGGGCCGTTACGACGTCATCAACCCCAACGATCACGTCAACAAGTGCCAGTCCACCAACGACGCCTACCCCACAGGTTTCCGCGTGGCCGTGGTCAACAGCACCGACACCACCCTGCATGCCCTGGAAGCGCTGATCGCTGCCTTCGATGCCAAGGCTGCCGAGTTCAAGAGCATTCTGAAGATGGGTCGTACCCAGCTGCAGGATGCAGTCCCCATGACCCTGGGTCAGGAGTTCCATGCCTTCGCCGTCACCCTGCGCGAAGAGATCAAGTCCATCAAGCGTTGCCAGGAGCTGCTGCTGGAAGTGAACCTGGGCGCCACCGCCATCGGTACCGGCCTGAACACCCCGCCCGAGTACTCCGCCCTGGCCATCAAGCGTCTGGCCGAGATCACCGGTCGTGCCTATGTGCCGGCAGAGGATCTCATCGAAGCGACCTCCGACTGCGGCGCCTATGTGATGCTGCACGGCGCCATCAAGCGTCTGGCCATGAAAATGTCCAAGATCTGCAACGACCTGCGTCTGCTCTCCTCGGGCCCCCGTACCGCGCTCAAAGAGATCAACCTGCCGGAAATGCAGGCTGGCTCTTCCATCATGCCGGCCAAGGTCAACCCGGTCATCCCGGAAGTGGTCAACCAGTCCTGCTTCAAGGTATTCGGCAACGACGTCACCATCACCTTCGCCGCCGAAGCCGGTCAGCTGCAGCTGAACGTCATGGAGCCGGTGATTGGTCAGGCCATGTTCGAATCCCTGAGCCTGATGGAAAAAGCCTGCATCTCCCTGCGCGAGAAGTGCGTGGAAGGCATCACCGCCAACCCGGACATCTGCATGAACCACGTGCTGAACTCCATCGGCATCGTGACCTACCTGAACCCCTTCATCGGTCACCACGAAGGTGACATCGTCGGCAAGATCTGTGCCCAGACCGGCAAGAACGTCCGCGAAGTCGTGCTTGAGCGCGGCCTGCTGACCGCCGAGCAGCTGGACGAGATCCTCTCCATCGAGAACCTGATGAATCCGCAATACAAGGCCAAGCGTTACACCCGCGAAGCCACCGTATAAACGGAATCCTGGGCCGGGTATATCCCGGCCCCATAGAGTCAGTTCCCGAGCGGCCTCCTGCTAGTCCCGTCGGGAATTGGCTTTCTGCCTAATAAAACCTAAAAAAACTGGAAAATGGAGTGTTCGCTATGATTGGAATCGAGTTACTTGTGGTGCTCGCCGCTATCTATCTGGGGGCCCGGATAGGCAGCATCGGCATCGGCTTTGCCGGTGGTCTGGGGGTGCTGGTGCTGACCTGGGGTCTGGGCATGCCCATCCCGAGCGATCAGCTGGTGACCTACCTGCCCTGGGACGTGATCATGATCATCGCGTCCGTCATCTGCGCCATCGCCTGCATGCAGCTCGCCGGCGGGATGGACTACCTGGTGCACCTGGCCGAGAAGGCACTGCGCAAGAATCCCAAGCACATCACCTTCGCCGCCCCTGTCGTCACCTACCTGATGACCATGCTGGCCGGGACAGGTCACACCGCCTTCTCCACCCTGCCGGTGATCGCCGAGGTGGCCAAGGAGCAGGGCATTCGCCCGTCCCGTCCGCTCTCCATCGCGGTCGTTGCCTCCCAGATCGCCATCACCGCCTCCCCCATCTCGGCGGCCGTGGTTGCCTTCTCCGGCATGCTGGAACCCCTCGGTGTCGACTACCTGACCCTGCTGGCCATCTGCATCCCGTCCAGCTTCATCGCCTGTCTGCTGGGGGCCTTCGTGGCCAACATGCTGGGCAAGCCGCTGGAGCAGGATGAAGTCTATCTGGAGCGCAAGGCCAAGGGCCTGATCAAGCTGCGCGGCACCAGCAAGGTGGAACTCAAGCCTTACGCCAAGCTCTCCGTCGGCATCTTCATCGTCGCCATCGTCGCCGTCATGGCCTATGCCACCGCCATCTCCGGCAACGTGGGTCTGATCAGCAGCCCGCCCATCCCCCGCGATGGCGCCATCATGGGCATCATGCTCTCCGCCGCCACCCTGATGGTGCTGTTCTGCAAGCTGGACGCCGCCCAGATCACCAACATGCCCACCTTCAAGTCCGGTATGTCCGCCTGTATCTGCGTACTGGGTGTGGCCTGGCTCGGCAACGTCTTCGTGAAGGGCAACATGGTCGAGATCCAGGCGTTCGCCGGCGATCTGCTGAGCCAGTACAGCTGGCTGCTGGCCGTGGTGCTGTTCTTCTCCTCCATGCTGCTCTACTCCCAGGGTGCCACCACCAAGGCACTGATGCCGGCCGCGCTGGCCCTGGGCGTCAGCCCGCTGGCGGCCATCGCCTCCTTCGCCGCCGTGAGCGCCCTGTTCGTGCTGCCGACCTACCCGACCCTGCTGGCGGCGGTCGAGATGGACGACACCGGCTCCACCCGGATTGGCAAGGCGGTGTTCAACCACCCCTTCTTCATCCCGGGCGTGGCCACCATCGCCATGGCAGTGGCGCTGGGCTTCTTCTTCGGCGGTCTCATCCTCTGATGACGCGTCACTCCTTGCAGACGGCCCCTCGGGGCCGTTTTTTTATGCCCGCTGCGGGCCAGATCCCACCTCTAGGCCCATCAAAAAGCCGCTCAAGGGAGCGGCTCTCGTCATCAGGGGAAGGTCTTCAACTGGTCTGCCGGGTGCCGAAATAGTCGGCGAGGAAGTCATCGAAGGAGAGGCTGTCACTGCGCTCCCGCTCCCGCTGCTTGGCCAGGGAGTCCCGCGCCTCGCCGGCGAAGTAGGCCTCATCCCAGTACTGCAGCTCACCGCTCAGCATCTCTTCCCGGTAACGGCTCGCCAGGGCATCGCCGAAGCAGCCGTTGTCCTGGCCGCTTTCCAGCAACTGCTTGAGCAGGCGGGCGGAGTAGGTCAGCTCGGGGTTGAGCAGCTTCTCGCGGTGCATGGCCAGCGTCTCGCGGTAGCGGTTGCGACCACAGCAGCGATCCAGCAGCTCGGCGACCTGGGCCAGCTCGTCGAACAGCTTGAGCCCGTACTCCTTGAGACCGATGGCATTGCCCTGCTCGTCTTCAAGCTCGAGACCGGGGCGGCGCCCTTCCAGCACCACCTTGTTCTGGTTGCGACGGTTGCGGGCAATCTCCTCGTCACCCAGCACGGGAGACGGGCGCAGCAGGCACCAGACCAGGAACAGATCGAAGAAGCGGATCTGATCCACCTCGATGCCGAACGGCGTGAAGGGATTGACGTCCACGGTGCGCAGCTCGATGTACTCGATGCCGCGCTGCTCCAGCGCATCCGAGGGCTTCTCGCCGCTGCGGGGGGTGCGCTTGGGCCGGATAGGGGCATACAGCTCGTTCTCCAGCTGCAGCACGTTGTCGTTGAGCTGGCGGTACTCGCCGTTCACCTTGACCCCTATCTTGGCAAACTCGGGATCATGGGTGTTGATGGCGCGGCGCAAACTGCTGACATAGGCCGGCAGGTTGTCGTGGCTGATCTTGAGCCCCGCCTGGGCGCTGTTGGTATAACCGAGATCGGACAGGCGCAGGGCGGTGGCATAGGGCAGATAGAGGGTCCCCTTGCCAATCTTCTGGAACGGCAGGCTGCTCTTGCGTCCCTTGAGGAAGGAGTCGCAGATGGCCGGGGAGGCACCGAACAGGTAGGGCACCAGCCAGCCGAAGCGGTAGACGTTGCGAATAAGCCCCATGTACTTGTCGGAGATGAAGCGCTGGCTGCAGCACCCCTCGCCCACCAGGTCCTGCCACTCGCACCAGAAGCTGTCCGGCATGGAGAAGTTGAAGTGCACCCCGGCGATCACCTGCATCAGGCTGCCGTAGCGGTTCTTCAAGCCCTGGCGATAGAGGGTCTTCATCCGGCCTATGTTGGAGCTGCCGTACTGGGCCAGGCGGATGCTCTCCTCGTCACCGACGAAGCAGGGCATGGAGAGCGGCCAGATCCGCTCATCCCCCAGGTGATGAATGGCGTGGCGATGGATGTCGCCAAGCTGCTCGATCAGGCTCTCGATGGAGTCGGTCGCCGGGGTGATGAACTCCAGCAGGCTCTCGGAGTAGTCGGTGGTGATGTTGGCATGGGTCAGGGCCGACCCCAGTCCTCTGGGGTGATCGGTCTGGGCCAGGGTCCCTTCTGGGGTGATGCGCAGACATTCACGTTCGATCCCGCGCCGGATCCCCTTGAGGGCGGTCACCCGATCCGGGGTACCCAGCGCAGCCAGCAACTCGGTGAGCGACAAGCTAGTAGTAGTCATATTCACGGCTCATGTATGGCCGCCCCACCTGGGGCGGCGCTCATTTTTTTGCAACGCCCCTCAGGGCAGTTGCAGCGGATAGATGGGAAGATGAAGCTCGCTCAAGGGTTTTTCAAGCTTTTGCTTGTCCCCCACCACCACAATCACCATGTCGGCCGGGTCCAGCCAGCGTGCCGCACTGGCTTTTAGCGTCTCGGGCGACACCGTTTTGATCAGCTGGCTCTGGGCCTGCACATAGTCCGGCTTCAGGTCGTACATGATCATCTGCAGCAGGAAGCCCGCCTTCTGGCCAAGGGTCTCGTAGGAGAGGGCATCCTGCTGGGAGACGGCGCTGCGCATGTAGGCCAGCTCCACCGGGGTGGGTCCGCTCACGCGGTAGCCATCCATCTCCTTGAGGAACTGACGGATGGCATCCGCGGTCGCATCGGTGCGCACGTTGGCGCCGGTGGCGAACACGCCGGCCTCGCGGTTCGCCTGGAAGCCCGAGCTGGCACCATAGGTGTAGCCCTTGTCTTCCCGCAGGTTGAGGTTGATGCGACTGTTGAAGTTGCCCCCCAGGTTGAAGTTCATCAGGTTGGCGACGAAGTAATCCCCCGTGGTGTCAAACGGCATGGCACGGCGGCCGATGCGGATCACCGACTGGGGTGCCCCCGGCTTGTCCACCAGGTAGATGCCCGGCTTGGCCTGCTCCCCCTTGAGCTTGAGATCCCCCAGGGTCGGCGCCGCCCCCTGCCACTGGGTGAGGAAGCCGAGCTGCCGTTCGACCTGCTGCTGGGTCACATCCCCGGTCACCACCACCTTGGCGTTGGTCGGGTTGTAGTAGGCGTGATAGAAGCGCTTCACGTCTGCCAGGGTCAGCTTCTCGACGTCGGTCAGCACCCCGTCGGTCGGCTGGCCGAGGCGGTTCTGCTTGCCGTACACCAGCTCACGGAACGCCTGCCCCGCCAGCCACTCGGGCTGCTGCTCGCTCTGCTTCATGCCTTGCAGCATCTGCGCCTTGAGCCGTTCGAAGTCCGCCTCCCGCAGGCCGGGTTGCAGCAGCACCTCGCGCACCAGTGCCAGCGTCTGGGGCAGCTTGTCGGTCAGGCTGCTGATGGTGATGAGGTTGTTGTACTGGGCGGTCGAGACGCTGATGCTGGCGCCGAGCTTTTGCAGCTCGTCGCTGAGCTCGGCCTCGGAGAGGCGCGCCGTCCCCTGCCCCAGCATGGCGGCGGTGAGGCTGGCCAGCCCCAGCTCGCCCTTGCCCTCGGCCCGGATGCCGCCAGGCAGGGCAATCATGATGGAGACGGCCGGGATCTCGTCACTCCGGGTACCGATGATCTCGATGCCCTTGTCCAGCTTGCCGTGCCAGATGGCCGGCACCTTGACGCTGACCGCTTCCGCCGTCCTGGGCTGCACGCTGCGATCGAAGCTGTCCTTGATCGTTTGCTGGGCCAGCGGCTCCCCATGCTGGCTGTAATCCGGCAGCTCGCGCTTGGCCGGGGTGAAGTTGGGTGTGCCCGCCTGCCACTGGGTCTTGCCCTTGGGCACCACGCTCAGCACCACGGCTGGCTTGTTCGCGATGAACTTGTCGTAGGCCGCCTTGACCTGCTGGGCGTTCACCTGACCTATGGCATCCAGGTTCTTGAACACATAGTTGGGATCCTGGGCCAGCACCTGCCCCATGGCGAGCTGGCTCACCTTGCCGGACACGCTGTCCAGCCCCCAGATGGCCGAGGCGCGATAGCTGCTGATGGCCTTCTCCAGATCCTCTGGCTTGATGCCGCGACCGGCAAACTCGCCGATCACCTTGTCCACTTCCCCCTTGAGGGTCTTGAGGCTGCCATCCACCGCCGGGTTCGGATAGACATAGACCGCCAGGGTACAGGCCAGCTCTTCGCAGGAGTGGGAGGCCCCCACCTCGATGGCCTTGCCGGTCTTGACCAGGGACTGATAGAGCATGGAGCTGGCGGAGCCGCCGAGCACGTCGGCAAAGATGTCCAGCGCCGGCTCTTGCGGGTCGCCAAGGGACACGGTCGGGTAGCTGATATAGAGCAGCGGCAGGTGCACCTTGTCTTCCAGCGTCACATAACGGGTCTCGGGCAGGGTCGCAGGCTGGGGCGTCGGTTCGGCCACCTCGGGGCCACGGGGGATGGGGCCGAAGTACTGCTCAATCCAGGCCAGCGCCTGCTGGGTGTCGAAGTCGCCCCCCAGGGTGAGGGTGGCGTTGTTCGGGCCATACCAGCGCAGGAAGAACTGCTTGAGGTCGTTCACATCGACCCTGTCCAGATCCTCCACATAGCCGATGGGCTGCCAGGAGTAGGGATGGGTGCGCGGATAGAGCGCCTCCCCCACCTTCTCGCTCAGCAGGCCGTAGGGCTGGTTGTCGATGCGCTGGGCCCGCTCGTTCTTGACGGTGGCGCGCTGGATCTCGAACTTCTTCTGGCTCACCGCATCGAGCAGGAAGCCCATGCGATCCGCCTCCAGCCAGAGCACCTTCTCCAGCTGGTTGGCCGGTACCGTCTCGAAATAGTTGGTTCTGTCCTTGTTGGTGGTGCCGTTCATCTCGCCACCGGCCTCGTTGATGATCCGCATGTGCTTCTGATCGCCGACGTGCTTGGAGCCCTGGAACATCATGTGCTCGAAGAAGTGGGCAAACCCCGACTTGCCGACCGTCTCGCGCGACGACCCCACGTGATAGGTGACATCCAGGTGCACCAGGGGATCAGACTTGTCCGGCGCCAGGATCACGGTCAGGCCGTTGTCCAGCCTGTACATCTGATAGGGAATGCCGAGCTTGCCTTCCTGCTTGACCTGCTCGGACACCAGGGTGGGCGCTGCCAGCACGGGCAGGGAAAACCCCAGGAGAATGCTTAATGGAATGAGTTTGTTCACGGTTACCTCGTGAGTGACAAGAATGGGCTAGAAGATCTGGCTGGCCAGCAGAAACACCAGGGCATAACGAAACAATTTGCCGAGCCCGATCAGGATGAGAGAGCGCCAGAAGGAGAAGCGAAGCCAACCGGCCAGCAGGCAGAGGCCATCGCCGATCACCGGCGTCCAGGCGAGCAGCAGGCACCAGTGACCATGTTGTTTGAGCCAGGCGAGCGCCTTTTGTTCCCCACGGCCTTGAAAATCTTCCGGTTTTTTCTTCAATGTGGCGAGTCGGCCCAGCCACCAGGTGGTCATGGAGCCCAGGGTGTTGCCCAGCGTCGCCCACAGCAGCAGGCTGGCCATGCTCCACTCTCCCCGGGTGGTCATGGCCCCCAGCAGCACTTCCGAGCTGCCGGGCAGCAGGGTGGCCGAGGTGAAGGCGCTCAGGAACAGCCAGCCCAGCCCCATCTCGGCAATGTCGTTCATCCGGGCTGGCCGTCGGCGGCAGGCATGCGCAGCAGCAGCTTGCCCCGCACATGGCCGTCCTCGATGGCGCCATGGGCCAGCGCCCCTTCCGCCAACGCATATTCACCGGAGATGGTGATATGCACATCCCCCTGACGCAGCAGCATCAGCACCTGGGTCAGCTGTTTTTGATCGGGGTGAACCAGCATGCCGAGCACCTCTATGCCCGCCTCGGCCCCCGCTTCCTTGATCTGCTGGGCCGTGATGGTGGGCACAGTCACCAGGCGGCCACCCGGTTTGACGCAGGCCAGTGCCGCCTTGCCGCTCTCGCCCCCCACCAGATCCAGTACCAGATCCACCGGGCCGCCGGCCGCCACCACCTGTGAAGGCCAGTCGGCGTCGTGGTAATCCACCATCTGGCTGGCCCCCAGCCCGTGCAGGAAGCTGTGGTTGTCAGGCCCGGCCGTGACCACGACCTGGGTCCCGTAGGCGGCGGCAAACTGCACCGCCAGATGGCCCACGCCACCGGCACCGGCCAGGATCAGCACGCGCTGTCCGCCCTTGAGGGCACCGAGTTCGAACAGTCCCTGCCAGGCGGTGAGGCCCGCCAGGGGCAGCGCAGCCCCCTGCTTGAGACTGACCCCGTCGAGCCTGACCAGCTCGTCTTCGCGTACCACCACAGATTCCGCATAGCCACCGGCCGTCAGTGGAAAACCCACCATGCCGCACACCGCATCCCCTTCCACCAGGTTGGTGACATGAGGGCCGACCTTCTCCACCACGCCGGAGACGTCATAGCCCGGGGTCCAGGGCAGCTTGTCCTTGTTCTGGGCCGCCGCCCAGCCGAGGCCGGCCCGGGTCTTGGCATCGATGGGGTTGACCCCCGCAAAGCAGATGCGCACCCGGACTTCCCCCTCGGCGGGCACCTTGTCGAGGGAGGGGTTGAGCTTAAGTACCGAGGGGTCGCCGAATGCGGTAATCTGTAGCTGCGTCATTGCACAATCCATCCTGTTGATTGATCAAGGATCAACAGAATAACAGCGAGGACACCATGGCTCGAATGTTTCTTATTCCTCTGTTGCTGGCCCTGGGGTGGTGGGCATTTCTGCTCTACTTCCGCATTCCGCTCAAGCAGGGTGCCAAGGGGTTTTACTGGATCATCGGCATAGGTGGGGGACTTGCCGCCTTCTTCAGCCTGATGATGGTGCTCACCCACTGACGCCCCCTGCGGCAACAAAAGGCCACCCTGAGGTGGCCCGGATCTCAACCCGCCTGCGCACTGAGGTGGTAGTGGCGGTTGCTGCCCTGCCCCAGCACTCCCTCGGCCATCAGATGCTGGAACACCCTGTCCACCTCTTCCAGCGAGAGGGAGAGAGCCTCGGCCACCTTGCGCTTGCTGCACTTGAGCTCGCCGCTCTCCAGCGCGCTGCGCACCTGGGCCACCACGGCCGGTGCGGGCTCGGGTCTGGTCACCACCATGGACGCGGCGGCAGCTGACTCGCTCGCGCTAGCCTCGGCCCGCTCTCGCGCCCGCAGCCACTGCCACTGGCGGCGGAAGCGGTTCTCCTCGCCGATCAGGCTGACGAAAAAGGCACCGAACGCATCCAGCAACACGGACAGGAAGCAGACCAGCAGGAACTGCACCTGGCTGATGCTCATGCCCACCCCGTCCGCCAGGCTGCTCATCAGCCCCAGCATGGAGGACTGTTCATTGACAGGCTTGGCGTCACGCTCCTGGCGCAGCTCATCCTGCTTCAGCCTGAGCCGGGTGTTGGCCTGCTGCAGCCCGCTCACGCCGCTGGAGATCCGCGCCATCTCTATGTACTTGCGCGCCGCCTCCTCGTTGAGCTGGATCTGCCGCTCTATGCTGGCGATCTGCTCGTCGAAGCGGGCGATCTCCCGCTCGTGGCGCGCCTGCTGGCTCAGGATGGTGTTGGTGGCGCTGTTGATGCCGCCTATGCTGCCACCTATGGAGATGGCGGCCAGCACGCTGTAAAACAGCAGCGACCAGAAGGCACCGCCGAGATCCCGCCTCGCCTTGCACTCGCCGTATTCATACCAGACATAGAACTTGCCCAGCTCGAAGATGATGGCCAGGCCGCCAAACAGCCACTTCATCAGCGGGTTGTCGTCGATGGAGAGAAACAGCAGCAGGGAGAAGACGATGGAGGCCAGAATGGCCAACCCGGTAAAACTGTATACCGTGGTCAGTGCGAACCAGCCCTTGGGATAGCGCAATGCGGCAGGAGCCTGTGTGGTCATGATGAAGAGGGAGTGCCGTGCAGGAAAAGTTGGCTGCCGATTATAGTCACCGGGCGGTCGGAGAGAAGGGCAAATACCTGAATTCCTTCATATGGATAACCAGCTGTCCATAGTGCGACCAAAACGGACAAATCGGCAGCAGAAAACCGCTACAATCGACCTCAGACTTGCAGGGCATGTTTTCGTTGTGCCCGGGTTCAGCCCGGCGCGCTACACTGACTCCCTATTGCCATTATCCGAGGCCATCATGAACAGAACGACTACGCTGCTGCTCTCCCTTCTTCTGGTTGCCGGCACCGCCACCTCATCGGTCCAGGCTCAGGAGCAGGGGGATCAAACTTTCTCCGTTGACGCACTCACCTTCAAACTGGACTGGAATGACACGCAATTTGACTGGTCGCAGACCGGCTGTCTCGATCTGGGGGTCGGTGAGGAGACCTCGCCCGATTGCAAGGGCACTAAGCTCAACCTAGATGATGAGACGCCTCGCAACCAGCCCCCCAGCAGCAACCAGGTCCCGACCAGCCAGGAAGAGTGACCTGTCACCCAGGAGCCTCTCTGATATGACCCACTTCAAGCGCAGTGCCATCATGCACAGGAGCGCCCTGTTGTGCGCCCTGCTGATGGCTCAGGGCGTCGCCTTTGCGGCCCCTCCCTCCAAGAGCAACGACGACGTCAGGATCTCCACCGATCGTGGCCAGGTCAGCCTGGATTGGGACGACAAGGAGTATGGCTGGTGGCAGGACAACTGCCTGGATGTCAGCACCCGCAGCAGCCGCATCAAGCTCAACTGCGACGACATGGATGCCAAGTATCGCGACCACTACAACCGCAGCATCCACAGCGGCAACAACCCGGGCAAGGGCCACGACAAGGGAGACTGGGACAGTCACGGCAACGGGAAACACAAGGATAAGGGAAGCGGGAAAGGTAACAACAAGTGATGGTTCGGGGGCTCCGGCCCCTGAATGCGGTCGCAGGTGCAGGCAGTGGCCGCCATATTCTACGCTAGGCTCACGAGTATCGGCGACTGCCATCCTGCCAGCCAAGGCTCAATGGAACACCTTGATACCCTTGGCAAAAAAGCATGAACCAAGCCATTTCACAAACGTTCGCCGCTCATTTCTCACCAGTTCCACGCAATGATGCCAAGGTGCCGTTCCGCCCCGGTTAAGGCTGGCGACGATAGACTGCCTCCCCTCCAGCCGTCATCGAGGCCATCATGCGCAACACCGTCTCCCATCTGCTCGCCCGGCTATTGAACAGCGGCGCAGCTTTTGAAGCCCCTCTTGCCCGACGCGGCGCCGCCCAGGATCCCGGTGCCCATCAGGAAGCACAGGGCATCAGACGGTCGCCACCGGGCGACAGCGCCTTCGCCGAGGGCTCCGGCAAGCACGACGGTGACAAGATAGGTCGCTGACCGTCCCCTGCTGGCGTCTACCAGTAGTTTTCCATGCTGATGTTGCCGGGGGCCCGGCGCAGGTTCTTGGCAAGACCGAGATCCAGCAGGGTTAGCTGCGTCTCCTTCACCATGGCGGGATTGCCGCAGATCATGACCTGGCTGTGCTCGGCCGAGAAGGGGAGCCCGACCCTGGCCTGCAGCTCGCCGCTGGCGATGGCCGCCGGGATCCGGCCTGGCAGCGCACCGGGCCAGGGCTCGCGGCTGACGAAGGGCACGTAGTGAAAACGGGGCCCATACTGCTCGACCAGGCTGGTGATCAGGCCCTGATAGGTGAGCTCCTCCCCCTTGCGCACCCCGTGCACCAGCACCAGATTCTCGAAACGCTCGAAGGCCTCCCCCTCCGCCAGCATGGCGAGGAAGGGGCCTATGGCCGTGCCGGTGGAGAGCAGCCAGAGATCCCGTCCCGGCGGGAGCTCGTCCAGGGTCAGGAATCCCGTGGCCTGGGACTGAACCAGCAAGGTATCCCCCGGTTGCAAGGCACCGAGAGAGGGAGTCAGTTCACCATCCGGGATCTCCACCAGATAGAATTCGTGATAGGGGGCAGAGGGGGGATTGACGAAGGAATAGGCGCGCTGGATCCGCTGCTCGCCCCGTTGCAGGGCCAGCTTGGTAAATTGCCCCGCCTTGTAGGGGGCGAGCTCCGCCGCTATGCGCAGGGAAAACAGGGTGGGCGTCCACTCGATGCGCTCGAGTACCCGACCTTCGACCCAGGCTGCCATACAGGTTCTCCTACAGAGGAACAGAACCTCACTTTACCCCTGGATCCCCTTTGATTCAAAAAGAAAAAAACCCGCGCATGTGCGCGGGTTTTTTCTGCAAAGCGAATCGCTATTACAGAGCAACAACCTGGATCTGTACGGTTGCCTTGACGTCAGCGTGCAGCTGAACAACAACTTCGTACTCGCCGGTGTTACGCAGAACGTTGCCCATACGGACTTCGCTCTTGGCAACGGCGACGCCGGCAGCAGTGATGGCTTCAGCCACGTCACGGGTACCGATGGAACCGAACAGCTTGCCTTCGTCGCCAGACTTGGAGGCGATGACAACGGCAGCCAGTTCACCCAGCTTGGCAGCGCGCTCTTCAGCGGCAGCTTTACCGGCAGCCAGCTTGGCTTCCAGTTCAGCACGGCGAGCATCGAAGGTCTCGATGTTGGCCTTGGTAGCCATAACGGCTTTGCCTTGCGGGATCAGATAGTTACGGGCGTAGCCAGCTTTAACAGCGACTTGATCACCCAGACCGCCCAGTTTGGCGATTTTGTCGAGCAGGATAACTTGCATTACCTTTCCTCTATAAAAGTTGAGTTAGGCTTAAGTGCCGGACCGATTCTTACTTGTTGTGCAGATCGGTGTACGGCAGCAGAGCCAGGTAACGAGCACGCTTGATGGCGCGTGCCAGCTGACGCTGATACTTGGCGCGGGTACCGGTGATACGGCTCGGTACGATCTTGCCAGATTCAGTGACGTAGTTTTTCAGAGTAACGATATCTTTGTAGTCGATCTCGGTAACGTTCTCGGCGGTGAAGCGGCAGAACTTACGACGACGGAAATAACGTGCCATGGCCTTTATCCTCTAATGCGGTGATCTAAGAATTACTCTTCGGAAGACGCTTCAACAGCATCTTCGCGGCGCTCGTCGTCACGACGGGTGAAGCGCTCTTCCTTGGCCTTGGCCATCGGAGAAACTTCAGTCACGGCGTGCTTGGTGCGCATGATCATGTTGCGGATAACGGCATCGTTGAAGCGGAAGTTGGTTTCCAGTTCGTCGATAACGGCCTGCTCAGCTTCTACGTTCATCAGAACATAGTGAGCCTTGTGCAGCTTGTCGATCGGGTAAGCCAGCTGACGACGGCCCCAATCTTCCAGGCGATGAATGGTGCCACCAGCGGTGGTGATAGCGCCGGTGTAACGCTCGATCATGCCAGGTACTTGCTCGCTCTGGTCCGGATGAACCATGAAGACGATTTCGTAATGACGCATTTTAGCTCCTTACGGATTAATTCAGCCTCCGCCCAGGTGCAGCCAGACCTCGGAGGCAAGGAACATAGTGGTGTTTAGACGCTGCTTTCTAGGGCGGCGTATTGTACGAAATCGCCTCTCCCACTGCAACTGGCGTCGGCAGATGTTTTTGTCGATGAGCCTGATGCAAAACTTCAATTGATAACAATTATCATTTAGATCTATTCTATCTCCATGCTCTTATGGAGGGTGACACCATGCAACCCGCATTGACCACGGCCATCCCGGCCCGCAAATTCAAGCTGACCCTGCTTGGCCCCGCCTTCATCGCCGCCATCGGCTACATAGATCCGGGCAACTTCGCCACCAACATCCAGGCCGGCTCCACCTTTGGTTATCAACTGCTATGGGTGGTGGTCTGGGCCAACCTGATGGCCATGGTGGTGCAGACCCTCTCCGCCAAGCTCGGCATAGTCACCGGCAAGAATCTGGCGGAGCACATCCGGGACAAATTACCCAAACCGGCAGTCTGGGCCTATTGGGTGCAGGCGGAGATCATCGCCATGGCTACGGATCTCGCCGAGTTCATCGGTGCGGCCGTGGGCTTCAAGCTGCTGTTTGGGGTGACACTGCTGGAAGGGGCCTGCATCACGGCCGTGGTCACCTGGGGCATTCTCATGCTGCAATCCCGCGGCCAGAAGCCGCTGGAGTTCGTGGTGGGCGGTCTTCTGCTGTTCGTGGCCGCCGCCTACATAGTCGAGCTGGTGTTCTCCCGCCCCCATCTGCCCAGCCTGCTGGAAGGCGCCCTCTTCCCCGGCCTGCCCAACGGCGATGCCGTCTATCTCGCCGCCGGCGTGCTGGGGGCGACAGTCATGCCTCACGTCATCTACCTCCACTCGGCACTGACCCAGCACACCCAGGATCAGGGAACCCTTTCCCAGCGGCTGCACAGCACCCGGGTCGATGTGGCCATCGCCATGACCATAGCCGGCTTCGTCAACCTGGCCATGATGGCCATGGCCGCCGCGGCCTTCCACGACGCTGGCCACCAGCAGGTGGCGGAGCTTGAAACGGCCTACCAGACGCTCACCCCCTTGCTGGGTCAGGCTGCCGCCACCCTGTTCGGACTGTCTCTGGTCGCGTCCGGCATCTCCTCCACCGTGGTCGGAACCCTGGCAGGCCAGGTGGTGATGCAGGGCTTCGTGCGCTTCACCATACCGCTCTGGCTGCGCCGGGCCATCACCATGGCCCCCGCCTTCGTGGTGATCGCCATGGGACTCAACACCACGGAGATCCTGGTGCTGAGCCAGGTCATTCTGAGCTTTGGCATAGCCCTCGCACTCATTCCGCTGCTGATCCTGACCGGCGATCGCGCCCTGATGGGGGAGCATCGCAACCATCCGCTGACCCAGGCAACAGGTCGCGTCATCGTCGCGCTGGTGATCGGCCTCAACGCCTATCTGCTGGTCACCATGATCTAGTGCTCACCCCGCCATCTTCGGGCCGGCTCGTTAACAGAGGTTAATGAGCCGGCCCCCGCTTTGGCGTATGCTGCCGCTTTCTCTTCTCCATTTCTCGTTGCGGAAGCCTTGCCATGGAACATACCCGAGTCAGCTTCGTGCTGGGCCATCATCAGGAACAGGCCTGCGTCGTCTATTGCGAGCAGGGGCAACCCAGCCTGCTGGTCACCGATCTCACCCCCTTCCACCCCCAGAGCCACCTCTGGCCCGATCAACCGGGAGATGTGGGCACTGTGCGCTGGGATGGCGGCGAGGCGGCCGTGGGCGCCTGCCGGATGGGGGCCATCAGCCCGGAAGGCAGGCTGTTCGTGGATCAGGATATTCCGGTCAAGCGGGGCGCCGAGGGCTGGACCTTCGTGGTGGTGCATCCCCTCGCCGACTCCCATCAACTTACCATCGGCACCCAGGTGGAACTGATTGTGGACGCCGAGGCCCGCCACGCCCTGAGTCTGGGCCACAGCGGCTGCCATCTGGTGGCGCAGGCCCTCAACCGGGCACTCGTCCCTTACTGGCGCAAGGAGGTGAGCGAGCGCGATGCACTGGATCAGCCCGACTTCGACCGCCTCGCCATCCAGAGCTCGCGGGTCGAGCCCCTGGGCTCCCGGGAGCACTACCGCATCGGCAAGAGCCTGCGCAAGAAGGGGGTCAACGGCGAGGCGCTGCTGGCGGATCTGGCGCTGATAGAAGAAACGGTCAACCGGCAGCTCGCCGACTGGCTGGCTGCGGGGGGCGAGATCCGCCGCTCGCGCGCAGGCGAGGCCATCATCGACTCCCGCTACTGGCACTGCACGCTTGAGGGAAAAGAGCTGACCATCCCCTGCGGCGGCACCCATGCCGGCACTCTGGCGGAGCTGGGTCAGGTCAGGGTGCGGCTCGCCCCTGCAGAGGAGGGGTTCAGCCTGCTCTCCGAAGTCACCCCCTGAGTCGACGAACGATCCGGCCTCTCCCCTCAGCCAAGCCGGATCAACAATATGCCGCAGAGGATCACCAGGGCCGCCATCAGCCTGACCCGCCCCAGCCGCTCCCCCAACCAGAGCCAGGAGAGCAGCACGGCAAACAGCACGCTGCTCTCGCGCAGCGCCGCCACCAGCCCGATGGGGGCCAGGGTCATGGCCCAGATGACGATCCCATAGGCAAGCAGCGAGAGGGCGCCGCCCAGGGCGCCCGAATACCACTCGGCCCGGGTCAGGCTGCGCAAGGCGGTGCGGCTCTGCCATCTCATCAGCAGCGGCATCATCAGGGCCGTCAGGGTAAAGAGCCAGAGGGTATAGCGTATCGGCTCCCCCGCCGAGCGGGCCCCGACCCCGTCAGACAGGGTATAGGCGGCGGTAAACAGCGCCGTGATCAGCACGGCGCACAGGGCCGCAGGCGCCAGCCGGATGCCGCCGCGCCAGGCCATCAGCAAGACTCCGCCCACCAGCACCATGGCCCCCGCCACAGCCACGACACCGGGCACCTCCCCCAGCAGCAGGGCGCCGAGCAGCAGGGTCACCAGGGGCGCGCTGCCACGGGCCAGCGGATAGATCTGGCCAAACTCCCCCAAACGGTAGGCCCGACCGAGAAAGAGGCAATATCCGCAGTGCAACAGGATGGAGAGTGCCAACCAGGGATACTCGACCGGGGCAGGCCACCCCACCAGCGGCAGGAAAGGCAGGGAGAAGAGGCCGGAGCAGAGGGAGACCAGCAACACGCTGACACGCCCCTCGGCCTGGCGCTTGGCCAGCGCATTCCACAGGGCGTGCAGCAAGGCGGCCAGCAAGATGGCCGCGAAGATGGGGAGGGTCACGACGGGGTTCCAATCAACAAGGGGACGAAATCATACCCGTTTGCGTCGCAGCAATGTGGGAGCCAGCTCATGAAGGCTCCCTGGACTTGCCATCGACTCAGGGGGCTTTGCGCATCCCCATGTGAGGGATGTCGTCTTCGATATAGCCCTCCCCTTCCGGCGCGAAGCCGTGCTGGCCGTAGAAGCCCTGCAGGTGAGCCTGGGCACCGAGCCAGATGCTGTGCGCCGGCCAGCGGGCCGTGCAGGCGGTCACCGCCTCATCGAGCAAGCTGTGGCCCAGACCGCCCCCTCTCGACCGGGGGGAGGTGACCACCCGGCCTATGGCGGCGCCACCGGCGTCGCCGATGCCGGGGGCCATGATGCGGGCATAGGCGGCCAGATGATCGCCTTCATAACCGAGCAGGTGCAGCACACCGTCCCGGCGATCCACCCCATCCAGATCCTGGAAGGGGCAGCTCTGCTCCACCACGAACACCTCGGCCCGCAATGCCAGCAACTCATACAACTCGTCCGTGGTCAGTGCAGACCAGGGTTTCAGGATCCAGTTCATCGGCGACTCCTTATCAATTCGGCCTGCCAGCATAGGCGAGCGCAGCCAGGGCGGCATTAACCTTTGTTAAGACTTTTAAGCCGTTTGCGAATGCGGCTCAGGCTGACTGGCAGGCGTGATGCCGAGACGCACTGTATGAAAGGTTTGATATCTGGTGGCAACACAACCCCTCATGGCGCATCGGCAACACTACTGCTTGTTAAGCGCTTTCAACCGCTTGCGAATGCGGCTCAGGCTGATGGGGCTGATGCCGAGATAGGCGGCGATCTGGTGATCCGGCACCCTGGCATCCAGCGCGGGAAAGCAGTCCAGGAAGTGCTGATAGCGGGCCTGGGGGCTCTCGGTCAACAGCAGCAGCTCTTTTTCTTCCTTGATGCGTAGCTGCACTTCCAGCAGGTGCTGATACCAGGCGGACCAGCAGGAGAGCTGGCGCAGATCGGCCAGCTGGAACAGCTGCAACCGGCAAGGCTCCAGCGCCTCCACGCTGTAGCGGGCGGGTTCGCCACTGAGCAGGTGGTGGAAGTCGAGAAACTCGTCCCCCTCCCAGTAGAACTCCTTGATGTACTCCCGCCCATCCGCCAGCACTACCCTGGCCCGCAGCAACCCCTGCTCCACCCTGATCAGCAGATCCGGACTGTCACCGGCGTGCCAGAGGCAGGATTTGGGGGCCAGGGTCAGCGGCCGGGCAAAAGAGAGGAGGCGCCTGGCCTCCTGCTCATCTGCGACCCTGTCCCGGAAAAAGGGAGGTCTGTCCATCATCACGGTGTCAGCTGCGGCGCTGACGCACGGCTTCAAACAGGCAGACGCCGCTCGCCACCGAGACGTTGAGGCTGGATACCGCCCCCGCCATCGGTATGCTCACCAGCTCGTCGCAATGTTCGCGGGTCAGGCGACGCATCCCCTTGCCCTCGGCGCCCATCACCAGCGCCATGGGGCCGGTCAGCTTGGCCTGATAGAGGTCGTGGTCCGCCTCGCCGGCGGTGCCGACTATCCAGACGCCGCGCTCCTGCAACTCGCGCAGGGTGCGCGCCAGGTTGGTGACCTGGATGAGCGGCACCACTTCGGCGGCGCCACAGGCGACCTTGCGCACTATGGAGGTCAGGCCGGTGGCCTTGTCCCGCGGCACTATCACAGCATGGACCCCGGCCGCATCGGCGCTGCGCAGGCAGGCGCCGAGGTTGTGCGGATCGGTTACCCCGTCCAGCACCAGCAGGAAGGGGGCTGTCTCTTGCACCGCCAGGCCGTCCAGCAGGCTGGCCAGGTCGTGCTCGGCCAGCTTGGGCGCCTCTATCACCTTGGCCATGATGCCCTGGTGATTGTTGCCCTCCGCCTTGTCATCGAGCGTCTTGCGGTTCACGCTCTGCACCTTGATGCCGAGGGATTCCAGCTCGGTCAGCAAGGGTTGCAGCCGGTCGTCATCGCGCCCCTTGAGGGCCCATACCTCGATGAAACGCTCCGGGGTGCGCTCAAGCAGCGCGGATACAGCGTGAATGCCGTAGATCAGTTCTGTACTCATTTAGTGCTCTTGGCCTTGTCGCGAGCGTTTTTGCTCGGTCGTCTGTTGCTGGGCTTGGCGCGGCCACCCTTGTCGGATTTGCCGTGATCCTTGCCCTCTTTGCGTTTCTCGTGGCGCTGGGCGCTCTTGGCCTTCTCTTTCTTGATCTCGGCCTGCTTGCGCGCCATCTCCTTGGCGTTCTTGCCGGTGGCCTGGAGCGGCTCTTCCACCATCACGAAATCGATCTTGCGATCGTCCAGGTTCACCCCCATCACCTTGACCCGCACCTTGTCACCCAGACGGTAGCGACGGCGGAAGTTCTCGCCGATCAGCTGCATGTGCAGGGGATCAAACTGGTAGTAGTCGTTGGTGAGGGTGCTGACGTGCACCAGACCGTCGATGTGGATATCCGCCAGGCGCACGAAGAAGCCAAAGCCGGTGACGCTGGCGATGACGCCGTCGAAGTCGTCACCCACGTGATCCAGCATGTACTCGCACTTGAGCCAGTCGGCTACGTCGCGGGTCGCATCGTCGGCACGGCGCTCTGTCATGGAGCAGTGCTCGCCCATGGGATCCACTTCTTCCAGCTGGTAGTGGTAACCACCGCTCGGCGTCCACTTGTGGCGCAGGTTGCCCTGCTGCTCCTTGGCCGTCTGGTACTTGATGGCACGGTGCAGGATCAGGTCGGGATAGCGACGGATCGGCGAGGTGAAGTGGGCGTAGGACTTCAGCGCCAGACCGAAGTGACCTATGTTGTCGGCCTGATAGATGGCCTGACGCATGGAGCGCAGCAGCATGGTGGAGAGCAGCTCCGCATCCGGGCGCCCTTCAAACTTGGCGGCCAGCTCGGCGAAGTCCTTCGGCTCGGGCTCGAGGCCTCCCTTGAGCTCCAGGCCCAGTTCGGCCAGGAAGTCGCGGAAACCGGTCAGACGCTCTTCGCCCGGACGGTCGTGCACCCGGAACAGGGCTGAGGCTTCGTTCTTCTCGATGTAGCGGGCGGCCGCCACGTTCGCCTGGATCATGCACTCTTCGATGATCTTGTGGGCGTCGTTGCGCACCAGCGGCACTATCTGGTCGATCTTGCGCTGGGCGTTGAAGATGAAGCGGGTCTCCTCGCTCTCGAACTCCACGGCGCCACGCTGGTGACGGGCGTGCTTGAGCGCCTTGTAGAGGTTGTTGAGCTCCTCGATGTGACCCACCAGCGGCTCGTACTGCTGACGCAGCTTGGGCTCGCCATCCAGGATCGCCGCCACCTTGCTGTAGGTCATGCGGGCGTGGGAGTTCATCACCGCTTCGTAGAACTTGTAACCGGACATGCGGCCGGCGGCGGAGATGGTCATCTCGCACACCATGCAGAGACGGTCAACCTGCGGGTTCAGGGAGCAGAGGCCGTTGGAGAGCACCTCGGGCAGCATGGGCACCACGAACTCGGGGAAATAGACGGAGTTGCCGCGCTGATAGGCTTCGGCATCCAGCGCCGTCCCCGGCTTCACATAGGCGGAAACGTCCGCGATGGCCACCCACAGGCGCCAGCCGCCGCCGCGTTTGGCTTCGCAGAAGACGGCGTCATCGAAGTCACGGGCATCTTCCCCGTCTATGGTGACCAGCGGCAGGGCGCGCAGATCGATGCGACCCTCTTTGGCCTTCTCCGGCACCTGCTCGCCCAGACCGGCGACCTCCTTGGTCACCTCCTCCGGCCAGGTATGGGGGATGCCGTGAGTACGCAGGGCAATTTCAATTTCCATGCCCGGCGCCATGTTTTCGCCCAGCACCTCCAGCACGGTACCGACCGCATTGATACGGGCGGTGGCGCGCTGGGTGATGCGAACGACCACCACCTGGCTCTGGCGGGCCCCCTTGTTCTCACCGTCCGGGATGATGATGTCCTGGCCGATGCGGCTGTCATCCGGCACCACGAAGCCAACGCCGTTCTCGACGAAGTAACGGCCGACGATGTCCGCCTCGCGGGCCTTGAGCAGGCGCACCAGACGCGCTTCCTGACGACCCTTGCGGTCAATCTCGGTCGGCTGCACCAGCACGTAGTCACCGTGCATCAGCCGCTGCATCTCGCGGTTGTTCAGGAAGAGATCCGATCCACCACCCTCGGGACGCAGAAAACCGAATCCATCTTTGTGGCCGAGCACATAGCCTTTCACCAGATTCAGGCGATCCGGCAGGGCGTAACATTGGTTCCTGGTGAACACGAGCTGTCCATCACGCTCCATGGCGCGCAGACGACGGCGCAAGGCTTCCAGCGGCTCTTCGTCGGTCAGCTTGAGGACCTTGGCCAACTCTTCCCGGGACATGGGTTTTTCATGGCCCTTGATGAGTTCCAGCAGCATCTCGCGGCTGGCGATGGGGTTATCGTATTTTTCGGCCTCGCGTTGGAGGAAAGGATCTTTTTGAGACATAAGCAGGCCTTAGGGTAGGTAGTAACGCAGACATTATATCGAAGGGGGGAGCTAATGGCATCCATCGACTGCCTTTTGCCCAATCTCTCTGTCATACTGGGCACAGTTTGCAGGTATGTGAGACTCGGAACTCATGAGCAAGGACTCGTTCGCCCAATCGGCCGCCTATTTGAAGCAGGCGGTCCCCCTGATGATCAAGTATCAAATCCCCACCACCCCGAACAATTACCATCTTTGGTACAACTATGTCTCCGGCGCCATGCCCGAGCTGAACCATGCCGTCGATCACGCCATAAAACTGCAGGGCACCTTCTCCCTCACCACCTGTGAGCGTCTCTATCACCAGCATCTGGCCAGCCAGGACGAACAGCAGATGGAGACGATGAAGCTCAATCTGGTTGCCATGGCCAACGAGCTCGGCCACTCCATGCAGGATGCGCTGGTCGACACCGGCCAGTTCCAGGCGATGCTCGACAAGAGCTTCGACAAGTTGAGCCTCATCGATGACGAGGGGCTGAGCCTGGACGACACCATGGCCATCTTGCGGGAGCTGGTGCGCGAGTCCCGGGATGTGCGCATGTCCACCCTGCACTTTCGCAACCAGCTCAGCAGCGCCGAGAAGGAGATCAAGGAGCTCAAGGCGGCGCTGAACGAGACGCGCAAGATGGCCACCGAGGACGCTCTCACCACCCTGCTTAACCGCCGTGCCTTCGATCTGGAGCTGGACAGCCTGATCCGCAACAAGCAACCCTTCTCGTTGATCATGACCGACATCGATCGTTTCAAGAACTTCAACGACGAATATGGCCACCTGCTGGGGGATCAGGTGCTGCGCATCGTCGGCAAGCGGCTGCGGGAAGTCAGCAAGGAAGGGATCACCGCCTATCGGCTCGGGGGGGAGGAGTTTGCCCTGCTGGTGCCGGGCCGGGCTCTGGCGCTGACCCGCCAGATGGCGGAGAGCCTGCGCCGGGTCATAGAGCGGATGTCGCTGCTGGATCGCAAATCGGGCCGCCGCATCGATCACATCACCGCCTCCTTCGGTGTGGGGGAATACAATGGCCAGGAGACGGCGGACGCCCTGATAGAGCGCACCGACAAGCTGCTCTACAAGGCCAAGGAGCTGGGTCGCAACCGGGTGATGCCGCTCCCCTCCTGAGCCCGTCAGACACAAAAAAAAGGCCGGTCACTGACCGGCCTTCTTCATTTTTCCGCTGTTGGCTCAGAGGCTTTTCAGCTTCTCTTCCGGCAGCGCCAGCTCATCGTTGTGGTTGACGCCGATGCCGCGCTCCAGCACGTGGCGAGCGATGGCATGGGCCTCTTCCAGGGAGTGCATGCTGTAGGTCCCGCACTGGTATTCGTTCAGCTCGGGGATCTTGCCCTGCTCCTGCACGGTCAGCACATCGCTCATGGCCGCCTGCCAGGCCGCGCCCACGCGGGCCTCGTCCGGTGCGCCGATCAGGCTCATGTAGAAGCCGGTACGGCAGCCCATGGGGGAGATGTCGATGATTTCGACCCCATTGCCGTTCAGGTGATCACGCATGAAACCGGCAAAGAGGTGCTCCAGCGTGTGGATGCCGCGCTCGGAGAGGATCTCCTGGTTCGGCACGCAGAAGCGCAGATCGAACACGGTAATGGTGTCCTTGTTCGGGGTCTGCATGGTCTTCGCCACCCGGACTGCCGGGGCTGCCATGCGGGTATGGTCGACGGTAAAACTGTCCAATAACGGCATTTCTGACTCCTGATTGGTTACGAGAACCAGCCCCCGCTGGGGAGCCGATCCTTGCATTGTCGATACTGGGCGCCGTAGCGTTGGGCACGGGCCTCCACCTTGCGGGAGACCTTCATCAGCCACCCCTTGCTGCGGTAGCTGCCACGCCGGTAGCCACCCCAGCCTTCGTGATAGTTGAGATACTGGCCATAGGCATCCCACTTGGAGGTGCCATTGAGCCGCTGCGCCTTGTTAGTGTACCAGCCCATGAAATCGATGGCGTCGGCGAAGTCGTCGCGATCGCTCCAGCCGTTGCCGGTTTCACGCTGGTAATCGTCCCAGGTCTCATCCTTGACCTGGGCGTAGCCATAGGCAGAGCTGGCGCGCCCGGTCGGGATGAAGAGGAAGTATTGCATCGGCGGCTGGGCATCGTGCACGAAGGAGGACTCCTGATACATCATGGCCATCACCACATGCACCGGGGTCCCCCACTTCTCGTTCATCTTGAGTGCCGCCTTGTGCCACTCCGGCTTTTCCCGAAAGATCTGGCACAGGTTTTCCGGCTGGGCCGGTGGCCGGCTACTGCAAGCAGTCAGCGCCATCAGCAGGCCTACCGCCACCACGAGACGCATCCCTGACATCAAGGGGGCGGCATCTTCGTACGCTTGGTCGTGTCGAGGCACATCCATCACATCAAATCGCGTCTTCGTTCTCTTCGCCGGTACGGATGCGGATCACGCGCTCCACCTCGCAGACGAAGATCTTGCCGTCACCGATCTTGCCGGTGCGGGCGGTGTTCTGGATCGCTTCCAGACAGGCGTCCAGCTCTTCGTCCTGCACCACCAGCTCTACTTTCACCTTGGGCAGGAAGTCGACCATGTACTCGGCACCGCGGTAGAGCTCGGTGTGGCCCTTCTGGCGTCCGAAGCCTTTGACTTCGGATACAGTCATGCCGTTGATGCCGATCTCGGCCAGGGCTTCGCGCACATCGTCCAGCTTGAACGGTTTGATGATGGCTTCAATCTTCTTCATGGTGACTCCTTACCAGTTCTGTTTGCCGAACCCGGACGTGATGGGGTAGCGGCGATCCTTACCAAAGTTTCGAGCCGTGATGCGGGGCCCGACGGCAGCCTGACGGCGCTTGTACTCGTTGAGATCCACCAGACGGATCACCTTGCGCACCACGGCTTCTTCGAAGCCCTCCGCCACCATGTCGGCGACCGAGGCGTCTTCTTCCACATAGCGCTTGAGGATGGCGTCCAGGATGTCGTAGGGAGGCAGGCTGTCCTGATCCACCTGATCCGGTGCCAGCTCTGCCGAAGGGGGACGATCAATGACCCGCTGCGGGATCACGTAGTCGACCGAGTTGCGATATTCGCACAGCTTGAAGACCAGGGTCTTGGGCACATCTTTCAGCACGTCGAAACCGCCCGCCATGTCACCGTACAGAGTGGCATAGCCGACCGCCATCTCGCTCTTGTTGCCGGTGGTCAATACGATACGGCGACGCTTGTTGGAGAGCGCCATCAAGAGCACGCCACGGCAGCGAGCCTGCAGGTTCTCTTCGGTGGTATCCCGGGCCGTCCCCTCAAACAGCGGCGCCAGCTGAGTCATGAAGCCTTCAAACATGGGCTCGATGGAGATGATGTTGAACTCGACCCCCATCCGCTCGGCCTGTTCCTTGGCATCTTCCACGCTCATCTGAGCGGTGTAGCGGAACGGCATCATCACCGCCTGTACCTTGTCCGCACCTATGGCATCGGCCGCGATGGCAAGCGTCAGGGCGGAGTCGATGCCGCCGGAGAGGCCCAGCACGGCTCCTTGGAAGCCGTTCTTGGTGACGTAGTCATGCACCGCCAGCACCAGCGCCTGATAGGTCTCGGCCAGGGGCTCCAGCGGCGCAGCCGGTTCCCGCTCTTTCAACGGCTGGCCGTCGACAAAGCGCACCAACGCCAGCTCTTCGGCAAAGGGGGTCAGCTTGTGGGTCAGCTCGCTCTGGCCGTTGAACACCTTGGAGCAACCATCGAAGATCAGTTCATCCTGACCACAGACCTGATTGAGGTAAACCAGCGGCAAACCGGTCTGCTCGCAACGCTCGGCCATCAGCTCGCGGCGGATCCAGGGTTTCTCCTGATCGTATGGAGAGGCATTGATGGTGAGCAGCAGCTCGGCACCGGCCGCCTTGGCCGCGAGTGCCGGGCCCGGTTGCCACAGATCTTCACAGATGAGCAAGCCCAGCTGGTGGCCACGGAACGACACCACGCAGGTATCGCTCGCCGCGGTGAAGTAACGCTTCTCGTCGAACACCCCGTAGTTGGGCAGATCCTGCTTGAAGTAACGGGCGATGAGATTGCCCTGCTCATAGAGAGAGGCTGCATTGTAGAGCGCGTCTCCTTCACGCCAGGGGTGTCCCACCAGAATGGCGCAACGACCCTGCCAGGCCGCGACACGCGCCAGGGCCGCCTCCACCCGTATCATCAGATCGCTGCGCAGCAGCAGATCTTCAGGCGGATAACCGGTCAGCGCCAGCTCGGAGCAGACCAGCAGATCGGCGCCTTGCTGGTCGGCCTCTGCGGCGGCAGCCAGCACCTTGTCACAGTTATCTTCGATGGCGCCTACCGTCAGATTTAACTGGGCAAGCATCAGAGAGAGGGCTTTTGCCATGGCGATGCATCTTGAATTCGAAAATGATGGGGAATGATAAAGAAAAGGGGCTGGCTGTGCCAGCTCAACACTTGGCCTTTGCACTGGTGTTCTGGCTGTCTGGAGATAAGATGTAACTAATCGAGGGAGATATTTGCCATGATCAAGGATGTGAAAGGATTCACTCTGCTGGAACTGATGATAGCCGTCAGTCTCGGGGTCATCTTGCTCGGGATTGGCGCTCCGGCCATGTCGAGCCTGCTCAGTGAGAACAGCTTGCGATTTGAATCACGCACTCTCCTGAAATACCTGCGCTTTGCCCGCAGCCAAGCCATCGACAACCAGCAATCAGTCACCGCCTGCCTGGCCAATGCCAGCGACAACTGCGTCACAGCCAACCCGACCCAGTTGCTGGTCTTCGTCGATAATGATGCTCCGGCAGACAACATTCTGAACAACAGCGATCAATTTCTGGCCAGAACCGCTGCATTTGCCGGAACACTGACAATCTCCAATAACCGGATTTCCACCACCTTCAGCCCGGATGGCACCAGCCTCGGCAGCAATGCCACTATCAGCCTCTGCAGCTCAGGCAATGCCCAAGTCAACTTGGTCATTGCCCAATCGGGACGCTCCAGTCAATCAACCCAGGCCAACGTCTGCCCCTGAAAACCCCGGCTCACTAGCGTAACTGGCTGACGTCCTGCTGCTGTCCCTCTTTTGACTGAAACTTCTCCCCCAGCTGGCGGCACTCCAACAGTGTTTTCACCGGCTGCACCGCCCCGTCGACCTCATACCCTCTCAGCCTGAATTTCTCGTGCACGGCCTGGGGAGAACTGTCCGTAACAGAACCGTGCAACACGACTCGCTGCCCATTCGCCAGCTCGGCGTAACACTTCATGTCCTCCGCCAGCGCCGCCCCCGATAACAACAGGCTCAGGCCCAACACCGTACTCAGTGGTTTCATTGCGCCTCTCCTTCATACAGGTAAATTTTCTTGGGCGACATGTCCATTTCCGCCTCTTCCGCGCCCTGGTTGCACTCCCCGGCACCAGTACAGCGCTCAGGCTCACCATCCCCCTCATCCTTGAGAATCACCTCCTCCCCAACACCTCCTCCGATGATACGGACCTTGGCATCATCCCCGGCATGCACCACCAGATCATCCGCCACCTTGTTTTGCACTTCCACGTAGCGTTCCGGCGTTTCATTGCCGTCGAGATCGACCACATAACGGAAGGAGCTGCCATAGTGCATGTCCACCATATACTGACGCGCCGCACCGATGGACTGGATGGTGCACTGCTGGAAGGACTGCACCTGAGGCAGGAAGGAGGTGAAGTAAAGCTTGCCCTGCAACACCACGCCCGCCCCCATGGACTTCTCGCCGGGTTCGTTCAACCAGTTGACCCACCCCTTGGCGGTGGTGATCCCCGCTTTGGTCGCCAATATCCCATCTGGACTTGTCTGGGCAGACAAAGGATCAGAGGTCACATCATAAAGATCGGAGATCAAGATGGGGTTTCTCGCCTGCGCAGTAGCTGAACGGGGCATGACGTCATAGTCACGCAACATGAAATAACCATTGCGTACAGTCGCTTCCGAGGAAGGACGATTGCGATCACCACTGCCGATCAGCACAGCATCAAAGGGGCGATCCTGATAGGAATAGACCGTATTTCCCCCCACCACCGTACTCGTCACCTCCTTGTTGATGGTGCGCACCACTATGGGCTGCGTAAAGAAGCGGCGATCAGCAGCCTGAGTGCTGTCGGATCCCAGACTGGCAAATTTGAATACCCGCCAATCTGATTTGGTGGCATTAGGGAGATCCATGCGCCAGATATTGCCTCCGGTATCCCCCGCATAGATGCGGTCGGTCTTGCCATCACCATCACTGTCCAGGGTGGCCACCGAGCCAGGCATACTGTCGGCCATCCCTGTTACCTGGAGATTGGTGGTTGAGGTAGCTGCCGGGGTCGCACTGAACACCAGGGCCCCTGTCTCGGCGTTGACGATATAGATCCCCCTCCCCATGCTGTCATTCGCACCCAACCCCTGGGCACTCTTGTTCACGTCATAACCGCCAGTAAAGATCAGCACTGGCGTGGTGACACCAGGCACAAAAGCGACCTCAGGCACCGACCAGGTCAGCCCCAGCTCGCCAAAACCCGTCGTCTGGGAGTTCAGGTGCCATTTCAGCGTCGGCGTATTGGGGCTGGAGATATCGAAGGCGTAATAGGCTTTGCCACCGCTCCTCAATCCGGTGAATACCCAAACGAAGTCATTCTCTGAAGATTTCAACACCCCATTGCGATTGGCATCTTTGACAAGGGCGACAGGAGAGGAGTCAACACCATAAATATGGTCCGCAGATTCGGCGTTGATACGCAATGCCCTCTGATTGGGTAAAAACTCATAGGGAATGGCGGCCCAACTCTCGTCTATGGTGCTGCCCATATCCTTGAACATATGAAGGAAGCCCGCATTAGTCCCAAACAAGATCCGCAAATCAGGCGCATCGGTCGGGTTGCCGGATTGAGGGCCATAGTTCAACACCAGGGGTCGGGAGTGCAGGGGGTCTCCCATGATGTGGCTACGGATCAGGGTCGACGTATCAAAATCTTCGTCGTCGACATCCAGCCCCTTGGTCCAGTTGATCAGTGCATCCAGATCTGTCGTGCTGCTGGCCTGCATCCAGGTCGTGAGCGCCGCCTCACTGCCCGCCTGCGTCACCAGATTTGCCTTGGTGAGCGCATCGAGTCGATTCTGGGCATTATTGATCACATAGAGGCTACGATTGCTTTTTGCCGCCAGCATCTCTTGGGCCCCCCCTTCAGCCACCTTGTTGCCATCACGGCCGGATGACCAGAAGGTCTGGGCGCTGTCGATGATGGTGCCATCAAACTTGATAGCGGGCAGGCCTCGGCTGTCAGCAACGTAGCCGTCCGGGGAAAATACCAGTTTTTTCAGATTGCCCCGCCACCTAGGACCATCATCCGGTTCAAACATGGCGTAATAGATGTTATTGAGGCTACGGGTTCGGTCAAAGTTGTTGCTGGCAATCGCAGGGGACACCAGTGAGGTATTGATACGCAGGATCGCCAGCAAAGAGGCCTTTAGCGCGTCGGTCAAGGCTGAGGCATCGGTCGCTGGGTAGTACTCACCACCTCCCCGTCTGGCCGTCTCCGCCAGCAGATTACCCGCCCCCGAGATGGCTTCATCACCGAATCCGACGGTAAAGGTGGTCACAGTCTGGGTCCCTGGTGAAACTGCATTGACATCCTTGTGCTTCATATAACCGGCCAAGGCAGCCAGATAGCTGTTTTCTCTGTTTCTTCCAGAACCATAAGAAACCACAGTCCCATAGGCCGCTTTTTCATCGCTGGACAATGTAGTTATCAGTCCCTGGACAAGAGTATTCGCATCACCGTCCTGGGTCGGCTCGCCATCGGTGATATAGATGACATAGCCGTTATTTGAGCAGTTATCATAGGGTGCCTCATAGGTACCAGTCGGACTCTCGGCTGTAGTATCTCTCGGGCTACCTTGCAGTCCATACACAACGCTCTTGCCCCCAAAGAATTGATATGCCTCACTCAACGTCTCGCATAGCGGTGTATTGGTACTGGCGGTCAAACCTTCAACCCGGTCCAGCAGGTCCTGCTCCCCCGTCTTGCCATTTGCCAAGGTAATCTCACTGCCTAATATATCCCTGACAATGCGTCCACCATTATTATCGCTATCATCATTTCTATTAAAGATAGCCAGACCAAAGTCCACCCCTGGCGTGGATGAAATCAAGCCTTTCACTGCATCTTTGGCAATACGGAGTCGAGATTCCACTGAGTATCCGGTTGGGCCATGATACCAGCGGATATAATTTGCAGAATAAATGGTCACAGCGGTATTGCTGGCATTGACGGCATTATTTTTATTGGTCGTGTAAAACCACTCACCACTTCTGCTACTGTCCTTGTCTACTGGATAACCAGCCCCAACCGTCCAGCTACCGCTATAGGGATTAGCCGGGTTGCTTGCCGTAATATCCTGCTTGCAATCTACCAGATTGATATCGTCCTCTTGATCACCACTGAGCGAATTCCATTCACCTCGCCCACGTCCTGGTGGGTTACCACTCGTAACCTCATAACTCCACATTTGCGACTGAAAATAACCAATATTCGACAATGGCGTTTTTGAAGTCGCACAGGCATTCAGCTTGTCGGAGAATCGCCTACTGGTGGTGATCGCAGGAACACTTCCATCCGTTGAAAAATAGATATATTTTTTGCTATTACTGGAATCTGGGTCATTACTCAGAGCGGGATATACCGTAGCCGGATTATAGGCCTCTTTGATCTGCTCCATGGTGTCTCTCATACTGCCCGAGTTATCGAATATCAGCAGCACCTTGGGGCGAAAGTCCCCCGCCTTGTTGAAGTCATAAATAAACAGCTCGGTGTCATCGGCTTTCGTCGATGTAATGCCCAAAACAAGGCTACACCAGCATAAAATCACTCCAAGTCGTCGTAACCACATATCCTTCGCTCCTATTCGGTGAGCAGTGGTTGTTCTACACCCGCAATCCAAGTCAACGGGCGAACATATTTGCCATAATTCACATTGGCCTGCAGCTCGACATACTTGCACGCAGGGATCACATTGCTGCTGCTGGCGTCAACCTTACGCTTGCAGACGGTTTCGGTGCGATTGGTAAGAGCGACAGCTGCCGAAGCATTGCTGCTATTGACGCTGATCGCCGCACTGGCCCCCAGAGTGGAGCCCATGCCGGCAATCACAGTCGATATGTTGTTGCTCTGCATCGCGGCTTCGATAATGCCTTCGAGCCTATGCTCCGCCTGCCGAAAGCTGGCAGACGAGCCTGCCATCTTGAGGTCTTGCCCCGAAGATTGCATCACCACCACGGCAATCAGGGTAAGGGGCAGTAAAATGATCAGGGCAACGATCAGAGCCACACCGCGCTGGGATCTCATTTCCCCCCTCCTGCTATTACCGTTGGATTACGTAATGAAACACTCGATTCCAATAGCAGACGGCGATAACCATCGCCATTTCCAAAAACTGGTACATCACCAACTTGATAGACATTGTTATTTACATAACTGCCGGACGCTTGCAGTGAACGCACCAAGATAAAGATGCGTGCCGCCACGACCCGACCTTCACTCCATTCCTGTTCGGTCACATTACTGGTTGCCACATAGCGATCGATGACGCCATTCGGTACTGGGCTGTCGTCGACACCAAATAGCACGCTGATTTTTTCAACCCCCTCTGCCATTGCACCACCAATCACCACCGAACCACCATTAGGTGTCAGAAAACGCTTTTTAAGTTCTGGATTACCAGTTTTATCGTTCGGAGATATATAGTATAAAAAATGCTGATACACCCAAAATTGACGGTTAGGCATTTTTTCATCATTTATATCTACAGGAATAGATTTATCGCCACGAGCTTCATCAATGGGGAATATATGTGCGGCCTGCGTCGTTGTAGCCATATAATATTTATTATCGTCATTTTTAATAAGATCAGCAGCTGTCGATAATGATGGCAAGGCGTGGCCTATTAGTCTTTTTACACTAATGACATCCGTGCCAGCTATACGTTCACTAACAGGGATACACGAAAACGCCCCCCCCACAATTGCCTTGCTGGCATTTATTCTTACCACCCAAAGTGATCTGTTAGCACCCATGCTCGATGGCAAACTGCCTTCTTGACCCGAATTATTTAGACAATTGTTAGCTGATGGCTTCGCGTCTACGGTAACTCCTAACCCCACCACCATCGGAGAACCGGTGTAGTCCCCCCAAAAGCCAGCCCATTTCAGGTCCTGGGTGAGCAGGCGCATGGCGATACGGCCATTCTCCTGCAGCTCGCTCTGATCGAAGGCATCCTCAGTGGTGGCGCGGGAGGCGACAAAGATGCTCAGGCCGCCACCGACCAGAAATACGCCGATCAGCATGGCGATCAGCCACTCGACCAGGGTAAAGCCACGGGCACTCATAACGTGGTCGTCAGCACGAACTGACGCCTCTGCCGATCTGCGGCATTCCCCAGCCCACAACTGTTGCGCACGGCGGTGACCGCATCGGCGCCATCAGACAGAGACTCCCGGCCGCGCCAGAAGATCCCCACCGTCAGGCTGTTGTTGGCCCCACGGATCACGCAGCCGACCGGGGCCTGCAGAGATGAGGCTGCACCGGACACGGCGGAGCCAAGCAGGGACTGTTGCCAATAGAAGAGATCCAGCGCCTGCCGCTCGGTCCTGCTGCAATCCGACATGGTGCCATTGCTGTTGGCACAACTCGGCATGTTCAGGATAGTGTTGCCGGACACGACTGTCGTGCCCTGGGCAGTCCAGCTGTCCTGGTTGATCCTGGCGCGCTCAACGAGGTCATTTGCCAGCCAGTTGGCAATGGTGCGCTGGCGGGCCTCATAGCCGGAAAACTTGGCCGTGGCCTGCATGCCAACCAAGCCCAACAGACCAAAGGAGAGCACCACTGCGGCTATCATCACTTCCAGCAGGCTGAATCCGGTCATCTGGTGACGGTGTTGTCGTTTCATCGGCTAGTCCCAGCAGGCGTCGTTGACGGTATCGCCGAGTCGGGTGGCGCTTCTGGTGCCATCCTGATCGATGGAGAAGATTATGCAGTCGCTATCGGAACCTTGTGCGCCGGAAGCCGTGGCAAAGAGAATGAACGTATTGGTGCCGGCAGAGATGACCAGATGGTAGAACCCGGACTCGGAGTCGTCGGAGATATTCAGGTCGGCAGCGGATGAGGTGTACCGATTGAAGTCCATAAAATAGGTTTCTTGTCTGTTGGCGGCATCCAACAGCATCTTTTTTGCATCAATACGGTGGCTGGCCAGCAGATAGCGCTGATATGAGGGATAAGCAATGGTGCCAAGAATCGCCACTATGGCGACGACAATCATCAATTCAATGAGGGAAAAGCCTCGATAGAACCCAATCATATCCCATCCTTGGTGACTGGCGGTCTTGTTAGTCTAATGCCGGATAGGTCGCAGCGACAAATCCGGCATCAGGAACATCACTCTTTATTCTTAGGCCATCCTGGCCACATTCAAATGATTCTAAGCTCGGGCGGCACCTCGAAGACCACGTTCTCTTCGCGACCCGGGTGTTCTGTCACTATCTTGCCACCCAGCTCACGCAGACGGGCGATGACATTCTGAACCAGCACATCGGGGGCAGAGGCCCCCGCCGTCACCCCGATACGCTCGACCCCTTCCAGCCAGGGGGATTCAATCATGGAGGCATCGTCGATGAGGTAGGCTCGCGCCCCCACTTTCTCGGCCAGCTCCCGCAGGCGATTGGAGTTGGAAGAGTTGCGAGATCCCACTACCAGCATGGCATCCACCAGCCCGGCCATCTCCCTGACTGCATCCTGACGGTTCTGGGTGGCGTAACAGATGTCATCCTTGCGCGGCCCCTGGATCTTGGGGAAGTGCTTGCGCAGCGCATCGATGACGTCCGAGGTCTCGTCCACGCTCAGGGTGGTCTGGGTGACGAAGCAGAGGTCATCCGGGTTCTTCACCTTGAGCCTGGCCACATCGTCCGGCGTTTCCACCAGATACATGCCCCCTTCCGGATTCTCGTACTGCCCCATGGTGCCGATCACCTCGGGGTGACCGGCGTGACCGATGAGCACGGCCTCGGAACCCTTGCGGCTGGCGCGATGAACTTCCATGTGCACCTTGGTCACCAGCGGACAGGTCGCATCGAACACCTTGAGGGCACGGGACTTGGCCATCTCGCGCACCGTCTTGGCAACGCCGTGGGCGGAGAAGATGACGATGCTGTCGTCCGGCACCTCGTCGAGCTCCTCGACAAACACGGCTCCCGCATCCTTGAGCTTGTTCACCACATAGCGGTTGTGTACCACCTCGTGACGGACATAGATGGGGGCACCGAATTTCTCCAGAGCGCTCTCGACTATGCTGATGGCACGGTCGACACCGGCGCAGAAACCACGGGGGTTAGCCAGCAGAATGTCCATCAGTGCACCTTCTCCTCGTCATCCACACCCAGGATCTCCACCTCGAAGGTGACGGTGTGGCCCGCCAGCGGGTGGTTGAAATCGACCGTGACCGACATCCCTTCCACCGCCCGTATGATGCCTGGTAGCTCGCTGCCATTGGGCTGATCGAACAGGATGATGGTGCCGACTTTTGGCTCCACATCGGTACCAAACTTGGCTCTGTCCAGATGGTAGATGTTGTCGGGATTGGAGAGGCCGAATGCCTGCTCGGGCGCCAGCGTGAAGCTCTTGGCCTCTCCCTGTTGCAACCCCAGCAGGCACTGCTCGAAGCTCGATGTCAGGCTGCCGTCGCCCATCCGCAGGCGGGCCGGTTTGCCGTGCAACGCAGTGCTGTCGGCCACCGAGCCGTCTTCCAGCTTGATGGAGAAGTGGAACAGCACGCTGCTGTCAGCACCTATGGCCTGGCTCATGCCGCCTCCTTCTGCTTTTCGGAGCGGAAGCCTTCCAGCACTATCATGGCGGCGCCGATGAAGATGAAGCTGTCCGCCAGGTTGAATGCGGGCCAATGGGAGCGCTGCCAGTAGAAATCGAGGAAATCGACCACGTGGCCCAGCACCAGGCGATCAAAGACGTTGCCAAGGGCGCCGCCGATGATGAGGGAATAGGCGATGCCACTCCAGCGCTGGGTGACCGACTGCTTGCGCAGCCAGTGCGTCAGCAGGCTACAGATGGCAAACGCCAGGACCGCGAAGAACCAGCGCTGCCAGCCCCCCTGATCGGCCAGGAAGCTGAACGCGGCGCCCTTGTTGTAGACATGCACCAGGTTGAAGAAGGGGGTGATCTCCACCCCCGGATAGCCAAACGGCAGCAGCTTGACCACGGCGAGCTTGCTCGCCTGGTCCAGTACGAAGGCCAGCACAGCCAGCCACAGCCAACGCAGGCCGGTTTTTTGAGTGTCTTGAGTCATGTTCATCAGGCAAATTGACGCGTTTCGCCGTCACCCTCGACGTTGGTGACGCAGCGGCCACAGATCTCTTCGTGACCGGCTATGGTGCCCACGTCTTCCACATGGTGCCAGCAGCGGTCGCACTTGGCGGCAGCAGACTGGGCCACGTTCAGCCACAGATCATCGCGCTCGGTCGCAACGGCACCTTCCGGTGCTGTGTCAGCCACCACCACCTTGGCCTTGGAGGTGAGCAGCACGAAGCGCAGCTCATCGGCCAGGGCATTCAGGCGCTTGGCCAGCTCGGGCTTGGCGAACAGGGTCAGCTCGGCCTGCAGGGAGCCACCGATGCGCTTCTCGCCACGGGCGGCTTCCAGCGCCTTGTTCACTTCACCGCGCACGGTGAGGATCTCGGCCCAGAAATCGTCGTTCAGCACTTCGCCCGCTTCCAGTCCGAACAGGCCGTCGTACCACTCTTCGGTGAACACGAACTCACCGCGCTCACCCGGCAGCAGAGCCCAGATCTCGTCGGCGGTGAAGCTCATGATGGGCGCCATCCAGCGCACCATGGCCTCGGCGATGTGATAGAGGGCGGTCTGGCAGGAGCGACGGGCCAGGCTGTCCGCCTTGGCGGTGTACTGGCGATCCTTGATGACGTCCAGATAGAAGGAGCCCATCTCGATGGAGCAGAACTGCATCAGCTTCTGGGTCACGCCGTGGAAGTTGTACTCGTCGAACGCAGCCATGATCTCGGCCTGTACCGCCTTGGCACGACCCACGGCCCAGCGATCCACCACTACCATGTCGGCAGGTGCCACCATGTCGGTCGCCGGATTGAAGCCGTTCAGGTTGGCCAGCAGGAAGCGGGCTGTGTTGCGGATACGGCGATAGGCATCGGCGGAGCGCTTGAGGATCTCGTCGGAGACGGTCATCTCGCCGGTGTAGTCGGTGCTCGCTACCCACAGACGCAGGATGTCGGCGCCCAGCTTGTTCATCACGTCCTGCGGACTGACCACGTTGCCGATGGACTTGGACATCTTGCGGCCCTGGCCGTCCACGGTGAAGCCGTGAGTCAGCACCTGGTTGTACGGAGCCTTGTCTTTCATGGCCACGCCGATCATCAGGGAGGACATGAACCAGCCGCGGTGCTGGTCAGAGCCTTCCAGATACATGTCGGCCGGGTTGCCGTTGAACTCGGGACGGGCGTCTACCACGGAGGAGTGGGTCGAACCTGAGTCGAACCAGACGTCCAGGGTGTCTGGCACCTTGTCATACAGGTCGGCGTCGCTGCCCAGCAGTTCGGCCTTGTCCAGATCCCACCAGGCCTGGATGCCGGACTGCTCGACCCGCTTGGCCACCTCTTCCATCAGGCGCACGGATTCAGGGTGCAGCGCCTGAGTCTCCTTGTGTACGAACAGGGAGATGGGCACGCCCCAGGTACGCTGACGGGAGATACACCAGTCAGGACGGTTCTCGACCATGGCCTGGATGCGGTTTTTGCCCCAAGCCGGCACCCAGCCGCTCTGGCCGTGTTGTTTGATACCATCTTTCTCGATGCGCTCGATCTCTTCCAGCGCGCGCTTGCGCAGCCCCTTCTGCTCCATGCTGATGAACCACTGGGGGGTGGCACGGAAGATGATCGGGGTCTTGTGACGCCAGCAATGCGGGTAGGAGTGGTTGAACACCTTGTGGTGCAGCAGGGCGCCACGCTCGGTCAGCACCTCGACCACGGCCGCATTGGCCTTGAACACGTGCTGGCCGGCAAACAGTTCGGTATCCGGCAGGTAGACGCCGTTGCTGCCCACCGGGTTGGCCACTTCCAGACCGTACTTCTGACCGACCACGAAGTCTTCCTGACCGTGGCCAGGGGCGGTGTGCACGGCGCCGGTACCGGCATCCAGGGTGACGTGATCACCCAGCACCACAGGCACGTCGAAGCGGTAGAAGGGGTGGTTGAAGCGCAGCAGCTCGAGCGCCGCGCCCTTGGCATAGCCCAGGTTGTGGAATTTCTCGATACCGGCGCGGTCCATCACGTCCTTGACCAGCTCGGCGGCCAGGATCAGGCGCTCGGGGTTGTCACCCTCCACCTGTACCAGGGCGTAGTCCAGATCGGCGTGCATGGCGATGGCGCGGTTGGCCGGCAGGGTCCAGGGGGTGGTGGTCCAGATCACGGCAGAGAGCGGGCCACGGCCGAAGTGACCTTCAGGGCAGTCGAACTTGGCGGCAACGCCCGCCTCGTCGACGGCCTTGAAGCGCACGTCGATGGAGGGAGAATTCTTGTCGTAGTACTCCACCTCGGCTTCCGCCAGCGCGGAGCCACAGTCGGTACACCAGTGCACTGGCTTGGAACCCTTGTGCAGGTGGCCATTGGCGACAATCTTGGCCATGGAGCGGATGATGTTGGCTTCGGTGCCAAAATCCATGGTCAGGTAGGGGTGTTCCCAGTCACCCAGCACGCCTAAGCGGATGAAATCGGTCTTCTGCGCCTCGATCTGGGTCTTGGCGTATTTGCGGCACTCGGCGCGGAACTCGGCGGCGGAAACCTTCTCCCCCGGCTTGCCGACCATGCCTTCCACCTTCAGCTCGATGGGCAGACCGTGGCAATCCCAGCCCGGCACATAGGGGGAGTCGAAGCCGGAGAGGCCCTTGGACTTGATGATGATGTCTTTGAGGATCTTGTTGACCGAGTGACCGATGTGAATGCTGCCGTTCGCGTAGGGAGGGCCATCATGCAGAATGAAAGAAGGCTTGCCCGCTTTGGCGCGGCGAATGGCGCCGTAAAGATCCTGATCGTACCAACGCTTGAGCATGTTGGGTTCGCGCTTGGCCAGATCGCCACGCATCGGAAACTCGGTTTCCGGCAGATTCAGGGTGTGTTTATAGTCGCTCATCAGTCCTGGGTTCCCTTCTTTTCTAAAAGAGTGCTGGGTAAATTGAATGGTGGCAGCCCGAACCAGGCTCGGGCCGCCAGGGCATCTCGTTCGATCTGCTCTTTCAAGGCGGTGAAAGAGGCAAACTTCTGCTCTTCGCGCAGCTTGTGGCGAAGCAGCACCTTGACCTGCTGACCGTATAGATCACCAGAAAAATCAAATAGATGTACTTCCAATCTGGCTTGTGTACCGCTCAAGGTCGGCCGTACACCCACATTGGCGACACCGGGGAAGGTCTTGCCGGAACATAACACTTCCACCGCGAACACGCCACCGACCGGGATCACCTGCCGTTTGAGCGCGATATTGGCGGTAGGAAAACCTATGGTGCGCCCCAGCTTGTCGCCGTGGGCCACCCGGCCGCTGATGGCATAAGGGCGGCCGAGCATCAGCTCCACCTCCGCCATCCGCCCGGCCTTCAAGGCCTCGCGCACCAGGGTGCTGCTGACCCGCTGGCGTTCGACCTGGAAGCTCTGGGTGCTGATCACCTCGAAGCCGAAGCGATGACCCGCCTCCTCCAGCAGGTGGAAGTCCCCTTCCCGCCCCTTGCCGAAGCGAAAATCATCGCCCACCACCAGGTAGTGCACGCCAAGTTTCTCCACCAGCAGCTGCTCGATGAAGGTGCTGGCGGCCTGCTCGGCGAAGCGGTGCGTGAACCGCACGCAGAGCATGCGATCTATCTGCATCCCCTTGAGGGCTTCGTACTTCTCTCGCCAGCGGCTGAGCCGGGCAGGGGCGGCATCCCCCGCAAAGAGCTCAAGGGGCTGCGGTTCGAACAGCATGACGCAGGCGGGCAGGCCAAGCTGGGCGGCTTTCTCCTGCAAGCGGGCCAACACCGCATGGTGTCCCTGATGAACCCCATCGAAGTTGCCTATGGTCAATACACAGCCCCGGTGACGGGGCTTGATATTGTGAATGCCGCGAATGAGCTCCATCAGTGCCTTGTGCGTTGCTGCCATGGAAATCGGCGGATTATATATCAGGCAGCAATCAGGGTCAGCCCTGCTGTTGAGCCGATTTCAGGTATCTGGCCCGGAACCCGGGCCTCATCAGCCTCATTGCTGACCCGATTTCAGGTGTCTTGGCCTGACCCCCAGCACCAGCAGGACGATTCCATACAATGCGCCCCCAAGGCAGAGCAGCAAGGTCAGCTCCAGAGTGGCCTTGCCCATGCTCCAGGCCCCCCACTGGGCAAGATCCGGTGACAGATAGCCAAGCACGCCCCCCATCAGCACGGTCGCTGCCAGCAGCTTGAGGCAGAACAGGCCAGTGTTGCGGGAAGGGCGATAGACCGCCTGCTGATACAGTCCCTTGAACAGCAGGGCCGCATTCAGGGTGCCGGAGCAGGCGGTGGCGAGCGCCAGCCCCACATAGCCAAGCGGATAGATGAAGATGAGGTTGCACACCATGTTAGCCACCATGGCCATGATGCCGATCCGCACCGGGGTCCTGGTGTCCTGGCGGGCGTAGTAGCCAGGGGCCAGCACCTTGATCAGCATCAGCGACAGCAAGCCCGTGGTGGACGCCAGCAGGCTGGCGCTCGACATGGCCACCTCGTGCATGCCGAACTCGCCGCGCATGAACAGCACCCGCAGTATGGGTTCGCGCAATACCGCAATCCCTACCATGGCGGGCAGGCCAAGCAGCATCACCATGCGCACCCCCCAATCCATGGTGCGGGAGAAATCGGCAGGATCTGCATCCACATGTTTCCTGGCCAGCGCCGGCAGGATCACTGTGCTGATGGCGACAGCGAACAGACCGAGGGGGAACTCCAGCAGGCGATCCGAGTAATAGAGGTAGCTGATGGCCCCGGTCGCCAGGAAGGAGGCCAGCATGGTGTTGATCAGCAAATTGATCTGGCTGACCGAGACGCCGAACAGCGCCGGTATCATCAGGGTGCGGATCTTCACCACACCGGGATGGTGCCAACCCCACTTGGGCCACACCAGCATGTTGATCTGACGCAGGAAGGGGTACTGGAACAGAAACTGCACCAGGCCGCCAAGGAAGACACCGATCGCCAGCGCGATCTCGGGTCGCTCCAGCAACGGGGCTATCCACCAGGCCGCCGCAATCATGGTGAGGTTGAGAAACACCGGCGTAAAGGAGGAGACGGCGAAGCGACCGAAGGTGTTGAGGATGGCACCGGCCATGGCGGTGAAGGTGATGAACCAGAGATAGGGGAAGGTGATCTTGAGCATCAGGCTGGCAAGCTCGAACTTCTCGGCCGCCGGCCCGCCGTGCAGCCAGTCCCAGAACCAGCCCCAGCCAAAGATGGCAGTCAGCGCACCCGAGCCCAGCACCCCGAGCAGGGTGACTATGGTGACTATACCCCCAAGGGTGCCCGCCACCGCAGCCAGCAGCTCGCGCACGGCCTGCTCGTCACCGTTTTTCTTGTACTCCGTCATCACCGGCACGAAGGCCTGGTTGAAAGCCCCTTCTGCGAACAGCCTGCGCAAGAAGTTGGGAATGCGGTTGGCGAAGAAGAAGACGTCTGCGGCCACCCCGGCACCGAGCAGATTGGCGATGACCACATCGCGCACCAAGCCCATCACGCGGGACGCCAGCGTCATTCCGGACACTATCATGCCGGATTTGATCAATTTCTTACTCAAGACGAGGCCTCTGGAACTGTCAGAAAGAAAAGAATGCTGTTAGAATCGGCCGACAGTTTAACCGTCTCCCAACTGACACACCACCGGGGGGCGGTGTTTATTTGCACAAATCATTTGACAATATGTGGTTGGGAAGGCATATTTCCGGGCCTTTTCAATACACTCGCTAAGACAGTTTTAGGAGTTTTACCTTGGCTAACATCAAATCTGCTAAGAAGCGTGCTCTTCAGTCAGAGAAACGTCGTCAGCACAACGCCAGCCGTCGTTCCATGACCCGTACCTACCTGAAGAAAGTGATCGCTGCCATCGCCTCTGGCGACAAGGCTGCAGCCACTGCCGCTTTCGCTGTTGCTCAGCCGATCATGGATCGTATGGCGACCAAAGGCCTGATCCACAAGAACAAAGCTGCTCGTCACAAGAGCCGCCTGTCTTCCCAGATCAAAGCCATGGCTTAATCAGCTTCGGCTGAACAAAGCTAAAAAAACCGGCCTTAGTGCCGGTTTTTTATTTGGGTTCGCTGCAATACAACCTGTGCAACAATCCAATCATCTCGCGTACCTCATGGCTGCGCAGCGAATAGTAGACCGTCTGGGCCTCTTTTCGCGTCGCCACCAGCTCATCGCGCCGCAACACCGCCAGATGCTGTGACAGGGCCGATTGACTCAGTCCAAGCACCCCGTTGAGTTCCCCTACCGATAGCTCTCTGTCCAATAACTGGCACAGAATGAACAAGCGCCGTTCATTGGCCAGCGCCTTGAGCAGGGTCACCGCACGTCCGGCATTCGCCTCCATCTCTTCCAACTGCATCGCATTCCCTCCCCTGCAAGACAGGAATCATACCCCCTGCCCCGTCGATTTAAAATGACAGGGTCGCCGGCTGAATGGTGGTGAAGTCCTCCTGACCGGCAAAGAGGAAGGAGAAATCACTCTCGCACACCCGCTTCACTGCCGGATGCTGGATCATCCGCTCGGCGAAGATGACGTAGTACTCCTCCATCAGATCCTGGGTCTCCCCGATCAGCATCACCTCCTCCCCCTCCAGGATCTCCTCCCGATAGATGGTCGGCGCCATGAAGATACCCTGATTGAAGAAGCCAAATGCCTTCATCAGGGCCGCATCGTCGAATTCCCCCAGGATGCTGGGAGAGATGCCCTGCTGCTCGAACCATTGGGTCAGCTGACGCCCCATGGCGGTTCGGCGGCCAGGGATGAGCAGCTTGCGCTCCTCCAGACAAGCGGGAAACGGCTTTTCGGGCAGCGGCGCCTTGCAGAAGAAGCTGACGCCGCAGCCCCCCAGCCGCTTGGAGAGCAGACCGGCATGCTGGCTGGAGTCCACCGGACAATCGGAGAGGATCATGTCGAGCTTGTGCTCGCTCAGCTGCTCCAGCAGCAGCTCGTGGGTCGATTCGAAACAGCGCAGGTGGATGGAGCCGTCGTTGGGGATGACGGAGAGCAGCACCCTGCTGGCGAGGCGCTTGGAGAGAGCATCGGCGATGCCGACGTCGAACAGGATCTGGCTCTCCTTGCGGTAGTTGACGATATCCAGCATCTCGTAGGAGAGGCTGAACATCTTGTCGGCATAGCGAAACACCAGCTGGCCCAGCTCGGTGGCCTCCAGGGAGCGCCCCTTGCGGATCAACAGCTTGCCGCCGAGACGCTGCTCCAGCAACTTGATCTGACCGGTGACGGTCTGGGGAGTGAGGAAGAGGGCTTCCGCCGCCTGGGTGACGGAGCCCTTCTTCTGAGTCATCCAAAAATAGTAGAGGTGGTTGTAATTAAGGTGTGACATCCGATGGGGTTCCCGCGCTGCGCGGGCTCCGGTAGCAGCTGAGTTCAACCGCCAGAATGTCATACATGTCGCTGATCGAGTCAACTTTGTTTGCGCCGAACTGCTCTTGCAGGGTCAGCTTGAGGCGGGTCGGATCCGGCATCCGCTCCCCGCAGTAGCGCTTGTTCGACTGCTTGACTCGCTCGCCGGCCCGGCTGCTCAGGGCTCGTTCGGTGAAGGTTTCACCGAATCGGGCCTTGGCCTGCTTGTCTCCCAGCATGAGGGCGCTGTCCACCACCCCGTTGAGATAGGCCGAACAACTGGCCGACGCCGCATCCTGCTGGCAATCCGCCAGGCTATTCGCCCAGACTGCCGGGCTCGCCAGCAAGACTAACCATCCGAGTCTTCTCATAACCCCTCCGTGCTTTGATTCGCCTCCCGATTGGGCAGCGATATCCGCAGGGCGATAAAACCGATCACGGCCGCCAGGGTGGATCCCACCAGGATCCCGAGGCGCGAGTAGCTGCCGTAGTCCAGTCCGCCATGCTCGAATGCCAGCGATGCGATGAACATCGACATGGTGAAGCCGATGCCACACAGGATGCTGACGGCAAAGATCTGTCTGAAATTGACGCCACTCGGCAGCTGGGCGATACCGAGTTTCACCGACAGCCAGCTGATGGTGAAGATGCCGAGGGGCTTGCCGATGAAGAGCCCCAAAATGATACCCATGGGTACCGGGCTGAGCAGATCCGACAGCTGGATGCCGTCGAGGGAGACCCCGGCGTTGGCAAAGGCAAACAACGGCAATATCAGGTACGCACTCCAGGGATGCAGCACATGCTCCAGGTGCTTGAGCGGCGAGGCATAACGCTTGCCGTTGAGCGGGATCATGAAGCCAACGATGACGCCGGCCAGGGTCGCATGGACGCCCGACTTGAGCACGGCCACCCAGAGCACCAGACCCACCAGCATGTAGAGGCCGATCCTGTCCTCACCACGACGATTCATCCAGAGCAGAGTGAGGGTCGCCACTATGCCGACCGCCAGTGCAGTCAGCGACAGCTGCTGGGTATAGAAGAGGGCGATGATGATGATGACCCCTAAGTCATCCATGATGGCCAGGGCCAGCAGGAATACCTTGAGGCTGGTCGGCACCCGCTTGCCGAGCAGCGCCATCACCCCGAGGGCGAAGGCGATGTCGGTTGCGGCCGGAATGGCCCAGCCGGCCCGAGTGATTTCATCCTCGTAGTTGAAGAAGGCATAGATGAGCGCAGGGGCCAGCATGCCGCCCACGGCGGCGATGGCCGGGAAGGTGGCCTGCACCCGTGATGAGAGCGCCCCCTCCAGCATCTCACGCTTTACTTCCAGCCCGACCAGCAGGAAGAAGATCGCCATGAAGCCATCGTTGATCCAGAGCAGCAGCGGCTTGTTGATGTCGAGGGCGGCAATGCGCACCTGCACCTGGGTATTGAGGAAGCTCTGATAGTGCTCCGCCAGGGCAGAGTTGGCCAGACCGATGGCCAACAGGGCGGCCAGGATCAGAATTATTCCGGAGGCTGACTCCAGTTTGAGAAATCGCTTGAACACATCGCTCATGGTCTAACTATCCATAAAATTGTACTTTTTCAGTCTAGGGGGCGAGTGAACTAATGAAAAATCGTTTCTAACTGCCAATAACAACGGAAAAACCGAAGGCAAAGCAAATCATGTCTGCTATAAGCACGTTTTCCCCCGCCTTCCCTCGCCTCTGGAGCATTCATTTCTTTGCATATTCATGCTTTCCAGACATGAAAAAGGCGCCCGCAGGCGCCTTTCGAACAGGTGGAATAGCAAAGCGGGAGATCCCGCCGAGCACCGCTCGCCATCACGGCGGATGCAGGATCAGATGGCGACAGGGGCCTTGATACCCGGATGGGGATCATAGCCCTGGATCTCGAAGTCCTCGAACCGGTAGTCGAAGATGGAGTCCGGCTTGCGCTTGATCACCAGCTGCGGCAAGGAACGCGGCTCGCGGGAGAGCTGCAGCGCCGTCTGCTCCATGTGGTTGGAGTAGAGGTGCACGTCGCCACCGGTCCAGACGAAGTCGCCCACGGCCAGATCGCACTGCTGCGCCATCATGTGGGTCAGCAGGGCGTAGCTCGCGATGTTGAACGGCAGACCGAGGAAGACGTCGCAGCTGCGCTGATAGAGCTGGCAGGAGAGCTTGCCGTCCGCCACATAGAACTGGAAGAAGGCGTGACAAGGGGCAAGCGCCATCTTGTCCAGCTCACCCACGTTCCAGGCGGAGACTATGATGCGGCGGGAATCCGGGTTGTGCTTGATGTCATCCACCGCCTTCTGGATCTGGTCGATGACGGTGCCATCGGCCGCCGGCCAGGAACGCCATTGGGCACCGTAGACAGGACCCAGATCGCCATGCTCGTCAGCCCACTCGTCCCAGATGCTGACGCCGTGCTCTTTCAGGTAGGCAGTGTTGGTGTCGCCATTGAGGAACCACAGCAGCTCGTGAATGATGGAGCGCAGGTGGCACTTCTTGGTGGTGACCAGCGGGAAGCCTTCCGCCAGATTGAAGCGCATCTGATGACCGAACAGGGAGACTGTCCCCGTGCCGGTGCGATCGGATTTGACGGTGCCTTCATCGAGGATCTTCTGCATCAGGTCGAGATATACCCTCATTGCTTTGCCTCCTTCGCCGCGTTGCCGAACAGCTGAGGACGCTTGTAGGCAACCCAGATCATCAGGGCGCCGATGATGATCATCGGGGTAGAGAGGATCTGGCCCATGCTGATCTCCTGGAAGTAGAGGCCCAGCTGGCTGTCAGGCTGGCGTACGAACTCCACCAGGAAGCGGAACAGGCCGTAGAACAGCAGGAACATGCCGGAGATGGCGCCCCGTGGCGGGTTCTTGCGCCAGAACAGGTTCAGGATGATGAACAGCACCACCCCTTCCAGGGCGAACTGGTAGAGCTGGGAGGGGTGACGCGGCTCGGGGCCGGCCTCCGGGAAGATGATGGCCCAGGGCACGTCCGTGACCCGGCCCCACAGCTCGCCATTCATGAAGTTGCCGATGCGGCCGACGCCGAGGCCGAACGGAATGAGCGGCGCCACAAAGTCTGCCACGGTGAAGAAGTGACGCTTGGTCTTGTGGGCAAACCAGATCATGGCGGAGATGACCCCGATCAGGCCGCCGTGGAACGACATGCCGCCGGTCCAGATCTTGAACAGGTAGGTGGGATCGGCCAGGAAGAGATCGAAGTTGTAGAACAGCACATAGCCGATGCGACCACCCAGGATCACCCCGAGGAAGCCATAGAACAGCAGGTCAGAGACCTCGTTGCGGGTCCAGCCACTGTTGGGCGCGTCGGCGCGGCGGCCCGCAAGCCACATGGCAAAGGCGAAACCAAACAAATACATGAGACCATACCAGCGTACCGATAGTGGTCCCAAACTGAATGCTACGGGATCAATCTGCGAGAAAACCCAATATCCGTCGTGCTGCATGGCGCGGCCCCAGTCATAAGAAAAGCCGCATTCTCCGATCATTCGTCAGCAGGAACAAGACTGAATATCAATCGGGCAGCTTGGTCTTGTGGCCTGCGCGCAGCAAACCGCCCAGACCGTGCTCTTCCAGGTAGCGGGCAAACAGGCCACGGAGCACGTGGGGATTGTCGTGCTTGAGGCCATCCGCCATCAGCGCCTTCAGCTCGCCGAGATCGGATTGACGCAGCACGTACTTGATGCGGGAAATGTTGTGGGTGTTCATGCTGAAACGGCGATAGCCCATGGCCAGCAGCAGCAGCACGCCGACCGGATCCCCGGCCAGTTCGCCACAGACCGAGACCGGCTTCTGATAGCGATGGGAGGCATCGACCAGCAGTTGCAGGGCGCGGATCACCGCGGGATGGAAGGCGTCATAGATGCTGGCGACCCGGGCGTTGTTGCGATCCACCGCCAGCAGATACTGGGTCAGGTCATTGCTGCCCACCGACCAGAAGTCGATGAGGGGGGCCATCTCCGGCAGGATGTAAAGGGCGGAGGGCACCTCTATCATCACCCCCAGGCTGGGGTAGCGGATCACCGCCTCGCGGCTCGCCGCCTCTTCCGACACTTCACGCCAGGCCTGATCCAGCAGCCGGCGGGAAGCCTTGATTTCACTGACGCTGCTGATCATCGGCAGCATGATGGCCAGATTGTCCAGCCCTTCGCTGGCGCGCAGCATGGCCTTGAGCTGCACCAGGAACAACTCGGGGTGATCCAGGGTGAGCCGGATCCCCCGCCAGCCAAGGAAGGGATTTTCCTCCACTATGGGGAAATAGGGCAATTGCTTGTCCCCCCCCACGTCCAGGGTGCGCATGCAGACCGGGCGATCCCGATAGGTCTCCAGAATCCCCCGATAGCGCGCCGTCTGCTCCCATTCGGAGGGGAAGCTGTCCTGCAGCATGAAGGGGATCTCGGTGCGATAGAGCCCGACCCCGTCCGCCAGATGGTTGAGGGAGATCTCGGTGTCGGCGCTGAGGCCGGCGTTGAGCAGCAAGGAGACAGAGGTGCCGTCAGCCGTCTCCGAGGGTTGGTTGTCGACGCTGCGCACCAGGGTATCGAGCGCCCGCTCCTCGTTGAGCAGTTGCCGGTACTCGGTCAGGATCACCTGATTGGGTTCGATGAAGAGATCGCCGCTGTAACCGTCGATGACCAGGGTGCGCCCGCCTATGTCACCCAGGGGCAGATCCACCCCCATGATGGCTGCCACCCCCATGGCGCGGGCCAGGATGGCGGCATGGGAGTTGGTCCCCCCCTTGAGGGAGACCACGCCGCTCAGAAACTCCCGCGGGATCTCGGCGAGTATGGTGGCGGTCACTTCGTCGGCGACCAGCACCACCGGCTCACCTATGGTGAGCTGCTCGGGTTCGTCCTGCACCAGCCGGCTGATGAGCCGCTGGGCGATGTCTTTCACATCGGTGGAGCGCTCCCGCAGGTAGGGATCCTTCATCCCCTTGAACTGCTCGATCAGCCGATCGCTGATGATCTTGACCGCGGAGATGGCAGTCCAGTGCTCCTTGCTGACCTTGTTGCGGATGGGCTTGATGTAGCCGGGATCGTTCAGCAGGTGCAGATAGATGTCGAAGATGGCGACCGAATCCTGGCTGTAGCTCTCACGAAAGCGCAGCGCCAGGCTCTCCAGGTCGTGGCGCACCTCTTCCACCGCAAGCTCCAGCCGGGCCAGCTGCTTGCCGTGCTCCTCGTCCTTGCGCGGGGTGATGCTGTTGAGCGCCTTGCGCGGGCGCCACACCCAGGCCTTGGCGATGGCGATGCCGCTGGCACCGGCGATGCCGCGCAGCGGCTTGCTCCAGTCGGTCTTCTGCAACCAGCCCTTGGCCTGGGCCTGGGCGATGCGGGCCGCCAGTTGTGCCGCCAGGGTGACCATGAAGGACTCTTCCCCTTCATCGAACAGCCGGCTCTCTTTCTGCTGCACCACCAGAATGCCGACCACCTGGCGCTGGTGCATGATGGGGGCGCCGAGGAAGGAGCGAAACGCCTCTTCCGCGACATCGGGCAGGAACTTGAAACTGGGGTGAGAAGGCGCATCGGCCAGGTTGATCAGCTCTTCCCGCTGACCCACCAGACCGACTATGCCCTGCTCGAACGGCAGGGTGGCCTTGCCCACCGCAGACTCGGCCAGACCGTCGGTCGCCGCCAGTCGATAGCGGCGCATGTCCGGTTCGGCGACATAAACGGAGCAGCAGTCCACCGTCATGGCGAGCCGGGTCTGGCTCACCAATGCTTGCAAGGCCTGTTCGAGGGTGTTGGCCTCGGCCATGCTCTCGACGATGCGTCTGAGTTCCGTCAGCAACTAGTTGTGCTCCTTAGCGCGAGCGGTTGCGCCGCCCATCCTTTCGATTAACCTGCACCACCGGCACCGGCATGGCCAGCGGGGCAAACTCCTTCATCACCCGGCGGTAAACTTCCCGCTTGAAGGAGACGACCTGACGAACCGGGTACCAGAAGCTAACCCAACGCCAATCATCAAATTCCGGGTGACCATGACAACCGAACTGGATCCTGGACTCTTTGCCAGGATCGAGCTGCAGCAAAAACCATTTCTGCTTCTGGCCAATACAGACCGGTGAACTGTCCCAGCGAACGAGTCGTTTGGGTAAGCGATACTTCAGCCAGTTGCGACTGGTCGCCAGTATGGTCACATCGTCGGGCTTGAGGCCTATCTCCTCATACAGCTCACGATACATGGCCTGCTCCGGCGATTCACCATCATCAACTCCCCCCTGCGGAAACTGCCAGGAGTGCTGCCCATAGCGCTTAGCCCACAATACTTGCCCGTCACGGTTACAGATCACGATGCCGACATTGGGACGAAATCCGTCGCCATCTATCACGTGATCACCTTATAAAGGCTGAATCTATAAAGAGATTGTTCCACATTCACCCCGTGGCGGCAAACAGGGACTGTCATCTTCCACTCATGAATAACTTGGCATTTCAAGCAAAGTTATAAACAAACCTGAAGGACAAGCTCCGCAAGTTGCCCACCCAGACTGTGCATAAGCCTGTGATCAAGCGGGTATATACAGTAGTTTTATACTACGACTTCAAATCATGCCGTATCATACCCGATTCATATAAAAACAAAATATTCATTTAAATACATATAGTTAATATTTAAAAACTGGATCAAGATCCATGTCTTTTGCGCCCGAGGATCCTGACTGTCAATTGTGAACAAGTTCGACTGTTCAAAGATCCACCAAGGCTAGTTTATCCACAAGGATGGCGCATTATCTGCACCGATATGGCGAGAAAAATTGGCGTGCTCTCACATTTATTTCTGATGCCGGGCCCTGTATCACCACTTTATGTCAGTTATCCAAGATTTCTGTGGATAACTATGTGCAACAGCCAGGCCAAACCCTTGGACAACTCGTTGCAACCGGGATCCTCCCGTTCTCCAGGCTGGAGAAAAAAGTCAAATTCCTTTAAAATCATTGTCATAGATGATAATTCACAATCTTGCCCCCCCTGTGCATAGCCGGGCAAGGATCGGTTACAAAAACAGCGATCCTCTGTCAGGATCACACTTGTCCACCCCCTTCTCGCCAACAGGAGCCCCTCATGTCCGCCAATCCACAGTCAGAGCAGGAATTGATGGCGCGCGCCTACGCCATGGCGGGCTTCACCCTGGCCCAGCTCGCCGCGATGGCCGCCATCCCGGTGCCACGGGATCTCAGGCGGGACAAGGGCTGGATCGGCCAGTTGATCGAGTGGCAGCTGGGCGCCAGCGCGGGCAGCCGGCCGGAGCAGGACTTCCCCGATCTCGGCATCGAGCTCAAGACGATCCCGATCGATCCTCAGGGCAAACCGCTGGAAACCACCTTCGTCTGCGTCGCTCCCCTCATCGGGATCAGTGGCCAGCGCTGGGAGGAGTCCAATGTGCGCAACAAGCTGTCGCGGGTACTCTGGATCCCGGTGGAGGGCAGCCGCACCATCCCCGTCGGTGAACGCCGGGTCGGCATGCCGTTGCTGTGGAGCCCGAGCGAAGAAGAAGACAGGTTGCTGCGTCAGGACTGGGAGGAGCTGATGGACATGATAGTGCTGGGGGAGGTGGAGCAGATCAGCGCCCGCCACGGTCAGGTCATGCAACTGCGCCCCAAGGCGGCCAACAGCAAGGCGCTGACTCGCGCCATCGGCCGCAATGGCCAGCCAATCCAGACACTGCCACGGGGTTTCTACCTCAAGATTGAGTTCACTCACCAGCTGCTTCGGCGTCATTTCGCCCTGCCTGCCTGACGATTGCTATCAACATTCTTGTCATAAGGTGATATAAAAATGAACAGCGCTACTTTCTTCGCAGTCAGTGACAAGGAGTCGATATGCCGATCAACAAGCAATTTCTCAAGTCCCGCCCCGAGGTCAAGGTGACCTTCGCAGTGGAAAAAGAGGCCGCAGGCGAGGCCGAACAGGTCTTGCTGCTGGGGGAGTTCAGCCAGTGGCAACCCATTGAATTGAAAAGAATGAAGAGCGGGGAGTTCAAGGCGACCCTCAACCTTCCCACCGATGGCCCCAGTCATTTCGAGTATTGCTATCAACTGGTGCAGCCAGACGGGGAGACCCGTTATGACAACGACTGGGAAGCGGACGACTATGTGCCCGGCCCCTTCGGGCGCGACAACTCTGTGGTGCGGGTCAGCCAGCCAGGTTGAACCCACCGCCTCAAATGACGGATACAAAAAAGGCTCGCCATTGGCGAGCCTTTTCACTACCTGTCGAGCTATTCGTCGACATACCGACACCAATTCGAATCGAATTAGTTGAGCTTCTCTTTGATACGAGCAGCTTTGCCGGACAGGTTGCGCAGGTAGTACAGCTTGGCGCGGCGAACATCACCACGACGCTTCAGTTCTACACTGTGGATCAGCGGAGAGTGAGTCTGGAATACACGCTCAACACCTTCGCCGTTGGAGATCTTGCGAACGGTGAAAGCAGAGTGCAGACCGCGGTTACGCTTGGCAATGACGATGCCTTCGAAAGCCTGCAGACGCTCTTTACCACCTTCTTTAACACGAACTTGAACACGTACGGTGTCGCCCTGGGCAAAAGCCGGGATGTCGGTACGCAGTTGCTCTTGTTCAAGCTGCTGAATAATCTTGCTCATTGTCTTTCCTTACCTAGGATAAACTGAAAACTCTACTTAACGCTGTCACGCACTTCGCGGACATACTCGGCAAGAAGTGATTCTTGCTCGTCAGTCAGAGCTAGGTTGTTAATAAGTTCCGGCCTTCTCTGCCAGGTTCGTCCGAGCGACTGCTTGAGACGCCAGCGCCGAATCACTTCGTGATTGCCGCTAGTCAGCGCCTCGGGCACCGCCAATCCATCCAACAACTCCGGCCGAGTGTAGTGGGGATGATCCAGCAGGCCATCCGTGAAGGAGTCCTGCTCGGCACTGGCCTGATCGCCCAAGACCCCGGGGACCAGACGCGAAACCGCATCGATCAGGGTCATGGCAGGCAACTCGCCACCACTTAACACGTAATCCCCGATAGACCACTCTTCGTCGACTTCGGTTTGTATCACGCGTTCATCGATACCTTCGTATCGACCGGCAACCAGAATCAGTTTCTGATTCGTCGCCAACTCGGTTACGCCCGCTTGAGTCAGCTTGCGTCCCTGAGGAGAGAGATAGATGACTTTCGCCCCGTCTCCCGCCGCTTGCTTGGCTGCATGAATCGCATCACGCAGCGGCTGAACCATCATCAGCATCCCAGGCCCACCACCATAAGGACGATCATCGACCGTACGGTGTTTGTCGTGGGTGAAATCCCGAGGGTTCCAGCACTCAATCTGCAGCAGGCCACTCTTGACGGCCCGACCCGTTACCCCGTGCTCGGTAATGGCTCGGAACATTTCCGGGAAGAGGCTAATCACCCCAATCCACATAAGAAACCTCCGGCACCCGTGTTAGCGCGGGAAACTAGAAACCAGGATCCCAATCAACTTCGATTGTTCGAGCAGTCAGATCAATGTTCTTGATCACCTGCTCTTCCAGGAACGGGATCAGCCGCTCCTTTGCACCAAAGGCATCTTTTACATTGGCCTCAACCACCAACACATCGTTGGAGCCGGTTTCCATCAATTCGGTCACCTTGCCCAGGTCGTATCCCTTGGTGGTCATCACGGAGCAACCAATCAGGTCACGCCAGTAAAACTCACCTTCAGGCAACGCAGGCAACAGATCGGCGGCTACGCCAATCTCGACATTGGTCAATGCCAGGGCATCCTCGCGCACATCGATACCATCGAGCTTGCAGATCAGACCCTTGTTGTGACGCTTCCAGGCCGAAACCTGAATCTCACGCCACACCCCGTTCTGATTGATCAGCCAGGGGTTGTAATCGAAAATCGCTTCGGCAACATCGGTGAAGGAGTTCACTTTAAGCCAGCCCTTGATGCCGTAGACGGTACCCAGGGTGCCCAGAACTATAGGTTTTTCCACCTTAACTCCTTACCGCTTGGCTGATTAAGCAGCTTTTTTAGCGTCTTTGATCAGCTTGGCAACACGGTCAGAAACAGTGGCACCAGTAGCAACCCAATGCTCGATACGAGCCAGGTCCAGGTTCAGCTTCTCAGCGTTACCAGCAGCAACCGGGTTGAAGAAACCAACGCGCTCGATGAAGCGACCGTCACGGGCGCAACGGCTGTCAGAAACTACTACCTGGTAGAACGGACGCTTTTTCGCGCCACCACGTTGTAAACGAATGGTTACCATATCGTCCTCATGAACATCTAATGAACAAGGCCTGCAAATACGCAGACCCTAGCTTAAAATAAGCCGCGTAATTCTACTTGGATTCGTAATAATTGCAACCAAGCCTGCTATTTTTTGCGCAGGAGTTGGCATGAAAAAGGCTCACCGCGGTGAGCCTTTTTGCCTGACAAGCAGGAAAATCAGAACGGACCGCGTCCGCCGCCACCGAATCCGGGGGGCAGCATGTTCTTCATCTGGCCCATCATCTTGCGCATGCCACCCTTGCCGGACATCTTCTTCATCATGCGCTGCATCTCGGTGAACTGCTTGAGCAGCTTGTTCACGTCCTGCACCTGCATGCCGGAACCCGCGGCGATGCGACGCTTGCGGGAGCCCTTGATGAGGTCGGGATGAGCACGCTCCTTGGGCGTCATGGAGCTGATGATGGCCTCCATCCGCACGGTGATCTTGTCATCCATCTGATCTTTCACGTTATCCGGCAGACCGGACATGCCGGGCAACTTGTCGAGCATGCCCATCATGCCGCCCATGTTGCGCATCTGGGCCAGCTGCTCACGGAAATCTTCCAGATCGAAGCCCTTGCCGCTCTTGACCTTGCTGGCCAGCTTGGCGGCTTTCTCCTTGTCGACCGTGCGTTCCACTTCCTCGATGAGCGACAGCACGTCCCCCATGCCGAGGATGCGGGATGCGAGTCGGTCCGGGTGGAAGGGCTCAAGGGCATCGGTCTTCTCGCCCATACCGATGAACTTGACCGGCTTGCCGGTGATGTGGCGCACCGACAGGGCGGCACCGCCGCGGGCGTCGCCGTCCGCCTTGGTGAGGATGACGCCGGTGAGCGGCAGCGCTTCGTTGAACGCCTTGGCGGTATTGGCAGCATCCTGACCTGTCATGGCATCCACCACGAACAGGGTCTCGACCGGCTTGATGGTGGCGTGAAGATCCTGGATCTCCGCCATCATCTCGGTGTCCACGTGCAGACGACCGGCGGTATCGACGATCACCACGTCATAGAATTTCTTGCGCGCCTGATCAATGGCGGCGGTGGCGATCGCCACCGGCTTCTGGGTCACATCACTCGGGAAGAAATCGACCGAGATGTCATTGGCCAGGGTCTCGAGCTGCTTGATCGCCGCCGGGCGGTAGACGTCGGCACTGACCACCAGCACCTTCTTCTTGTGGCGCTCCTTGAGCAGCTTGGCCAGCTTGCCCACAGTCGTGGTCTTACCGGCACCCTGCAGGCCCGCCATCAGGATGATGGCCGGCGGCTGTGCGGCCAGATTGAGCTGCTCGTTCGCCTCTCCCATGACAGAGACCAGCTCGCCATGGACTATCTTGATGAAGGCCTGGCCCGGGCTCAGGGACTTGGCCACTTCCTGGCCGACGGCACGCTCTTTCACGCGGGCAACGAAGTCACGCACCACCGGCAGGGCCACGTCCGCCTCGAGCAGCGCCATGCGCACTTCACGCAAGGTATCCTTGATGTTCTCTTCGGTCAGCCGGCCACGGCCACTGACATTGCGCAGGGTGCGCGAGAGTCGTTCAGTCAAATTCTCAAACATGACGCATTCCGATTCTTGGCGTAACTAGTGGGGCATTATACCCCAGTCAGCACTGTGAGGACGATTACTCACCGCTTGCGGCGGTGACCCGCCATCGAATGAGCGGGTGTAACAAATGGAGGGCATTATACCCCAGTCAACGCCGGAGGACGATTATTCGCCGCACGGGGCTGTCAGCTGCTACTTATATATGGGCAGTTAGCCCCTGGCACAACTGGCGAGCATATCTTGTGCAAGGTATACTGCCCCTCTTATCCATAAAAGCTTGTTCGACAACGACCTGGTTATGATCGTGATCTCTGTTCTGGCCCTGGCGTTTTACCTGCTGGCCATCATCGCCTCTCTGCACCTGCTGCTCAGCGCCAAGCCCGTCGGGCAGGTGTCGCTGTTCGCCTGTGTCGGCCTGGCCCTGACCGCCCATGGCGTGGCGGTGGGCAGCGAGGTGCTGGCCACCCATTCCGGCCAGAATCTCAGCATGTTGAACGTCGCCTCCCTGGTCAGCCTCATCATCAGCTGCTTCATGACCTGCGTTACCCGCCGTTTCAACGGCTGGATCCTGCTGCCCGTGGTCTACAGTTTCTCGGCCTTGCTGCTCGCCGCCAGCGCCCTCATTCCGGGTCGCTACATCACCCATCTGGAAGCGCACCCCCAACTGCTGCTGCACATCGGGCTCGCCTTGATGGCCTATTCGGTACTGATGATCGCCTGCCTGTTTGCGCTCCAGCTTGCCTGTCTGGATCGGCAGCTGAAGTCCAGAAAGATAAGCCATCTGCCGGCCATGCCGCCCCTGATGACGGTGGAGAAGCGCCTGTTCCAGCTCATCTCCGCGGGCCTCTTGCTGCTGACGCTCTCCATCGCCTCGGGTCTGTTCTTCCTGGAAGACATGTTCGCCCAGGGCAAGTCCCACAAGGCCATCCTCTCGATCCTGGCCTGGTGCGTCTATGCCTTGCTGCTGTGGGGTCACCACACCCGTGGCTGGCGTGGTCGCAAGGTCATCATGCTGAGCCTCATCGGCAGCGTCATCCTGACCCTGGCCTACTTTGGCAGCCGCTTCGTCAAGGAAGTCTTGCTGAGCTGACGGTTCAGCCACCCAAACACCACCCCAACAGGAGCCCTTCTTGGACAGTATCTCAACGAGCACATTACTGATTGTTCTCGTTATCTTGATTGTGTTGTCAGCCTTCTTCTCCAGTTCCGAAACCGGTCTGATGTCCCTCAACCGCTACAAGTTGCGGCATCTGGCCCAAACCAAGCACAAGGCAGCCCGTCGGGTCGAAAAGCTGCTGGCTCGACCGGATCGCCTGCTTGGCCTCATCCTCATCGGCAACAACCTGGTCAACATCCTGGCCTCCGCCATCGCCACCATAGTCTGCATCCGGCTGTTCGGGGATCTCGGCGTCGCCATCGCCACCTTCGGCCTCACCCTGGTGGTGCTGGTGTTCGGGGAAGTCACCCCCAAGACACTGGCGGCCATGTTTCCCGAGCGCATCGCCTACCCCGCCTCCTGGGTTCTCAAGGGGCTGATGGTGCCCTTCGCCCCCCTGGTCTGGCTCATCAACAGCATCACCAACCTCTTGCTCAAGCTGCTGCGACTGGAACATCGCAAGGATGACTCCCTCAACACCGAAGAGCTGCGCACCATAGTCAACGAGGCGGGCAGCCTCATTCCCCAGCGCCATCAGGAGATGCTGATCAGCATTCTGGATCTGGACAAGATGACGGTGGAAAACATCATGGTGCCGCGCAGCGAGATCTCTGCCATCGACATCAACGACGACTGGAAGAGCATATTGCGCCAGCTGGCTCACTGCGCTCACACCAAGATCCTGCTCTATCGCGACAATATTGACGACGTTGTCGGATTTTTACACTCTCGTGATGCCCTCAGACTGGTCGCCAAGGACCAGTTCAGCAAGTCCAGCCTGCTGCGGGAAGTCGATCCCATCTACTTCATTCCACAGGGCACCCCCCTCAATGTGCAGCTGGCCAAGTTCCAGCGCAACAAGGAGAGGATCGGGCTGATTGTCGACGAGTATGGGGATATCCAGGGGCTGATCACCCTGGATGACATCCTGGAAGAGATAGTGGGTGACTTCACCACCTCCATGGCCCCGGCGCCGAGCGACGAGATCCACCCCCAGCCGGATGGCTCCTTCCTGGTGGAAGGCTCCGCCAGCATCCGCGAGCTGAACAAGGAGATGCACTGGCACCTGCCCATCGACGGCCCGCGCACCCTCAACGGGGTGATCCTGGAGTACCTGGAAGAGATCCCTCAGCCCAACATCAGCGTCAGGCTGGCGGGTTATCCCATCGAGATCCTCGAAGTGGAGAACAACATGGTGAAGATGGCGAGGATCATGCCACACCTCTACCGTAACGAGTCAGGTTACGAGGATTGAAAAAAGGCTGCCGATGGCAGCCTTTTTCGTCTCACTCGCTCTCGTCATCCGGATCCAGCACCAGAGTCGGGATCAACTCGCCGAACACCTGCTGCAGCTCGTCGCGGTTGGCCAGCAGATCTTGCAGCGTATAGCCGTCCATCACCGCAAGGAAGGCGTTCATCGCCTCCTTCAGGGCACTCTTGAGCAGACAGACAGAGACGATGTGGCACACCGGCGAGTTGCAGTCGATGCCGTCCAGATTGCCTTCCAGCGCCCGGATCACCTGACCTATGTTCACGCTCTCAGGAGAACAGGCCATGCGGATCCCGCCATTCTTGCCACGCTGGGACTGCAGATAACCCAGCTTCACCAGCTGATTCACCACCTTCACCATGTGATTGCGAGAGACGTCATACAAGGCAGACACCTTGGCCACGCTCGACAATTCCCCCTCCGGCAATGTGGCCAGATAGAGCAGGGCTCTCAATCCAAAATCGGTATAGCTTGTTAGTCTCATAGTGCCTGTGGCGCATAGCGCAAAGAATTGATGATTGATCCAGATCAATTAAACATTTAGGATGCAACTTATTAAGTGACATTCCAGATGTTCAATTAGAAAGGACCTCCTATGTTAGACCAAGCCACCATCGCCGTCATCAAGAGCACCATTCCTTTGCTCGAATCGGCGGGGCCTGCCCTCACCCAGCACTTCTACCAGCGCATGTTCCACCACAACCCCGAGTTGAAGGATGTGTTCAACCTGGCCCATCAGCGCAGTGGCGGTCAGCCCCTGGCCCTGTTCAGTGCCGTGGCGGCCTACGCCAGGAACATCGACAACCTGGGGGCCCTGGCCGGAGCCGTGGAACGCATCGCCCACAAGCACACGGGTTTCCTGATCCAGCCGGAACAATATCACATTGTGGGTAGTCATCTCTTGGCCACGCTCAAAGAAATGGGTGGCAACGCGGTGACGGACGAGGTACTGGAAGCCTGGGGCAAGGCCTATGGCGTGCTGGCCGACATTTTCATCGGTCGGGAGGGTGATCTCTACCGGGAGAAGGCGAGCGAGCTCGGTGGCTGGCAGGGGGCCCGCCCCTTCCTCATCAAGGAGAAGCGTCAGGAGAGCGAGCTTGTCACCTCCTTCGTGCTGGCCCCCGTCGACGGCAAACCCGTGCTGCGCTTCAAGCCGGGGCAATATATCAGCATCCGGCTCAATCACCCGTCGCTGGAGCATCAGGAGATCCGTCAATACTCCCTCTCCGATGCCCCCAATGGCCGCGACTACCGCATCAGCGTCAAGCGCGAGCCCCTGGGCCAGGCCTCCAACCTGCTGCATGACCAGCTTCACGTCGGTGACGAGGTGGCGTTGATGCCACCGGCAGGGGACTTCTTCCTGCAAACCGAGCCGACCACCCCAGTGGTGCTGCTCTCCGCCGGGGTGGGTCTGACTCCCATGCTGAGCATGCTCAACCAGTTGCTGGCCGAGCAACCAGAAACTGAAATCCGCTGGCTCCATGCCTGCGAGCATGGCGCCCAGCATGCCTTCAAGGAAGAGATCCAGGCCAAGAGCCGCCAGCATGCCAGCTTGCAGAGCCGGGTCTGGTACAGGGTGCCTGCCGAGCAGGACGTGCAGGGGAAGGACTACGACTTCAGCGGCACCCTGGTGCTGGAACAGGTCACGGACCTCATCCCGGCCAACGCCCACTACTACTTCTGCGGCCCCCTGGGCTTCATGAAGGTGGTAAAAGATCAGCTGAGCAGTTTGGGCGTGCCTGCCGACCGGATGCACTACGAGGTATTCGGCCCCCATCAGGATCTCTGATCCCGCCTCCTGTCCGGAGAAATGCACAAGGCCCACGAACTCAGGTTCGCGGGCCTTGTTGTATCGAGTGGCCTGGCCTGCCGGGCTTAGTGCATCGCCTTGGCGCGGGCGATGGCATTGGCCGGCATGCGATTGCCGAGCCGGCTCAGCAGGCTAGCCGCCTTCTGGTGGGTCGCCTTGTCGCCGATGACGGCGCCGTGCAGCCAGTGGTAGGCCTCCTCGTAATCCAGCGGACTGCCCATGCCCTGCAGCAGCATCTCGACCCACTCTATCTGGGCCCGCTGGAAGCCCAGGCTGGCGGCCTCCCGCATCAGGGTCTCGGCCCGCACCAGATCCTTCTGGACCAGGATGCCTTTCCAGTAATAGCGCCCCAGCTGCTCCAGTGCGGGAGCCAGACCCTGATTGGCCGCCTCCCACATGTATTGCACCCCGATCTGTGCGTCCGGCTTGATGCAGACGCCCCAGGCCAGCATGTCCCCCCACAGGAACTGATAGGCCGGGATCTTCATCACGGAGGCGCGCGCCTCTATGTCCTGGGTCAGCTGGCACCTGTCCTGCTTCACCCGGGCCAGATGACGTCCCTGCTCTATCCAGTTGAGCAGCTCGTCCTGCCGATAGAGCGGCACCGCCTGCAGCTCTCCGGTGGCCAGGGAGCCAGGGCTCACCGCCCTGGGCAGCGGCGCTGCCGCCGGGGCTGATGCCACTGGGGCGGGGGCATCAACGCTTGACAGCACAGGGGCCGGAGCAGCAGCCGTAGGCAACGCTGCCGACGCCACCGGCGCTGGGGCAGCGGCAGCCGCCGGCACTGCGGCTGACGGTACAGGTGCGGTGGCCGGCAGGGTCGCTGATGCAGCCGATGCCGGGGCCAAGGCCGCCGAGGGCGCCGGGACTGTGGCGGCCGCCAGCGACTGGGTTTGCGCGGCCGCCGAGATCGGCTCGGCCCCCTGCAAGGGGAGGCTGCACAGACCGACGAGGCCGACGAGGGTACTGGGTTTCATCATAGGGATCTCCTGCTGCCCTCTTTATCGGCAGCCGGGCCCATCTCCTTAGTCCGCCATGGCAAACCCCGGAAATGACAAAGGGGAGCCTGGGCTCCCCTCATGATCGACGCTGCGGCTTACTTGACGAAGTCGACACCCAGCTGGATATCGGCCTTCAGGGTAGCCAGCATGCTGTCCATGGACTCTTGCTCGAAGGCGCTCAGCTTGCCGTAGTCCAGCACGCTCTCGACACCGTTCTTGCCCAGCAGCACCGGCTGCGCGAAGAAGGTGGCGTGCTCGCCGTTGCCTTCCACATAGGCGCACTCGATGACATTGGCTTCGCCCTGCAGACCCTTGATGAGGGACAGACCGAAACGGCAGGCTGCCTGACCCATGGAGAGGGTGGCAGAACCGCCACCGGCCTTGGCTTCCACCACTTCGGTACCGGCATTCTGGATGCGCTTGGTCATGGCAGCCGCTTCTTCCGCGGTGAAGCTGGCCCCTTCGATCTGGGAGAGCAGCGGCAGTATGGTCACGCCACTGTGGCCACCGATCACGTTGACGCGGATCTTGTCGATGTTCAGGCCCTTGGCCTCGGCCACGAAGGTCTCGCCACGGATGACGTCCAGGGTGGTCACGCCGAACAGGCGACGCTTGTCATAGACACCGGCCTTCTTCAGCACTTCGGCGGCGATGGCGACCGTGGTGTTGACCGGGTTGGTGATGATGCCGATCAGTGCCTTCGGGCAGGAGGCGGCACACTTCTCCACCAGGTTCTTGACGATACCGGCGTTGATGTTGAACAGATCGGAACGATCCATGCCGGGCTTGCGCGCCACGCCGGCAGAGATCAGTACGACATCGGCGCCGACCAGAGCCGGGCTCGGATCTTCACCGCAGAAACCTTTTACTTTCACGTCAGTCGGGATATGGCTCAGGTCCGCCGCCACGCCCGGGGTGACCGGGGCAATGTCATACAGGCTCAACTCGGAACCGGCAGGCAGGCGATTTTTCAACAGCAGAGCAAGGGCTTGGCCGATGCCACCGGCGGCACCCAGAACGGCAACTTTCATGATCAACTCCATGTCTAAGCGTAGGTTTAAGGTTGTTTCTAGTTGGGTTAACGCTGTTTCTTATTGTGCGCCTCACCTTAAAGGATCCCCTGCTAAAAAACAATCTGATAACAGTTGTAATCACGGGTTCTGTGAGCCAGGGAGCAAGCGGCGACGAAAGCGGAGAGGAATATGCGATAAATGAGAGGAAAGACACAGATTTCCTGTGTCTCCCTCACCATTAAGAGGTAAATACGACTGCTTCAGGACTGGAATGCCAGTGCCCGCTTCTCGCACCAGCGGAAACCAATTGTTAACAATCCATTCATGGTCAGGTAGAGGCCCCCGGCCACGGTGAACACCGCCAGGGTGTCATAGGTCTGGGCGTTGAGACGCTGGGCCAGCCCCATGATGTCCATGATGGTGATGGTGCTGGCCAGCGAGCTGCCCTTGAGCACCAGGATCACTTCGTTGGAGTAGGCGGGTACCAGCCGACGGGCCGCGTGGCGGGTCTTCATCCACAGGGTCTGGCCGGCGGAGAAGCCGAGCGCCCGGCAGGCCTCTACCTCGCCTGCTGGGATGGCGTCGAGCGCCCCCTTGAACAGCCGGGTGGAGTAGGCCGCAGTGTTGAACCCGAGCGCCAGCACGGCGCAGAACCAGGGTTGCTTGAGCAACGGCCAGAGCGGCCCCGCCTTGAGCCATTCAAACTGGCCAGGCCCGTAGTAGATGAGGAAGATCTGGATGAGCAGAGGCGTGCCGGTGAAGACCAGCACCCACAGCTGCACCAGCTGGGTCGCCACCGGAATGCGGCGCTCCAGCACCCAGGTCATGCCCGCCGCCATCAGCACGCCAAGCAGCAAGCTGAACGCGGTGAGCTGCAGGGTAATCGCCAGCCCCCCCAGCAGGGTCATCAGGTAATCCTGCATGGTCAGCCTCCGTAACGGCGGGTGTAGCGGGCAGCCTGCTTGAGGCCAAACTCACTCACCAGGCTGATGGCCAGATAGATGAGGGCGGCCGCGGCGTACCAGGTGAAGGGTTCATAGGTGCTGGCCGAGGCCATCTGGGCCTGGCGCATCATCTCGTTCACCCCGATAAGCGACACCAGGGCCGTGTCTTTGAGCAGCACCAGCCACTGGTTGCCCAACCCCGGCAGGGCGTGACGCCAGGCCTGGGGCAGCACGATGCGAAAGAAGATGTGGCCCTTGCCAAGGCCCAGCGCCAGCGCCGCCAGCCGCTGCCCGGCGGGCACCGCATTGAGCGCCGCCCGCAGGGTCTGGGTGGCGTAGCTCGCGAACAGCAGGGAGAGCGCCAGCACGCCGCAGGCGAAGGGGCTGAACTCCACGTACTCGCCGGTGATGAGGAACAACACCTGGGTCGAGCCGAAGTAGATGAACAGCACCACCAGCAGCTCGGGCAAACCACGAATGAGCGTGGTCAGCGTGGCCACAGGCCACACCAGCCAACTGCGCTTGCTGAGCTCGGCGGCGCTGAACGCCAGCGCCAGCACCATGCCCCCGACCAGTGATGCCAAGGCCAGCCCCAGGGTCATCCAGGCTGCATCCAACAACAGGCTCAGCATGGCTTACTGCGCGAAGTACTTGTCGAAGATCTTCTGATAGGTGCCGTTGGCCTTGATCTCGGCCAGCCCCTTGTTCAGCTGGGTCAACAGCTCCTGGTTGCCCTTGGCCACCGCGATGCCAAAGCCGGTACCGAAGTACTTGGCGTCGGTCACCGGCGTGCCGATGACACCGTACTCCTTGTGCTGCTTGAGCCAGTCGGCGGCAACGGCGGTGTCGGCGAAGACGCCGTCGGTGCGACCGTTCATCATGTCGAGGAAGGCGCTCTGGTAGCTGGCGTAGGGCACGGTCAGCAGACCCTTGCTCACCCAGTTGTCCACCAGGTAGGACTGGTGGGAGGTGCCGTTCTGCACGCCGACTGTCTTGTCCACCAGCTCTTCAGGCCCCTTGAAGGCGCCCTTCTTGGCCACGAAGACCGCAGAGTTCTCGTAATAGATGTCGGAGAAGTCGACCTGGGCGGCCCGCTCCGGGGTCACGTCCATGGCGGCGATGACGGCGTCATAGCGACGGAACTTGAGACTGGGGATCAGGCTGTCGAAGGCCTGGTTGTGGAAGCTGCACTCCAGCTTGGCCTGCTCGCAGACGGCGCGGGCCAGATCGATGTCAAAGCCCTGGAACTCGTTCTTGTCATCCAGGTATTCGAACGGCGCATAGGTGGCCTCGGTGGCGAACTTGATCTCCTTGGCCAGCACCGAGGTGCTCAGCAGACCCATGGCAGCAACCAGCAACAGACTCTTTTTCATGACAGCTTCCTTATCGATTCAATATCAATGCATCAAGAATTCGGCAAACCGGCTGGTTTGCGGGGATTGGAAGATGGCGGCGGTGCCGGATTCGATGATCCGCCCCTTCTCCAGATAAATCACCTGACTGGCCACCTTGCGGGCGAACTCCACCTCGTGGGTCACCACCACCTGGGTGATGCCGGTCTGGCTCAGGGTGCGGATGATCTCCGCCACCTCTTTGGTTATTTCAGGATCGAGCGCCGCGGTGGGCTCGTCAAACAGCAGCACCTGGGGATCCATCATCAGGGTTCTGGCGATGGCGACCCGCTGCTGCTGGCCGCCGGAGAGGCGCGCCGGCCAGGCATCCCGCTTGTCGGCCAGCTGCAACTGGGCCAGCAGATAAGCGCCCTTCTCGATGGCAGCCTCGCGGCCCATGCCCAGCACCTTGATGGGGGCTTCGATGAGATTCTCCATCACGGTGAGATGGGGCCACAGATTGTACTGCTGGAACACCATGCCCACCTTGCGGCGCAAGGCCTGGGCCTGGCGGTTGAATTCCGCGGGAGAGAGGCTGGACGGGAAAGAAAATTCACTGTCGGCGATGCGCAGCACACCCGCATCCGGGGTGTCCAGCAGGTTCATCATCCGCAGCAGCGAGCTCTTGCCCGCACCGCTCGGGCCCAGCAATACCAAGGTCTCGCCGGGTGCAGTCCGGAAGCTGACCTGTTGCAGTACCGGCACCTTGTGCCAGGATTTTTCGATGCCGATTAATTCGATACCCATACAGCCCAATTGAATAAGTTTTCAAAATTTCGTCCTGATTCTAGCGCCAGCATAAGTTGATGCAAGCTATATTTGAATCAATATGCAGAACAAGCGCCGCTTCCTTGCCAAAACAGGCATATGAATGCAAAATAGCAGCGCTGTTCGTATCTGCCGCCTGAGCGTGACAGGCGGTCACCTCCCTCATTCGTGAGTCCAAGATGAAACATAACGACAAGCAAGAAAAACTGGCCAAGGCCTTTAAAGCCTTGCTGAAAGAGGAGCGTTTCGGCTCCCAGGCAGAGATAGTCACTGCCCTGCAAGAGATGGGCTTTGAGAACATCAACCAGTCCAAGGTTTCGCGCATGCTGAGCCGCTTCGGCGCCGTCCGCACCCGCAATGCCAAGATGGAGATGGTCTACTGCCTGCCGGTGGAGCTGGGTGTGCCCACCACCTCCAGCCCGCTCAAGAACCTGGTACTGGATGTCGACCACAACGGCGCTCTGGTGGTGATCCACACCAGCCCGGGTGCGGCCCAGCTCATCGCCCGCCTGCTCGACTCCCTCGGCAAGGCCGAAGGTATCCTCGGCACCATAGCCGGTGATGACACCATCTTCATCACCCCGACCAGCGACACCGACATCGAAGAGCTCTACCTCTCCGCCCTCGAGCTGTTCGAACAGACCCCCTGATCCGGTCGCGCTCGCGCCACCTGAACGAAAAATCCCGGTCAAGGCCGGGATTTTTCGTTTCCGCGCATTCGGCAAGCAGTTACTTGCCTTGAGCGACCAGAAAATCGATGGAAGGGGCGAAGAAGGCGGCCCCTGTCACCGCCCTGGTGAAGCGCAGCAGGTGATCGAAGTGGCTCCCCTCCCCCTTGTACATGCTGGCCAGCATGGCATTGAAGTGCTGCGGGGTGCGGCAGCAGGAGATGAAGTAGAGCCCCTGCTCGCGCATGGTGCCCCAGGGCATGCTCTGGCGCAGTATCTCCATGGACTCTCCCTTCGGGGTCTTTAGGTTGACCCGCTTGATGTGGGAGGTCAGCGGCTTGTCGGCCGACTCGTACTCGATGTTGTCCACCTTGGTACGGCCAATGATGTCCTCCTGCTCCTTCAGCGCCAGCTTCTCCCAGTCGCTCATGGCGTGCACCCAGCGCTGGACATGGACGTAGGAGCCACCGGCAAATTCACCCCCGTCGATCAGCGCCACTTCGGCCCTGTGCTCACCCTGGGGGTTCTCGGTGCCGTCGACGAAACCGGTCAGATCCCGGCAATCCTGGTTGCGAAAACCGCGGACTTCCTCGGCCAGCTCCACCAGACCGGCCAGCAGCGCCATGACACGATGGCCGGCGTGATGGAGGACGTCCACCCGATCGGCGCGCAGTTGCACGAAGAGATCGAACGGGGTGTTCGGGGCTTCCTGGCCATTGGCAGACTGCGCCATGAAGCCACGGAACTGGGGCGGACGGGCGGCCGGGTAGATGGCATCCCAGCCCTCGGCGCCGACGGCGACCAGACCGCTGAAACCGGCGTCGGGGAAATCGGCGCTCACCGCATCCCACAGAACCGGCAGCCTGGCCAGACGGGTGGCCAGCTCGACACCGTCACCGGTGCGATTGAACATCAGATAGAGGGCATGCAGATTCGGCTCTGCGCAGATCCCGGCTTGGGCTTTCATTTCTCTCTCCAAAGACATTGGCTATGGGCGTGGCGCGATTATAAACCGGAACGGGGTCAATTCCTTGATTTCACATCACTATCAAGGCATCTGTTCGAACAGCACCAGGGCATGGGGGGCCACGGTCACCCGCGCCCTCTCCCCTTCGAGAGGCTCCCCTATGCTGGCCTCCAGCACCTGGCCGGCGCACTCCACCAGCACCCGGCAGTGATGGCCGAGGAACTGCTGCTCCCGCACCAGCAAGTCGCCGTCGGCGGCGGCCGCCAATGCCAGCTGCTGGGGCCTGAGCATCAGCTGCAGCCGCTCTCCCGGGGCGCGACCGTGCGGCTCATGGCCACAGATGACCCCGAGCGCTGTCTGCACGCAGTGGCTGTCCACCACCTCGGCCGCCAGATAGTTGACCCCGCCGAGAAACTCCGCCACGAAGCGGTTCTCGGGGCGGCGATAGAGTTGCTCCGGCTGGCCCACCTGCTCGATGCGACCGGCCCGGAACAGCGCCAGCCGATCGGCGAAGGCGAACGCCTCCTCCTTGCTGTGACTGACGAAGATGGCGCCTATCCCCTGACGCTTGAGCAGGGTGCGGATCTCCAGGATCAGCTTCATCCTCACCTGGGTATCGATGTTGGAGAAGGGCTCGTCCAGCAGCATCAATCTGGGCTTGCAGACCAGGGCGCGGGCGATGGCGACCCGCTGCTGCTGACCACCGGAGAGCTGATGGGGATAGCGATCCCCCAGCCCCTGCAGGTTGACCAGGGTCAGCGCCTCGTCGATCTGCTGCTGGCGGGTGTCGCGAGGCGCCCGGGTCAGCCCGAAGCCGATGTTCTCGGCCACCGTCAGGTGGGGAAAGAGGGCGTAATCCTGAAAGATCATGCCGATGTGGCGACGCTCAGGCGACACCGTCACGCCGGGCCCGTCCAGCAGGGTCTCACCGAGACGAATGCTGCCTTCCGCCAGTGGCAGCAGGCCGGCGACCGCCTTGAGCAGGGTGGTCTTGCCACAGCCACTCGCCCCCAGCAGGCAGACGATCTCGTTGTCGGCCACCGTCAGGGAGAGCTGCTCCAGCACGTTCTGGCCGTTGTAACGGCAGCTAACCTTCTCTACTTGCAAGCAAGACACGGCACTGTTCCTCTCGTTTCTGGCGGTGCGCTGCCTTTCGGTCAAGCACACCGTATGCAATTTCATTGGCCGGCGTGGCGACTCAGTGCCCCGGACTGTCCAGGCTGCGGTTGACCCAGATAAGCGGCACCAGCCCCACCAGCACGATGACGATGGCGCCGAGCGCCCCCCGCTCCAGCATCTCGTCCGAGACGAACTGGTAGACATGGGTCGCCAGGGTCTCGAAGTTGAACGGCCGCAGCAGCAGGGCCGCAGGCAGCTCCTTCATGGATTCGATGAACACCAGCATGGCACCGGCAAAGAGGCCCCGTCGCACCAGGGGCAGATGCACCCGGCGCAGCATGCCCCCCGTCCCCTGCCCCAGGGAGCGGGCCGCCATGTCGAGGCTGGGGGAGATCTTGCCCATGCTGCTCTCCACCGAGCCGATGGCGATGGCCACGAAGCGCACCAGGTAGCCGAATACGATGGCGGTGAGGGTGCCGGTCAGCAGCAGACCTGGCCCCTGCATCCCGAGCCACTCGGCCAGATCGTTGAGACCAAAATCCAGCGCCGTCAGCGGCACCAGCACCCCGATGGCGAGCACAGTGCCCGGCATGGCATAGCCGGTGGCGGCGATGCGCAGGGGCAGCAGGCTGCGGGTGCCGCCATCGAGGCGGCGGAAGAAGCCGAGCAGCAGGGCGATGGCCATGGCGAGCAGGGCAGTCAGGGCCGAGATGAGCAGGCTGTTGCCGGCGAAGCGCACGAATTCCGGCGTCCACGAGAGTTCGAAATAGCGCACCCCGTAATCCAGCAGGATCACGAACGGCAGGCCGAAACCGGCCAGCACCAGTCCCCAGCACCAGAGCCCGGCCAGCAGACGGCTCGCCCCCTTGAGGGGATAGCGCAGGGGCTGCTCATGGCCCATGGATTTCTGGAATACCTGCTGGCGCTGGCGGGAGCGGCGCTCCAGGGCGATGAGCAACACCACCGCCAGCAGCATCAGGCAGGAGAGCCGGGCTGCGGTGGCCAGGCTGCCGTAACCGAGCCAGGTGTCGTAAATGGCCGTCGTCAGGGTGTTGATGGCAAAGAAGTGGACGGTGGCAAAGTCTGCCAGTGTCTCCATCGCCACCAGCGACGCCCCCACCATGATGGCGGGGCGGGCCAGGGGCAGGCTGAGGCGACGAAAGCTCTGCCAGGGGGTGCAGCCGAGCAACCGGCTGGAGTGAATGAGGCTGACCGACTGCTCCAGGAAGGAGGCGCGCGCCAGCAGATAGACGTAGGGGAAGAGCACCAGCGCCAGCACCCAGGCGGCACCGCCGAGGGAGCGGATGGCCGGGAACCAGTAATCGGCCGGGCCTTGCCAGTCAAACAGGGATCTCAGCCCCGCCTGCAGCGGGCCCGAGTAGTCGAGCAGGTCGGTATAGACGTAAGCCACTATGTAGGAGGGCATGGCCATGGGCAGCATCAGCGCCCACTGCAGGGCGCGGCGCCCCGGCACCTGGCACATGGCGACCAGCCAGGCGGTGGGCACCCCGAACAGCAGGCTGAGCAGCACTACCCCCAGCACCAGCCCTGAGGTGTTGCCAAGGTAGTCGATCAGTACCGTATCGGCGAGGTGGCGAAACAGCTCTCCGTCTGCCGAGAAGGCAGAGAAGATGAGGGCAAGCACCGGCAAACCCAGCAGCAGGGCGGTGGCCCAGCTGCCGGCAATCCATCCACAATTTTTCATGAGTCCACAGCGATTGATGGGGCCTTAGGCCCCATCTGATTACAAGTCGAATTTCACTTCATCCAGCAGCTGCAAGGCGTCCTTGCGGTGCTTGGCATAGTCGCTGACCGGCATGGGGTCAGACTTGAAACTGCCCCAGGCCTTGACCATGGCGGAAGGCTCGACCCCGGCCTTGACCGGATACTCGGCATTCACGTCCGCGTACATGTGCTGGGCGGTGTCGCCAGAGAGGAATTCCATCAGCTTCTGGGCGGCTTCCTTGTTCTTGGCGTACTTGGTCATGGCCACGCCGCTCACGTTGACGTGGGCACCGCGATCAGCCTGGTTCGGGAAGTTGATCTCGACCGCGTCGGCCCAGGACTTCTGCGCCGGGTCTTTCAGCATGGCGCCCAGGTAGTAGCTGTTGCCGAGGGAGACGTCACAGATACCGTCCTTGATCGCCTTGACCTGATCCCGGTCGTTGCCTTGCGGCTTGCGCGCCAGGTTGGCCTTGACCCCTTCCAGCCAGGTCTTGGTGTCCGCCATGCCGTGATGGGCAATCATGGACGAAACCAGCGCCACATTGTACTCGTGCTTGCCGCTGCGGGTACAAATTTTTCCTTTGAATTCAGGCTTGACCAGATCTTCGTAGCGGATGGTGTCGAGCTTGCCGAGCCGATCCTTGCTGGAGTAGATGGCGCGCACCCGGGTAGTCAGGGCGAACCAGCGGTTGTCCGGATCACGATAGATGGAGGGGATGTTCTCCTGCAGCGTCTTGCTGTCCACCGGCTGAACCAGATCCTTGTCCACCAGGTCGGTCAGGCGGCTGATGTCGACGGTCAGCATCAGATCCGCGGGGGAGAGCTTGCCTTCGCGCTCCAGGCGCTCGTTCAGCCCCTCTTTGGCAAACACCACGTTGACCTTGATCCCGGTCTCTTTCTCGAACTGCTGGATGATGGGCTTGATCAGCTCATCCTGCCGATTGGAGTAGACATTCACTTCAGCGGCGGCAAAGGCCGACTGGGCGATCAGCGAGGAGAACACCAGCGCCAGCATCTTCATTTTCATCATCCATTCCTTGTCTGTGCATATAGTGATAACTATTTTCGTTTGCATTCTGCATGAATCAGGATGAGAGGATCAAGGCGGTTTGCAGAGGTAAGGCCACATATTTAATCACTGCTAAAACAAAAAGACCGGATGGAATCCCACCCAGTCTCTTCATGACCATGCATTCTCTTTTTCTATCGACCCGGCAGGGCCTGAGCGCTCAACCCGACCGGCTCAGCGGCCGGGGGCCCTGGCGCGGCATCACAGCGCCTCGTCGTCGCTCTCGCCGGTACGGATGCGCACGGCCTGCAGCAGGTCATAGACGAAGATCTTGCCGTCTCCTATCTTGCCGGTATAAGCCGCCTTGCAGATGGCCTCGATCACCCCTTCCACGTTCTCGTCGGCGGTGGCGATCTCCAGCTTTACCTTCGGCAGGAAGTCGACCTGGTACTCTGCCCCCCGGTATAATTCGGTGTGCCCCTTCTGGCGACCGAAGCCCTTGACCTCGGACACGGTCAGACCCTCGACCCCCAGGTTGGCGATGGCCTCGCGCACGTCGTCCAACTTGAAAGGTTTGATAATCGCAGTAATCAGCTTCATCTGGTTGCTCCCAATCCATGGTATGTCATGAAGAGGTCATCAATTCTTGTGCCAAGTATTTTTATTGTTTATTTTCATAAAGATAGCCATTAACCCTTGAGCCATTTCGGCTCAGGATCACCAAGGAAGCGCATCTCGCCCCATAATGAGGCACCAAGCTGCACCAGACTCCCTTGATGCACCAAATGAGAGCATCACCCCATGTTAGTCATCTCCAACAGCGTGATCATTCCCTGGCATGAGCTGCAGTTTCAGACCATGCGCGCCCAGGGGGCCGGAGGCCAGCACGTCAACAAGACGGACTCCGCCGTCTGGCTGCGCTTCGATTACCGCGACTCCCCCAGCCTGCCGGATCTCTACAAGGAGGGGCTGGAGAAGCTCAGCGACAGCCGGGTCCACGATGGCTTCATCCAGATCAGGGTCGAGACCCACCGCAGCCAGGACATGAACCGCAAGGAGGCCATGAGCCGCCTGACCGAGTTGCTGAAAAAGGCCGCCTGGCGCCCCAAGGCCCGCCACGCCACCAAGCCGACCCGCAGCTCCCAGCGCAAGCGGGTTGACGCCAAGAAGCGCAAGGGTGAGATCAAGTCGGCCCGTGGCAAGCCCGGGATGGAGTGAGCCGTTCAGGCCGAGGAAGAGAGATCCATGAGATACAGTTTTTGTGACAGCGCCCAGGGCCCCCTGCTGGTCGCCATCGATCAGGATGGCCTGCGCTTCGTGGAGTTCCTGCGGGGGGAGCAGCCGGTCACCCCGACAGCGGAATGGCAGCGGGACGATGTGACCCTGGCCCCCTACCTCGAGCAGTTCGAGGCCTATTTTGCCGGTCGGCTGCGGCACTTCACGCTGCCGCTCGCCGCCCGGGGAACCCCTTTTCAGCAGTCGGTGTGGCGTGCCCTGTGCGACATCCCCTACGGCGAGACCGTCAGCTACCTCGAGATAGCCCAGGCCATCGGCAACCCCAATGCGGTGCGGGCCGTCGGGGCGGCCAACGGCCGCAACCCCCTGAGCATCATAGTGCCCTGCCACCGAGTGATAGGCAGCAGCGGTGCGCTGACGGGGTACGCCGGCGGCATACCCATCAAGCGCTGGCTGCTGGCACTGGAGCAGCAGACGGTCGACAACTTCACGCTGACCCCCTGACCCCTGATTAGCCGGCGGCATTCCCATCAAACGCTGGTTGCTGGCACTGGAACAGCAGACTGTCGACAACTTTGCGCTGACTCCCTGACTCCCTGATTAGCTGGCGGCATCCCCTTCATACGCTGGTTGCTGGCACTGGAACAGCAGACTGTCGACAACTTCGCGCTGACTCCCTGACCCCTGATTAGCCGGCGGCATCCCGTTCATAACGCTGCTTGCTGGCATTGGAGCAGGGGAACGGAGGCTTAGCGCTGACGCCACCGGGCGTTTAGCAAAATGAACACAGTATGAAGAATCGCCTCAGAAGGGCTTCAGACTGGGAAAGGCATGATGCACTCACACTTGGATGGCACGGCTCATCCCTCATTCAAGTGGCACCCATGTGACGCTTCCAATCTGTCTTTTTCCCCGCGCCTCCTCTGAGGCGCTTTTTTTTTGCCCGACAACGGCCACAACAAAGCCCGCCGAAGCGGGCTTGGACCTGAAGGCACGAGCGCCTAGGCCACTCAGAGGGCGAGGAACAGGCCAGCGAGCGAGGCGCTCATCAGGTTTGCCAGCACCCCCGCCAGGATGGCCCGCAGGCCGTAGCGGGCGATGAAGGATTTGCGCTCCGGCACCATGGCCCCCAGGCCGCCGATCAGGATCGCCATGGAGGAGATGTTGGCGAAACCGCACAGGGCAAAGGTGACTATGGCCCTGCTCGACTCGTTCAGGGTCTGATCCTGCACCAGGGCGATGAAGGCGACGAATTCGTTGATGACGATCTTGGTGCCGATCAGGGCGCCGGCCGCCTGGGCCTGATCCCAGGGCACGCCGATGAGCCAGGAGACGGGGGCGAACAGCCAGCCCAGGATGATCTGGAAGCTCAGATCCAGACCCACCAGGTCGCCGGCCCAGCCCAGCAGGCCGTTGAGCATGGCAATCACACCGACGAAGGCCAGCAGGGTCGCGCCCACCGCCACAGCGATATTGAGACCGGACATGGCGCCATCGGCCGCCGCTTCGATCACGTTGGTGGCGCGGGGGATCACCACATCTTCATGATGATCTTCCTCATCGGCACCGGGCGGCACCAGGATCTTGGCCATGGCCAGGCCGGCAGGCGCCGACATGAAGGCGGCGGCGATCAGGTATTTCAACTCGACCCCGATGCTGGCATAACCCACCAGGGTGCCACCGGCCACCGAGGCGAGACCGCAGCTCATCACCGCGAAGAACTGGGAGTCAGACATCCTGGAGAGGTAGGGCTTGACCACCAGGGGGGCTTCCACCATGCCGACGAAGATGTTGGCGGTAGCGGAGAGGCTCTCGGCACGGCCGGTGCCCAGCAGCTTCTGCAGGCCGCCGCCCAGCAGGGCGATGACCCGCGGCATCAGGCCGATGTGGTAGAGGATGGCGATCACCGCGGAGAAGAAGATGATGACCGGCAGCACGTTGAAGGCAAAGATGAAGCCCAGCTTGAACTTGGCCAGATCCCCGAACAGGAAGGCGATCCCCTCCTGGCCGTAGCCGATCACGCTGCTGACGCTCTCGCTGACGCCGTTGAGCACCTGCTGACCCGCAGGCAGCCAGAGCACCAGGGCGGCGAAGAGGACTTGCAGGCAGAGGGCGAAGCCCACTGTTCTCAACGGGATACGACGACGATTATCAGAGCAGAGTGCGGCTAGCGCCAGGATACTCAAGATGCCGAGCAGGGCGATCATAGGAATTCCATCTAGTGGGACTGAAGATGGGCGCGGATTCTGCTCCCCTGCCCCCATCACTGCAAGTCCACCTGGTTACAACCCTGTTAGCAAAAACGTTTGCACGATATCGGTTGCGCCAACTGGCTGATTTGGCTCGTGTTTGGTATCAGGCGAAAGTCAGTGTTCCTGTATGGAAACGATTATTCCTCCACACCGGACAATCTGCCCCCCAGCCAGGGGGCCAGCCGCTGCGCCCAGTAGGGTTCGGGGCCGAAGCTCTCCTTGAGGAAGTCGATGAAGAGGCGGATCTTGGGATCCAGGTGCTCCCGCCTGGCGTAGACGGCGTGCACCGCCATCTTCTGGTTCGGGCGCCACTGGGGCAGCAGGGGAATGAGCTGGCCGGATTGCAGCTCCTTGTCCAGCAAGTAGTTGGCAACATAGGCGATGCCGAGCCCGGCCAGGGCGGCATCCCGTACCGCCTCCGCCAGATCCACCCTGTAGTTGCCTGCCACCTGCACCGTCTGGCGCTCCTTGCCCTGGCGAAACGACCACTCGTGGTAGCGCCGCTCCCGGCTCTGGTAGGTGATGCAGTTGTGCCTGGCCAGATCCCTGGGATGCAGCGGGGTGCCGTGGCTCAGCAGATAGTCCGGCGAGGCCACCAGCACGAAGCCGATGTCCGCCAGCCGCTGCCCCACCAGGGTCTCGGGCTTGTCCTCGTAGGTGGTGATCCAGAGATCCAGCCCCTCATCCACCAGATTGGTGCGGTGATCGAACAGGGAGACTTCCAGCTCCAGGTCGGGGTAACGCGCCTGGAATGCCTTGAGCCGCGGGATCACGTGCAAGCGGCCGAAGGACTGGCCCACCCCCAGGTGCAGCACGCCGCTCACCTTGCCGCGACGCTCCGCCACCATGGAGTCAGCTTCCAGGGCCACCGCCACCAGGGCGCGGCAGTGGCGGGCATACTCCTGGCCGAGTTCGGTGAGGGAGAAACGGCGGGTGGTACGCTGCACCAGCTGGGCGCCGAGCTCGGTCTCAAGCTGGGCCAGCTGCTTGCTGATGTGGGACTTGGAGACCCCGAGCCGCCGCGCGGCCGCCGAGATGCCCTGTTCGCGGACCAGGGCATCGAAGATCACCATTTGGGGAAGACGTTGCAGCACGGGATAACCAGAGTGAGTGGCGGGCCCCCATTATTCCAGAGCCGCCCGCCAGGGGGTAGGGTCAGCGTCCCAGCGCCTGGATCAGCTGCGCCTTGAGGGGATCATCGGCCGGATTCTGATTGGCGCCATAGCTCGCAATCAGCTTGCCATCGCGGCCCACCAGGTATTTGTGGAAGTTCCAGTTCGGCGCATCCCCATCGGCGGCGGCCGCCAGCCCCTTGAACAATGGCACCGCATCGGCGCCACGCACCGAGACCCGGTTGAACATGGGGAAGGTGACCCCGTAGTCCCGGCGGCACACCTCGGCTGTCTTGTTCTCGTTGCCCGCCTCCTGCCAGAAGTCGTTGGAGGGGAACCCCAGCACCATCAGCCCCTTCTCCTTGTAGCTCTGGTAGAGCGCCTCCAGATCCCGGAACTGGCCGCTGTAACCACAATAAGAGGCGGTATTGACCACCAGCACCACCTTGCCCTCGGTCAGCTGGCAGAGGTTGTGGCGCTGGGTGTTGTTGAGCTCCCGCATCTCCACATTGAAGTAGTCGGGACAGGCGGCAGATGCCGCGCCAGATCCAAGCAACAGCAGCAGGGTGAACCATTTCATTGACGTGACTCCTCGGGTTTTCTCCATCATACGCGAGATCCCCGCACAAGGTTCAGGGATCAGTGCAGCGGGATCCCGGTCAACCAGCCGTGGCCCCAGAAGATGAGCATGGCCGTCAGCACCATACCGGCGCCCACGCTGATCCCCGTCCCCTGCCAGGTGGCCGCCGGCCTCGGCTTGGTGCGCCAGTCCCGTACCGATATCCAGACGATGCTGACCAGCGCCCAGGCACCCAACCCTCCGAACAGCACCAGGGAGCGCGCCTCGCTGTTGACCGCCAGATGGGCACAGGCCCAGAGCAGGGTGCCGAGCAGCTGGGGGTGTACCAGCCAACGCCTCAGGTGGTTGGGCCCCTGGCCAGCGCAGAGCAGGATCAGCGCGACCGGCATGGCCGCCATCACCAGCATGGGCCCCCAGGCGGGCAGGAAGTAGAGCGGCAGGGGGCTGGCGCTGCGCCAGCCGGCGAGGATGCAGCCGATGGCGACGAACACCAGCAGCGAGAAGAGTCCCTTGTAACGGTTCTCCCCCAGCCGATCCCGCAGGCGGGCACGGTGCGCTGCGGCGTAGCAGGGATAGAGATGGATCAGGGTAAACAGCAGTACCCCCAGGGTCAGCAAGATCATGGGTTGCTCCTTGTACTATGGGGGATCACTATGCCGCAAAGGCCCCTGGCAGAATACAAAAACCATATACAAGACAGCAGGATAATAAAAAAGCCGATCCTGGGATCGGCAAGGTGCGTCAGAGGGTCCGCCCTCAGGGGAGCAACCACATCCGCTACACGGGGCAGGGTGCGGCCGGTGACGGGCTCCGGCCAGAAGAGGATTAACGACGCAGCAGATAGAGGGCGGCGACGTTGCGGGCCGTGAGCTGCAGGTTGGTGGTGGCGGTTGCGATCGCCTCCGGCAGGGACATGGCCCGGTTGACCACGGCGAACACGGCGTCGATGCCATGGTCATGGACCACGCCGCAATCGTCGGTCAGGCAGCCGGCGATGCCGATCACCGGCTTGCCGAACTGCTTGGCGCAGCGTGCGACACCGATTGGCGTCTTGCCGTGGATGGTCTGGCTGTCGATGCGACCTTCCCCGGTGATGACGAGATCCGCATCGGCCACTTCATCGGCCAGTTTCAGAGCTTCGATGACGATCTGGATGCCGGGCTTGAGCTCCGCGCCGAGCAGGCCGACCAGGGCGGCGCCCATGCCACCGGCGGCGCCCGCCCCCGGAATATCTTTCACCTGCTTGCCGAGGGCCTGCTCGATGCAGTCGGCGTAGCGGGCCAGATTGGCATCGAGCTGCGCCACCATCTCGGGGGTCGCCCCCTTCTGCGGGCCGAACACGGCAGAGGCGCCTTTCGGGCCGCACAGCGGGTTGTTCACGTCGCAGGCCACCTCGATGACCAGCTCGCTCAGGCGGGGATCCAGCCCGCTCAGGTCTATGGTGGCGAGCTCACCGAGACCCGCGCCCCCCAGGGCTATAGGGGTGCCATCTGCTTTCAAGAGCTTGCCGCCGAGCGCCTGGATCATGCCGGCACCGCCGTCGTTGGTGGCACTGCCGCCGATGCCGAGGATGAGGTGAGTGACCCCCATCTCCAGCGCCGCCAGGATCAGCTCGCCGGTGCCGAAACTGGAGGTGAGCAGTGGATTGCGCTGCTCCGGTGCCACCAGATGGATACCTGAGGCCGCCGCCATCTCGATGACGGCACGCTGGCCATCCCCCAGCAGGCCGACGAAGCCCTGCACCTTGTTGCCGAGCGGTGCCGTCACCTCGACCGGCAGGATGCGGCCACCGGTGGCATCCACCAGGGACTGCACCGTGCCCTCGCCGCCATCGGCCATAGGCAATTTGACGTAGGTGGCATCCGGCAGCACCTGCTTGAAACCGGCCTCGATGGCATCGGCCACCGCCATGGCGCTCAGGCTCTCCTTGAATGAATCGGGGGCAATAACAATCTTCATATCAATTCCTTAGGCGAGGCCAAACACGCCAAACATCAGGGTGGAGACAGTTGCAATGGTCAGACCCACCGCGGTTTCGTACGGGATGAGCTTGAGGCGCTCACCCACCCCCATGTGGACGCTGCCACCGGTGGCATGGAAGAAGGAGCCGTGAGGCATGTGGTCAAACACGGTGGCACCGGCGTGGATCATGGCGGCCCCCGCCAGACTGCTGATCCCCAGCTCGATCAGGGTGGAGCTGAACACGTTGGAGGCCACCACTGTCCCGGCCGTGGTCGAGGCGGTCGCCAGCGACATCAAAGCGCCGGAGATGGGGGCCAGCAGGTAGGAGGGCAGACCTGAGGCGGTCAGGCCGCTGATCAGCACATCCTTCAGGCCGGAGTTCGCGATGATGCCCGCCAGGGTACCCGTCCCCAGCAGCATGATGGCCACCGGCGCCATGCGGGCGAGGCCGGAGACCGCAAACTGGTTCACCTTGCTGAACTTGCCCATCATCAGGGCGCCGACCAGGCCGCCGAGGGGCAGGGCGATGAGGGGATCCACGACTATGCCGGCCACCGGGCGCAGGGCCAGCAGCAGTATGGCGACCAGGGGGGCGCTGATGGCGGCGAAGAAGCCGGGCAGCTTGCCACCGTCAAAGTTCACCACTTCGTCGGCCGCGACCTTGCTGCCCCGCTTGTTGAGGCGCTTGGCCAGCCAGTAGGCCATCACCAGACCGAACAGACCCGGGATGATGCCGGCCGCCATCACAGAGGTGAGGGGCAGGTGGAAGGCGTCGGACGCGGCGATGGCGTTCGGGTTGGGGGACATGACGTTGCCCGCCTTGCCGCCCCCTATCATGGCCAGCAGGATGGCGGCCTTGGAGAGATCGGCGCGACGGGCGATGGCGAGCGCTATGGGGGCGACGGTGATGACGGCCACGTCCACGAAGACGCCGACCGCGGTCAGGATCAGGGTCGCCAGGGCCAGAGCCAGCAGGGCACGGGTCTCGCCGAGCTTGCGGACTATGGTCTCGGCTATGGTGGTGGCGGCACCCGATTCGATGAGCACCCCGGCCAGTACGCCTGCCGCCAGGATCCGCATCACGGCCGTGGTGATCCCCTGGGCGCCGCCGATCATCAGGGCGACGGTCTGGGTCAGGTCGGCGCCGCCGATCAGGCCACCGGCCAGGGCACCGACTATCATGCCGTAGGCGGGCGGCACCTTCTTCAGAATCAGGAAGATGGCGATGGAGAGCGCGGCGAGAGCGCCGAGCGCGGATACAGGGATCATGACGGGCACCTTTCAAATGAGTGAGTGGTGGCCATTATGGTGATCCCGACCCTAAATGCTTTGGCTTAAAAGCCAAAGCTTGCGCTTCATCAGCCTATGTTTTTGTTCATATGAACAAATCAGCCATCGAGATTGAGCCCGAGATAGAGCAGGAACTTGTCATCTAACCTATTGAAATTCAAGCCTGTTATCTGCTCTATCCGGGTCAGCCGATAACGCAGGGTATTGGGGTGGATGAAGAGCGTTTCGGCACAGGGATGCAGATCACAATCCTGCAAGAAATATTGCCGCAGCGTCTTTTGCAGCGTTCCCTTTGCATCCTCTTTTGCCAGCTTGAGCAGGGGGGCCCGCAGCTGATCCGCCTGCCAGGAGTCCGCCAGGCTCCCGAGCAGCACCGGCAGGCGATAATCCTCGAAGAAGTAGACCTGCTTGCGCGGCGCCTGGCTCATGCCTCGGCGCAGGGTGTCGCGGGCGGTCTGGTAGGAGCGCGCCAATCCGCCCGTCCCGGCGAAGTAATCACCCACCCCTATGCGCACCTTGAAATGGGGAATGCGGGCCAGCAACTGCTTGATGCGGCTGCGCTCCTGCGCCGATTGCCAGACGCCATCGCTGAGCTGGGCCGGCTTGAGCACCACTATCTCGTCCAGGCCGTTGATGGCCACCAGGTTGTCCCGCTCCGGATTTTCCAGGAGGTGCACCAGCTCCCGCAGACGTGCGGGATCCGCCTCCTCCAGCGCCAGCACGGCGACGACGCGAGGCTGGGCCAGATCGAGATCGAGGAAGCGGGCTGCCTGCTGCAGCTGATCGGCCCTCCCCTCGCCGCGAATGAGCTGCAGCACCAGCTCCTCCTTGTGGCGCTTGTCCCACTGCAACTGCTCGGTGAGCGCCGCCTGCTCCAGGATCAGCTCGGCTGTCATCCGCACCAGCTCGGCGTAAGCACGCACTTCTTCCGGATCCCCCGAGATGCCGATGACGCCGAGCAACTCCCCCTGATAGGCGATGGGCAGGTTGATGCCGGGCCTCACCCCCTTGAGCTGCTGGGCGGTCGCTTCGCTTATCTCCACCACCCGGTTCTCGGTCAGCGCCAGCACGGCCCCCTCGTGACGCTGATGGAGCCGCTCCGGGTTGCCGGAGGCGATGATGAGGCCCCGCTCGTCCATCACGTTGACCGAGAAGGAGAGTATCTTCATCGCCCGGCTCACAATCTGACGGGCAAGGGTGTCATTGAGCTGCATAACATCTCCGGATAGATAGCAGAGGGTTGCCGAAGGCGATGATAAGGCAGCTTTCGTCCATTACCTTGACCGAGAAGGAGAGTATCTTCATCGCCCGGCTCACTATCTGACGGGCAAGGGTGTCATTGAACTGCATTGCCTCTCCATACCATTCGTTGACAGGCCCCCGGGTGGCCTGGATCCGGGGGACAGACCCGTTAAAGATCCCACATCATCAAGACAAGCGCGGGGGGGATCGCTAGAATAGGCCACTTTACGCTATCTGTGCCCCACCCGGGATCATGGAACCGGCGTCACGCCGTTCCGTGTTGTGGTGGCTCCACCCTTCCGATAGGGACTCCGCTATGGACTATGAATTTCGCCGCGACCCGTTCGGTGGCTATCGCGCCCGGTTCTCCATGGGCCATGAGGCCATAGGTCAGTGGCTGATCGATGAAGTTGGCAAGGATGAGGATACCCTCGACGAGCTCTTCTCCATCATCGACCAGCTTTCCAATCGAACCCGCACGGAGTACAGGCGTCACGGCGGTGACTATTCGCTGCTGCTCACCCCTGAGGAGGCCGAGGTGAAAGCCAACGTCCTCAATATCGAGCTGGATGAGGATCTCGACGATCTCGCCTACTACGATGATGAGCAGCTGGCCATGTGCGGACTGGAAGACTTTGCCCAGGTGCTCGGCTCCTGGCGCGCCTTTATCCGCAACGAGGATATGGGCTGAATACCCACATTTCGGGCGAGCATGCCCCTTGCAACCCAACAGGATTGACTATGTCCATTTACGATTTTGATGACGAACTGCCGGAAGACGAAGAACAGGAATCCAGCCAGAAAGCCGCCGTGCCTGCCAAGAAGAAAGGCAAGCAGGTGATGAATACCCAGGTCAACCTGAGCCCGCGCGATGCCAGCCGCCTGAACGGCCTGCACGTCGAAGCCATCACCACCCTGGACGACGTCAGCCTGCCGAAGAATGTCATCTTCAAGGCCGGCCTCATCGCCCTGGGCGAGCTGGAAGCGAGCAAGCGCGCCGACATCATAGCCCGCGTCATCGCCGAATCCGGCCGTTAATCTGGTCTGGGCCCCTTCACCCGGGCCACCACCTATCCCCAAAGCCGGAGCCTAGCTCCGGCTTTTTATTGCCCAGGCCGGTCAGCGCTGTCGGCAAGAAGGAGCCCGACTGGGCTCCGACCAGTCCATTGCGCCTTGTGCCAGAGGCGAAGGCTCGTTAAGGTGCGCCCCTTGCAACCCACAAGGAGACTCAATGTTACCACTCCCTGACACTCTCATCTGGCTCGCCCTGGGACTGGCCGTGCTGCTCTGCCTGGCCCGCCAGCAGCGGAGCGGTCTGATCCTGCTGGGGGTCGCCCTGCTGACCGCGCTCTGGCTGGAGCGACTCGGCCCCATCGCCGCGCTGGTCAGCCTCGCCGGTCTCTTGCTGGCCTGGCGCACGCCCACCCTGCCCCAGCCCTGGCGTGGCGTCGCACTGACGCTGGTGCTGCTGTGGGCCCTGGCCCTGACGCTGCACCTGGTGCCGGGCTTTGACAACCTCAAGGTGCTGGATCGGGTACAGGCCGGTCCCGCCAGCGTCCCCTTCACCCTCTACCTCAATCTGGACAAGCCGCTCATCTTCTTCGGCCTGCTGCTGGCCTGGCCCGCCCTGCTCGGCCCGGGCGGCGCGATACGCTGGCGACCGCTGGCCCTGCTCATACTGCCGCTGGCGACCCTGCTGATCGCCGCCTGGCAACTGGGGGCCCTCAAGCCCGAAGTGGGGCTGCCCCACTGGTGGTGGCTGTTCGCTCTCAACAACCTGCTGTTCACCTGCGTGGCGGAAGAGGCGCTGTTTCGCGGCCTCATCCAGCAAGGGGTGGCGAGCCGAAGCAAGCCCTGGCTCGGTCTCCTGATCGCCAGCCTGCTGTTCGGGGCCGCCCACCTGGCCGGTGGTCCGCTGCTGGTGCTGTTTGCCGCCCTGGCGGGGGCCTGTTATGGCCTGGCCTTCCTGCTGAGCGGGCGCCTCGGCGTCGCCATCACGATCCACTTCCTGTTCAACTTCGCCCACCTGGCCCTGTTCACCTACCCGCTGGCCAGCCACTAACTGCGAAGGCTGGTTCTAGCCGGATAAAAAAATGCCCCGAACCTGTGGGGTCGGGGCATTTTCATCCCATCCGGACAGCTAGTCGACGTAGAAGGTCTGCTGGAAGGTCAGCGTCTGCTGCTGCCCCTCCCCCATGATCTTCAGGGTGAACTGGTAGGTGTCCTCGTTCCGGTAGGGCAGCACCGCCAGGTAGTAAATGGAGTCCCCCTCCTTCACCTCCTGGAAACTCAGGGTACGTATGGTGCCGGTGAGGTTCTTGGCCTCGCCGCTTATGCCCACCGCCTGAGCCACCCCTTGCTTGTTCTGCACCGCAATGTTGACGATGCCGTTGTAGCGGCTGCGCTCCAGGCCATAGGCCTTGGCCACCTCAGGGGTGAGGAAGCTGGAGTTGAAGGCGCTGTAGTGAACCTGCCAGGGGCCCAGCTCCTTCATCTGCTCGGCCCGCACCGGCAGCGTCATCAAGAGCGCCAGCAGGCAGCTCATCCAGACTGTTTTCATGATGTCATCCTTTTCCTGTTCCACTCTCCAGCAGGGCGGCGATCTCGGCGGGGATCTGTCTTGGTGCCTCGATGGCGACCGTCTTGTGCCGTCCCAGCTCCCCCCGCACTATGCGGACCTGCCCCTTGGCCACCTTGCACTGCTTGGCCAGATACTTGATCAGATGGCTGTTCGCCTGGCCATCCACCGGCGGCGCCGTGATGGCCACTTTCAGCTCGTCCCCGTGCAAGCCGACGATCTGATCCCGGCTCGCCTTGGGCTGGATCATCAGGTGCAGTATCAGCGCGTCCCCTTCCAGCAGGACGGCTGGCATCAGATCATCCACCACAGCTGACCGAACAGATCCCCCAACAGATAGTTTATGGCCTGCAGCGCGATGAAGGCGACCAGCACGGAAAGATCCAGGCCACCCAGCGCCGGCAGTATGCGGCGGATAGGGGCCAGGAAGGGTTCGGTCAGCTGATGCATCACGTACTCGATGGGGTTGCGGCCCTGGCTGACCCAGCTCAGGATGGCGCGGATCAGCAGCACCCAGAAGATCATGGAGCCCGTCTTCTTCAGCACAGTAAGCAGGGCAAACAGGCTGAGGGTCAGCCAGTCGGTCAGCAGCACGTTCATGCTCTTGAGCAGCGCCAGCTTGGCGAAGGCGATGATAAGCGCCAGCAGCACCGAGGCCATGTCCAGCCCGCCGAAGCCGGGGATGATGCGGCGCAGCGGGATCACCAGGGGATTGGTCACCTTGACCACCATCTGGCTCATGGGGTTGTAGAAATCGGCGCGGGCCCACTGCAACCAGACGCGCAGCAGCACCACCATGAGGTAGAGATCAAAAATCGTGTTAATCAAAAAGTAAGCCGTGTTCATCCGGGCTCCTTGCTAAAAAGGTTCAGAAAAGGGTTTCCATCTCGGCGGCCCGGGTGACGGCCGCCTGCATGGCACGAGCGGTCAGTGGCTTCAGCCCCTGCTCCTGGAATGTCCTGACGGCCTCGGCCGTGGTGCCGCCCTTGCTGGTGACCTGCTCGCGCAGGGTCTGCAGGGAGAGCTCGGGGTTCTGCTCCACCATGGCGGCGGCGCCAAGAGCGGTCTGCTGCACCAGCAGACGGGCCTGCTCGGGAGTGAAGCCCATGGCCTCCGCCTCCTCGGCAATCCCCTGCATGAACAGGAAGAAGTAGGCCGGGGCGCTGCCCGCCGCGGCGATGACGCCGTTGATGCCGCTCTCCTGCGCGACCCAGAGGGTCTTGCCGACGGCCTGCATCATCTGCTCGGCGAAGTCGCGATCCACCTGTTCTATGCCGCTCGGGGCATAGAGGCCCGTCATCCCCAATCCCAGCAGGGAGGGGGTATTGGGCATGGTGCGGATGATGCGGCCGTGGCCCCCCGCCATCTCCTGCAACCGCGCGACCTTGATGCCGGCGGCGATGGAGACGAGCAGCTTGCCCTCAAGGGAGCCCAGCTCGGCCACCAGCGCCTCCAGCATGGCCGCCATCAGCTGGGGTTTGACCGCCAGCACTATGACCTCGGCCTCACGGGCCGCCTCGGCGTTGTTCTGGGTGATGCGAATGCCGAACTGGTCGGCCAGCGCGTCCAGCTTGGGGCGGCTGGGGTTGGCGGCAGTGATCCGCCCGGCCGGATAACCGGCCTGGATCAGACCGGCAATGATGCTGCGGCTCATGTTGCCCGCCCCGATGAAGGCGATGGTTCTCTTATGCTGCATCTTGCACTCCTGCTGATGAAATGACTGCGGAGCCCTGCGTGCCCGCCCCGATAAAGGCGAGGGTTCTATGTTGCATCACACACTCCTGTTATTGGCTTCCAATACGGCGGTGTGCCCGCACCGGCGAAGGCGGGGAGAGGCGGCACCGCGTGCTTCTGTTCATGAATAATCACGGGCACCGAAGATGGCGGTGCCGACCCGGACCATGGTGCTGCCATGGGCGACGGCGGCCTCGAGATCCTCGGTCATGCCCATCGAAAGGGTGTCGACGCTCGGGTATTGTTGCGCAAGCTCGGTGAACAGAGCCTGCATGCGTAGCATCTGCGCGGCCAGCACCGCCTCGTCGCTGGTGTGCTCCGGGATGGCCATCAGGCCACGCAGCACCAGTCGCCCGCTCTGGGCAACCAGGGCGGCCAGCCGGAAAATCTCTTGCTCCGACGTACCGGATTTGCTGCTCTCTCCGCTAATATTGATTTGCAGACAGACATTTAGCGGTGCCAACCCGGCTGGACGCTGGTTGTTGAGGCGCTCGATGAGTTTGTCACGATCGACGCTTTGCACCCAATCGAATCGCTCCGCCACCAGCCTGGATTTGTTCGATTGCAGCGGGCCGATAAAGTGCCACTCTATGTCTTGGCAGGCGGCCTGCTCACGCAGGGCATCAATCTTGAGCGCGGCCTCCTGGGCATAGGATTCGCCAAAGCGGCGCTGACCGGCGGCATAGGCGGCCTGGATGTCTTCAAGCGGCTTGGTCTTGCTGACCGCAAGCAGCTGGATATGATCGGCGCCACGGCCAACTCGCCGTGCAGCCTCTACAATACGTTCCTTTACCTGAAGCAGGTGCTGGGCAATCTGGCTCATATTTCGTTCGTGATCTTGTGATGGGAGAATAACAAATCTATGGATATCACAGAGTTATTGGCTTTCAGTGTAAAGCATAAGGCCTCGGATCTACACCTCTCGGCCGGGGTTCCCCCGATGATCAGGGTTGATGGGGAGGTTCGCAAGATCAATTTGCCCGCCCTGGATCACCGTGAAGTACACGCCCTCATCTACGACATCATGAACGACCACCAGCGCAAGGAGCTGGAGGAGAATTTCGAGGTGGACTTCTCCTTCGAGGTGCCCGGCATGGCGCGCTTCCGGGTCAACGCCTTCCAGCAGGCGCGGGGCTCTGGCGCCGTGTTTCGTACCATACCGAGCACGGTCCTGACCCTGGAAGATCTGGGGGCGCCGGAGATGTTTCGCAAGATAGCGGAGTTTCCCCGCGGCCTGGTGCTGGTCACGGGCCCGACCGGTTCGGGCAAGTCAACCACCCTGGCGGCCATGGTCGATTACATCAACGACAACTTCCACCACCACATCCTCACCATCGAGGATCCCATCGAGTTCGTGCACGAGAACAAGCGCTGCCTGGTAAACCAGCGCGAGGTGCATCGCGATACCAAGAGTTTCGCCAACGCCCTGCGCTCGGCCCTGCGTGAAGACCCGGACATCATACTGGTGGGGGAAATGCGCGATCTGGAGACCATACGCCTCGCCATGACGGCGGCGGAGACGGGTCATCTGGTGTTCGGCACCCTGCACACCTCGTCGGCGGCCAAGACCATAGACCGTATCATCGACGTCTTCCCCGGCTCGGAGAAGGACATGGTGCGCTCCATGCTCTCCGAGTCCCTGCGGGCTGTCATCTCCCAGACCCTGCTCAAGCGGATCGGCGGTGGCCGGGTGGCGGCCCACGAGATCATGCTGGGGATCCCGGCGGTGCGAAACCTGATCCGGGAAGACAAGGTCGCCCAGCTCTACTCCATCATCCAGACCGGGATGACCCACGGCATGCAGACCATGGATCAGAGCCTCAAGCAGCTGGTCAACCGGGGCGTGGTTGCCGCCCTGGACGCCAGGGCCAAGGCGGCCGATCCCAACAGCATTTAAGACACTTTCACACCCAAGGAGTCGCTATGAACATGGATGTTCTGCTCGCCGCACTGGTTGAACAAAAGGGCTCGGATCTCTTCATCACGGTCGATGCCCCTCCCACCCTCAAGGTCAACGGGCGCCTGGCGCCGCTCGGGGGGAGCCCGCTGGACAAGCAGGCGGCGCTGGCCCTGGTCAGGGAGAGCCTGGACGAGGCGCACTTCGAGCGCTACCTGCGCACCCGGGAGGCCAACTACGCCATCCACCGCGAGGGGCTGGGGCGATTTCGGGTCAGCGCCTTCTGGCAGCAGGACCTGCCGGGCATGGTGCTGCGCCGCATCGAGACCCGCATTCCCACCTTCGAGGAGCTGACGCTGCCCCCCATACTGCAGGAGGTCGCCATGGCCAAGCGCGGCCTGGTGCTGTTCGTCGGCGCCACCGGGGCCGGCAAATCCACCACCCAGGCGGCCATGATCGGCTACCGCAACCAGCACGGCGACGGTCACATACTGACGGTGGAGGATCCGGTGGAGTTCGTCCACCAGCATGGGCGCTGCCTGGTGACCCAGCGGGAGGTGGGAATCGACACCGAATCCTTCGACGTGGCCCTCAAGAACTCCATGCGCCAGGCACCGGACGTCATCCTCATCGGCGAGATCCGCACCCAGGAGACCATGGAGCTGGCCATCCAGTTTGCCGAGACGGGCCACCTCTGTCTCGCCACCCTGCACGCCAACAATGCCAACCAGGCGCTGGATCGCATCCTCCACCTGGTGCCGCAGGAGAAGCATCGCCAGTTCCTGTTCGATCTCTCCTTCAACCTGCGCGCCATCGTCGCCCAGCAACTGCTACCCTCCCTGCACGGGCAGCGCCGTGTCGCCGCCTTCGAGATACTGCTCAACACCCCGCTCATCACCGACATAGTCCGCAAGGGAGAGGTGCACAGACTCAAGGAGGTGATGACCAAATCCGGCGAGCTCGGCATGCAGACCTTCGATCAGGCGCTGTTCGCCCTGTTCTGCGCCGGCCAAATTGGCTACAGTGAGGCCCTTGCCCATGCCGACTCCGCCAACGACCTGCGACTGCTGATCAAGCTGTCGGGTCGCGAGCAGCTGGGTGCAGGCACACTCGACAACGTGACCCTGGATGAATGAGGGGCGTGCGTCACCGCTAGTAAAGGACAGTTATGCTGATTGTGGTTTCCCCGGCCAAGACGCTGGATTACGAGTCGCCGCTGGTGACCTCCCGTTTCACCCTGCCCGAGCTGCTGGATCACTCCGTCCGGCTGATCCACAGGGCGAGGCAGCTGACCCCGGATCAGATCGCCAGCCTGATGAAGATCAGCGACAAGCTGGCGGGGCTCAACGCCGCCCGCTTTGCCCAGTGGCAGCCGGACTTCACCCCGAGCAATGCCCGCCAGGCGCTGCTGGCCTTCAAGGGGGACGTCTACACCGGCCTGGCCGTGGAGGATTTCAGCGAGGCGGACCTAGACTTCGCCCAGGCGCACTTGCGCATGCTCTCCGGCCTCTACGGGGTGTTGCGACCGCTGGATCTGATGATGCCCTATCGGCTGGAGATGGGGATCCGCTTCGACAACGAGCGCGGCAAGGATCTCTACCAGTTCTGGGGCGACATCATCACCGAGCACCTGAACAAGGCGCTGGCCGCGCAGGGCAGCGAGGTGCTGATCAATCTGGCCTCCGACGAATACTTCAAGTCGGTTCGCCCAAAGGCCCTGAAGGGCCGCATAGTGACGCCGGTGTTCAAGGACGAGAAGAACGGCCAGTTCAAGATCATCAGCTTCTACGCCAAGAAGGCCCGCGGCATGATGGCTCGCCACATCATCAAGCACAGGCTGACCGAGGTGACCCAGCTGACCGGGTTCAATGAGGCTGGCTACTATTTCGTGCCACAAGAGTCCGACGATCGCACCCTGATGTTCAAGCGCGCTGAAAATTAATTACAAATGGAGGGAACCAAGTTCGGGATCCCCGGGTCTGAACCTATGAATCCTCTGTTGTAAGCACTTTTTGTTGGCCGACGTTCATGCGTCGGCTTTTTTCTGCGCGCTTATCACCACATCGGCTCGGGCCCGGGTGACAGGCAGCAAAACGGCCATCCGAGGATGGCCGTTGCAGCGTCGATGGGCATTACTTCTTTTTCTTCTTGGCGCTCTTCTTCTTGCCATCCTTCGGCTTTTTCTTCTTCACCGGCACCCGCGCCTCCTTGTGTCTCGGACGCAGCTCCTCGATCACCCGGCGCTTGAGACGCTCCTCGGTGTAGCGCTCAATCTTGGCCACCATGGCCATGTCGTGGGCTTCCACCAGGCTGATGGCGCAGCCCCGGTTGCCGGCGCGGCCGGTCCGGCCGATACGGTGCACATAGACGTCGGTGCCGTAGGGCATGTCGTAGTTGATGACGTGGCTGACGTTGGGCAGGTCGATGCCACGAGCGGCCACGTCGGTGGCGATGAGGAAGGGTACCTCCCCTTCATGGAACTTGCGGATCGACTCGACGCGCTTGCTCTGCTCCATTTCGCCACGGATCCAGGCACAGGGGACGCCGGCGGCCTGCAACTGGCCGGAGAGCTCCGCCAGCCGCTCGCGGGTCTTGACGAAGACGATGGCCTTCTGGGTCTGGGGATCCTTCAGAATGTGGATCAGCAGCGCCAGTTTGTGGGCGGCATCATCGGCCAGGTGCACCCACTGGGTGATGGGGCGGCGCTCGCTGCGGGGCGGCTCGGCATGCAGCTCCACCGGATCGTTGAGGATCTCGCTCGCGAACTTCTCGAGACCGGCCCCTTCCAGGGTGGCGGAGAAGAGCATGGTGTGCTTGCGGTAGCGGGCCTCTGCCACTATGCGGTTCACATCCTTGATGAAGCCCATGTCCAGCATGCGGTCCGCTTCATCCAGCACCAGCACCTCAATGTCGTGGCTCTCGAACTCTTCCTTCTCTATGTACTCCAGCAGGCGACCCGGGGTGGCCACGACTATGTCGGTGGTCTTGGTCAGGGCCGGCAACTGCTCCTCATGGCTGACGCCGCCGATGATGGTCTCGATGCTGAGATGGGTATGCACCGCCAGCGCCCTGGCATGGGCACTGACCTGCAGCGCCAGCTCGCGGGTCGGGGTCAGGATCAGCATGCGGCACGGGCCCGGCTTGCGACGCGGGAAGTCCAGCAGGTGCTGCATGGCGGGCAGCAGGAAGGCGGCTGTCTTGCCGGTACCGGTCGGAGCGGATGCCAGAATATCGCGGCCGTCCAGGGCTGGCTCCAGCACCATCTGCTGAATGGTGGTGGGGCGGGTGAAACCCATCTCGGCCAAGGCCCGGTTGAGGGCTGGATTCAGGTCGAAATCATCAAAGGACTGGCTCATGGCAATACTCGGTCATTAAGGAAACGGCAGATTATAGGCGATTATGCCGCCGGCTCCTATGGCGACTGTGGCTTAGCCGCTATAATCGCCGACCATTTTCGCCATGGCAGACGAGCAACGAGGGTCAGATGGGGCGTAGCAGCGGTTTTACCTTCAAACAATTTCACATCGACCATGACCGCTGTGCCATGAAGGTGGGCACAGACGGCATACTGCTGGGGGCCTGGGCGCCGGTCGACAACGCCCGCCGGATCCTCGACATCGGCACCGGCACCGCCCTCATCGCCCTGATGCTGGCCCAGCGCAGCACGAACGACTGCCGGATCGACGGGGTGGAACTGGATAAGGATGCAGCCGAGCAGGCCAGGGACAACGTGGCGGCCTCCCCCTGGGCCGCCCGGGTCAGCATCATAGAGAGCGCCATTCAGGATTATCGGGCGGCCCCTTACGATCTCATCGTCTCCAACCCGCCCTATTTCGTTGCAGGTCAGGTATTTAGCGATCCGGCCAGGGCGCTCGCCCGCCACACTGGCGCGCTCGATCCCCATGCGCTGCTGGCGGCAAGCCGTCGTCTGCTGAGTCAGGATGGGCGGCTGGCGCTGGTGCTGCCCACCGCCATGGCTGATGAAATTTTATGCATCTCGGCAGATTATGATCTGTACAGCCTTTGTTATACAGCTGTTATCACCAGGGAGGGGAAAGAGGCAAATCGCGTTTTATTGCTACTTGGCAGAGGATTAAGCAGGTGCGAGCAGGGTGAAATTGTGATCCATTCTACTGCCGGAGGCTATTCCGACAGATACATCCAACTAACCTGCCCCTTCTATTTGAAGATGTAAATTTCGCCTTGAACTATTTTTTCACATCATTATGCTGACTAGCAAACGAGCGCCCGCTCAAGACCAGCTCAAACCACTGGTGGCGATGAAAAAAGCAGCGGGGCTCCTTTTTTTTACCCCTGAACAACGCCGGTCACTGACCAATAAAAAACTATAACAAGCAATAGTTTACAAGACAGACGAGGTTGAACTTGACGAAATCACTCACATTGTCCGATGTACTCGGATTGGGCTTCATGACCTTCGCCTTCTATCTGGGCGCAGGCAACATCATCTTCCCGCCCCTGGCCGGTTACATGGCGGGTGAGCACCTCTCCCTGGCCATGCTGGGCTTCCTGGTGACCGCAGTGGGCCTGCCCCTCATCACCATTCTCGCCGTCGCCAAGGCTGGCAACGGCTGGGCCGGCATGACCAAGTTGCTGCCCACAGGCGTCGCCACCGCGCTGGCTGTCGCCATCTACATCATCATAGGCCCGGCCTTCGCCGCCCCCCGTACCGGCCTGGTGGCCTACGAGATGGGTCTCAAGCCCTTCCTCGGTGACATGGGTCAATCCGGCCTGGCCGCCTACACAGTGGTCTTCTTCGGGATCGCCATCCTGGTCTCCCTCAACCAGGGCAAGCTGATGGACGCCATCGGCAAATTCCTGACCCCGGTGCTGATGCTGCTGCTGCTGACCCTGGCCGTCGGCGTCTTCGTCGCACCGCAGGGCTCCATGCCCGCCGCGTCCGGCGACTATCAGAACAGCCCCCTGGTGAAAGGGATCCTGGAAGGCTACAACACCATGGATACCCTGGCGTCCCTGATGTTTGGCGCCCTGATCGTCGATCTGCTGCGCAAGAAAGGCATCCACGATTACCAGAGCCAGTTCAAGTACCTGGCCATCGCCGGCATCATCTCCGCCATCGGCCTGTCCGTGGTCTATGTCTCCCTGTTCCAGCTGGGCAACACCGCGGCCGGTGTCGCCACCGACGTCAGCAATGGCGGCGCCATCGTCAACGCCTATGTGCTGAGCCTGTTCGGCCAGCCGGGTCAGTTCATCCTGGCAGCCATCATCACCCTGGCCTGCTTCACCACCGCCGTGGGCCTGATCTCCGCCTGCTCCGACTTCTTCCACAACCTCACCGGCGTGAGCTACCAGAAGCTGGTGGTGCTGCTGGGGGTCGTCTGCGCCGTGGTGGCCAACGTCGGCCTGAGCCAGCTCATCAGCCTCTCCATCCCGGTGCTGGTCGCCATCTATCCGGTGGCCGTGGCCCTGGTGCTGGTCACCTTCCTGAAGGGTTACTTCGGGCGTCCCCGCCTGGTGTTCCGCTCCGTGCTGCTGGTTGCCTTCCTGTTCGGCTGCCTGGACGGTCTGGGTGCTGCCGGCATGAAGATGGATGCGTTCGCCTTCCTGCCTCTGTTCGACAAGGGTCTGGCCTGGTTGCTGCCCACCCTGCTGGCCTGCGGCCTGGGCACCCTGGTGCGCGGTGGTGACAAGCTGGCCGCCGAAGCCGCCTGATCCTCATCCCGACGACATGAAAAAGAGGCCAGCTTTCGCTGGCCTCTTTCATTTGTGTTTGTGCAACGGGTGCATGGCAAATCGGGTTAGTGCTCAGAGCACGGATGCCGGCCTGGGTTTGCCGGCCAGCCCGTACCAGTGGCTCTCGACCTGGCCGGCATGCCAGCGCAGGGTGCCCCAGGGCTGCTCACTCTGCCAGCGCGGGAAGTTGATCTGCACGCTGTTGTCTTCGTACTTGTGGAGGGAGGTGCTGATCTGGATATCCGACAGGATAAGCAGCACGACTCCCCCGATGACACTCCATTTCAGCATCGTCCACATGGCGGTTACTCGAAGCAGATCTCTATGGTGGCACGGCCGTACTCGGAATCGAACGGCATCATGATCTTGGCACCGTCAGCCCTGTGGGTGATGGTGTGGTTGGGACCGGAGACAATGATAGGGGTCGCCATGTCGAACTCATAGCCCTTCTCCCCCAGCATGCGCTTGGCGCCGCCGGTCACCATGTTGGTGATCTCGCCCACCATGTCGGTCACCTCTTCGTTGATGGTGGCCGGTGCCTCCCCCAGCATGCGGCGCATGATCTCCAGCGCCAGCCCCTTCTCGAAGCTGATGGAGAGCGACCCCCGGGTCTGCGGACCCACCATGCCGATGAGACCGGAGACATCCCCCCGCGCCAGCTCGTCCGTCTTGCGCTTGGGTGCGCCGGGTTTGAGCTCCAGCTGTGCCATGGTGGAGAGCACATTGAGCAGGGAGAGCAGGAACGGGTTTACAAAATCAGCCTTCATCTTCACTTCCTACTGTGTCAGAGCAACGAGCACATTGACCATGGGCCTCTATGGTCTTGTTGGTAATAGTAAAACCATGCTGGCGAGCCTGCTCGGAAAAGGCGCTGTCGATGGCGGGATCGTGCAGCTCAACCACCTCCTTGCAGCGATCGCAGATCAGCAGCTGCATGGGATGGGCATGGTCGAAGTGGCAGCAGAAGATGAAGGCATTGAGCGACTCCACCTTGTGGGCGAACCCCTGCTCGAGCAGAAAATCGAGCGCCCGGTAGACGGTGGGGGGTTTGGCATGTGCCTCGGTCTGCTGCAACTGGGCCAGCAGATCGTAGGCGCTGATGGCATTGCCATGGGCGGCAAGCAGCCGGAACACCTGGCGCCGGGTCGGGGTGAAACGGATCCCCCGCTGGTCGCAGAGACGTTCCGCTCGTTGTAGAAGTAGGTCTTGATTCATGTTCACGCAGATACCCTGTCAATTAGCCGGATACTATCACAGGGCCCCCTGTGCGCGGCGACAAAATTCATTTTCTGAGGCTGTCTCACCTTGTGGTAGAATCCGGCCCCTTATTTTGCCAACTCGGATGATTTTTATGCAGGCGCAGCGCTTCTCCATCGCCCCCATGCTGGACTGGACCGATCGGCATTGCCGTTATTTCCACCGTCTGATGACCCGCCAGACCCTGCTCTATACCGAGATGGTGACCACGGGCGCCATCATCCATGGCAAAGGGGATTATCTGGGTTACAGCGAGCAGGAACATCCCCTCGCCCTGCAGCTCGGTGGCAGCAACCCGGCGGACCTGGCCCGTTGTGCCAGGCTGGCCGAGGAGCGCGGCTATGACGAGATCAACCTCAACGTGGGTTGCCCGTCGGATCGCGTCCAGAACGGCCGTTTCGGCGCCTGCCTGATGGGAGAGCCCGCCCTGGTGGCCGACTGCATCAAGGCGATGCGCGATGTGGTGGGCATTCCGGTGACGGTGAAGACCCGCATCGGCATCGATGAACAGGACTCCTACGAATTCTTGCAGGCCTTCATCGAGCAGGTGCGCGATGCCGGTTGCGAGACCTTCATCGTCCACGCCCGCAAGGCCTGGCTGAGCGGCCTGAGCCCCCGGGAGAACCGCGAGATCCCGCCGCTCGACTACCCGCGCGTCTACCGGGTCAAGCAGGACTATCCCGAGCTGACCATCGCCATCAACGGCGGGGTCAACTCCCTCGAGCAGACTCTGGAGCACCTGCAGCAGGTGGACGGGGTCATGATGGGGCGCGAGGCGTACCAGAACCCCTACATTCTGGCCGAGGTCGACAACCGGGTATTCAGTCTGGGGGGCGAGGTGCCGAGCCGCCACGAGGTGGTGCGCATGATGCTGCCCTACATGGAGCAGGAGCTGGCCAAGGGCAACTACCTCTCCCACATGACCCGCCACATGCTGGGCCTGTTCCAGAACATGCAGGGGGCCCGCGCCTGGCGCCGTCACCTGAGCGAGAACGCCTGCAAACCCGGGGCCGGCATCCAGGTGGTGCTGGACGCCATGGCCAAGGTGCCGGAATTCGCCAGCGCCGAGTCGGTGGAGTAAGCATGTATCGCTTCACCGGTTCCTGGCTGCACAAGGCGCTGGTTCGCCTCTGTGCCGGCATGCTGGCCATCCTCGGCATCAAGCTCAGCGCCTTCTATCTGCTCGGGCTCCTGATAGTGCTCGGTCTGCACAGGGAGCAGTTGCTCGGCTGAGCCCGCCAGCCACTCAGGCAAGAAAAAGCCGGAACAGCGATGTTCCGGCTTTTTTATCTGGATGATGGCGCCCGTTCACTCCTCCAGCGCCACAAACTGCAATTCCGGAGGGGAGGAGGTCAGCACGTCGGCGCAGTAATCCCAGGTCGAGATGCGATAGTGCTGCAAGTCCTCGTCCAGGTGCAGGCCATCGGACTCCTGATGGAACCAGCTGGCAAAACGGGACGGGGTGATCAGCTGGATCTGCTCCTCGATGACGTGGCTGTCCCGCCCTTCCGCCAGATCGCAATCTTCCATCACCCTCACGGCGAAGATATGGCGGAAACTGACCCGGCACAGCGGCTGCGGCGGCAGGTCTATGCTGCGGGCGCGCCCCAACACGACCGTCAGATTGTCACTCCAGATATCCTGATGCAGTTCGGCCACAACCAGGCCGGGGGGAAGTTGGCGGGAGGGTGCCCAGGGCACGGCCACCTGCCGGATGGCATTTTTCTGTTCCATATCCACCTCACTACAGCGCATGCCATATCCTGAGTGTATCTGAAACAAATTTTAACGAAGATGGCAAGAAAAAACCCGGCAGGCGCCGGGTTTCATTTGATTACTTTACGCGATTACTTGACGGCGTCTTTCAGCGCCTTGCCTGCCACAAAGGACGGCACATTGGCGGCTGCAATCTGGATCTCTTTGCCAGTTTGCGGGTTGCGACCGGTGCGGCCCGCGCGATGGTTGACCTTGAAGGTACCAAAACCCACCAACTGAACGGCATCGCCCTCTTTCAGGCTCTGGGTAATACCATTGATGATCTCTTCCAGAGCAACTTTGGCCTGAGCTTTGCTCAGGTCTGCTTTGGCGGCAATTGCATCGACAAGTTGAGCTTTGTTCATAACATTTCCTTTATGATCGGGCATTTAGCACCGGGCCACTCTATTCAAAAAAAAACACTCAGGCAAAGGCTTTATCAGCCGGATTGGCTTGAATGCTGGGGTTTTCATCAAGATCTGCGGAAATAGTCACATATCTCGCCCCTGCGTCCTCCTGACAGGCGACACGGGACCAGAAACCGACGGAGACTTGTATGCAAACCCCCGCCTGATGTAACAATATCCCCACACTCCTATTGACGGTCAACAGGATTTTCCCTAGTTATAGGAGTGTCGTCAGTCGCTGAGAATGACCGAAGGCCTGCAGCCATCGCGCTTCATGCCATGCCCATGGAGGGACTATGTTAACTGAACTGGAACAAACCAAGCGCGCGTTGGCAGGCAAGCACAGGGCAATCGATGACTGGCTGGATGCCAGGCAGGCATTGCTGGTCGAGTACATGCGACTGGCCGGGCTCATGCCCACCAAGTCCAAGCAACGCTCCCTTCCCGGTCATGTCGAACTGCAACGCTTCTGCGAGCAACTGGTCGACTACGTCAGCGCCGGTCATTTCGAGATTTACAACCACGTGGTCACCGCCTTCGAGCAAGCCAGCGGTGACAAGCTGGAACTGGCCAAACGCATCTATCCCCATATCCGTGCCTGCACCGAGTTTGCCCTGGAGTTCAACGACAAATACAGCAATGCCGACGAGGCCCAGCTGTTGCAGCTCGATGAGGATCTGAATCAGCTGGGTCCCGTGCTGGAGGACAGGTTCAAGCAGGAAGACAGGCTGGTCAAGGCGCTTCAGGTGGTCGAATCCCTCAGCCGCCAGCAGGTCTGATGTTCAATATCGGAGCCAGTTCAACATCCTGATGCGCCGGCTACATTACACTCTGTGGCATGGATGGTTAGCACTGTGCTCCCACGCAGACCGGAGATGAACATGGCCGAGCGCCGCCACTTTACCCGAATCTTCTATTTGACCGCCGCCAAGCTGACCCAGGGGGCGCGCCAGTGGCGTACCCAGCTGGTGGATGTCTCCCTGCAGGGTGCCCTGCTGCTCAGGCCCGAGGATTGGGTCGGCAGCGACGACAAGGAGTACGAGATCTGCTTCATGCTGGGCGGCAGTGACATCGAGATCAAGATGCAGGTCGAACTGACCCACGAAGCCAGCAAGAAGCTGGGGTTCTACTGCCACCACATCGACATCGACAGCGCCACCCACCTCAAGCGGATGATGGAGCTGAACATAGGTGAAGAGCAGTTGCTGTATCGCGAGCTGGAGCAGTTGCTGCAAGAGCACAGGGAGCACAATCCCCCCTCCTGACCCGCCAGCAATGAAGAAGGAGCCTGACTGGCTCCTTTTTGTTTCTCTTTTAGGTGGCTACAACGCCTCGAGGGCATCGGACAGCTTCTTCACCGGCACCACTTCCATCCCCTCGATGGGGTGCTTGGGGGCATTGGCATGAGGCACTATGGCGCGGCGGAAGCCGTGCTTGGCCGCCTCCTGCAACCGCTCCTGGCCGGAGGGCACGGGCCGGATCTCCCCAGACAGCCCCACCTCGCCGAACACCACCAGATCCTTGGGCAGGGGCTGATCCCGGAAGCTGGAGACCATGGCCAGCAGCAACGCCAGATCCGCACTGGTCTCCTCGACCTTGACCCCGCCGACCACGTTGATGAAGACATCCTGATCCGCCATCTGCAAGCCGCCGTGACGGTGCAGCACCGCCAGCAGCATGGCGAGACGGTTGTGATCCATGCCCACCGCCACCCGCCGCGGATTGGAGACCTGGGAGTAGTCCACCAGCGCCTGCAACTCCACCAGCAGGGGGCGCGTCCCCTCCCAGATCACCATGACGATAGAGCCGGGGGCCTGCTCCTCGCCGCGGCTCAGGAAGATGGCGGAGGGGTTGCTCACCTCCTTCATCCCCTGCCCCGTCATGGCGAAGACGCCAAGCTCGTTGACCGCACCGAAGCGGTTCTTGTGGGAGCGCAGGGTCCTAAAACGCGAGTCGTGGGCACCGTCCAGCAGCACGGAGCAGTCGACGCAGTGCTCCAGCACCTTGGGGCCGGCCAGGGTACCGTCCTTGGTGACATGGCCCACCATGAAGATGGCGACATGGTTCTGCTTGGCGTAGCGGGTGAGCAGGGCCGCGGATTCGCGCACCTGGGAGACGGAGCCGGGGGATGACTGCACATCCGCCACATGCATCACCTGGATGGAGTCGATGACCATGATCTGCGGCTGCTCCTGCTGGGCAATGATGCAGATCTGCTCCACGCTGGTCTCCGACAGCATGCGCAGCTTGTCGGTGGGCAAGCCCAGCCGGCCGGCCCGCATAGCCACCTGTTGCAGGGACTCCTCCCCGGTCACATAGAGAGTCTTCATCCGCTGGGCCAGGCCGCACATGGTCTGCAGCAGTAGGGTCGATTTGCCCGCCCCCGGGTTGCCGCCGATGAGGATGGCCGAGCCTGGCACCACACCGCCGCCGAGCACCCGATCCAGCTCCTTGAAGCCCGAACTGAAACGGGGGATCTCGGTGGTCGCCACTTCGGCCAGGGTCTGCACCTGGCTGCCGACGGCGCCGGCATAACCTGTGTAGCGGGCACTCTTGCCGGGGGTAGTGACGCCCAGCCGGACCTCGGTGATGGTGTTCCACTCCTTGCACTCGCTGCACTGACCTTGCCAGCGGGTGAAGTCGGCGCCACATTCGGAACAAACATAGGCGGTTTTGTTTTTGGCCATGGATAACTCGGGGACAGGATGAATTCCTGCTTGATATACTGGTTTGCGACCGGCAGATCAAACCCAGAATCGGAAAAGTGACTTTCCGCGGCAGGAATACATGGATTCAGAACAACCACTCCACCTGATAGAACAACTTGTCCCCCTGCTCCGGGAAAAGGACTTCGACGAGATCTTCAACCGCCTGACCCAAAACGAGAATACCAACGGCCGCTTCCTGCTGAAGATGGAACTCAAACGCAAGTGCACCCCCTGTCGGCGGGTGATCGACATGCGCAACGAGCTGGGGGCTCTCTGCCAGGTGCACGAGTTCGAAGGGGTGACCCACTTCATGCCCGCCGAGGCCATCGAGCAGTTCCAGTCCCAGTGCTACCTCTACCGGGACAGCTACACCCTCGGGGTCTACGAGGCGCTGCAAGCCTGGTACAGGCTCAATCAGGGGCGCAGCGATAGCCTCTCCCTGCCCGTCAGCCCGTTCAGCCCCTTCGACGTCAACGCCATCCCCTTCGCCAGCCACTACGGCCGGCAGGAGGAGCGGATGCACTTCAGCTCCCCCATGGTGCTCAAGCTGGCGAGCGGGGAGAAGCTGCAGGCCAAGAGTTCGGACATCTCTCTGGGCGGGATCCGGGCCTCGGTCCCCCATCTGCCCGACTACCAGACCGGCGACCACATCGAGGTCTTCTTCACCGGCCTGGAGCGGGAAAACCCCCACCCCCTGCTGCGTGACTCGATCAGCTACCAGATCCTGGGAGAGGAGCAGAAAGAGGGGAAATTCTGGCTGCGGCTGGTTCGATGCGGCGAGCACCCCGCCTTCGACGAGTTCCTGCGCGACTTCATCGAGCGCAACCGCAGCCGCTATCGGGTCAGTGTCGACTACCTGCTGTCGGCCGCCATCATCAAGGGATACGAGCAGTTCTACCTGCCGCGCATGACCGGCATGCCGCTCTACTTCGGCAAGGGCGACGCCCCTGGTCTCGAGATCGCCCTGCGCACCGAGAACAACCAGCACATCCTCGAGTACTGGCGTGACGCCAAGAACCGCGACATGCTCGCCAGCCTCTTCACGGCGGCGCGCATGCCCTCCCTGTTGCCCGCCAAAGGGGGGCTGCGCGAGACCCTGATCTACAGCTTCACCCACTCGGTGCGCAGTCACCTCTACTTCTTCTCCGCCACCCGCGAAGAGTTGCAGCAGAGCGGCCTGACCGCCCTCTTCTTCCAGGTCGGTGCCCGTCGTCCCAGCTGGCGCGTCTACAAGTTCAGCCTGGAGGCCTGCGCCCTGCATGAGGCCGACCTCGACAGCCAGCGGGGAGAGTCGCACCAGCTGCAGGACATGCTGCTGCGCGAACGCCTCGGCCAGATAGGCTATGTCGGCCTGCTGCAGGAGATAGGGCTGGACCACCAGCGCAGCGAATTCCACTACGACAACCAGCAGCCCAACGCCAACGCCTTGCAACGCTTCGGCCACGACACCCAGGCAGCCCCCTTCGAGATAGAGACGCTGCACTATGTGCAACTGCGCAAGGAGGCCCGCTATGTCCACAAGACGGCGATAGTGCTCAGGCACAAGGATCGCGCCTGGATCGGCTGGACCCGAGACATCTCGGCCCATGGCATGCAGATCGAGCTGGAGGAGGCATTCGAGGGGGAGAAGGGGGAGACGGTCACCGTCGCCCTGCCCAGGTTGCAGGAGCTCGCCAAGACCATGGACTTGCAGCGCCTGCCCTATCGGCTGGTCAGCCTCAATTTGAGCCGTACCGTGCTGCATCTGTGCATCGAAGGCACGGCGCAGCGCCACATCGGCCATCAGTTCTTCAGCCTGCTGATAGAGAGCAACCAGAACAAGCTCAAGACCACCCGGGAGCACAAGCGCTACCGCGGCATGGCACGGGCGCTGCGCAACCTCTATACCCACCACCTGTTCAACTCGCCGGTCTATGTCAACAAGCTCAAGGCGGCCGCAAGGCCTTCCGCCGTGGGCATGGCCCCCCGACCGCGCAGTCTCTCCGGCCTGTTGCAGGCCTGCGCCGGGCAGGAGAAGCAGCTGAACCTCTACCCCCTGTTCCAGGGGGCCCTGCTCAAGACAGTGCTGCTCAACCCATTGCGCACCCTGGCGCGGGAAGACAAGCCGGAGGAAGAAGAGGTCTACATCGCCAGCCTGCACTCCCGGGGCGGTGCCCCCCTGTTTCGCAGCCACCTGGCCAGCAGCTTTTCCTCGCCGGAGGCGAAGCGCCGCTTCATCGAGCTGGCCCTGCAGCAGGGCGAGTTCTATTCGGTGCTGGTCGGCATCTCCCGCACCGGTCGCCCCGACACCAGCTTCATCGCTGGGGAGCTGGACTACATCGCCAAGTTCGCCATTCACAAGGCCAAGCAGCTGGAGGAGGAGCTGTGGAGCGTGGTGGGGGTCGGTGAGCTGACCGATACCACTGAGGCCACCCTGTTCCGGCTCGGCATCAAGCCCCCGGCGAAGTAGCCCGGAAGAGGCCGGAAGAGGCCGACACCGGGTGCCCTCACCCGTCAGGTGTCGGCATCCGGGGCGGGAGGCGGGCAGATGGCGGCCCGTTTCAGCGGGCGCTCAGGCCGCCTGGGGATTGAGCAGCCAGGCGAGGATCTCGGGGAAGTGATCCTCCTGGGCCTGGGGCGCCGTCAGCATGTTGATGTGATCGTAATCGAGCCGGTTGCCGTTATCCCGGCCGAGGCGGGTATGGCGGGTCGCCGATCCCATCTCGGCGCTAAAGCGACGCACGTCCGTGGGGTGACCCAGCACCTTGTCCGCCTTGGCCGAGATCATCCAGAGCGGCGGCCAGCTCACCCTGGCGGCGGCCTCGTCATAGGCAAAGCCGTCGTGGGGATCCTGCCAGGGCCCGCATTTCACCCAGGGAATGGTCTCCTGCAGGTAACGCAAGGGCTCATCATCGGCCCCTATCTTCAACTTGCGGGCAGCCAGAAAACCCTGGCGGCGCGCCAGCCAGGGCGCCAACCGGTTCCAGATCAGGTCCACCTTCAGCCAGCGCTCGGGGTTCTGCACCGAGACCCCCCGCTTGGTGCCGAAGAACACCAGGCTCGCTATCTGATCCGCCAGCTCGGGGAAGCGCACCAGGGTCGAGGCCATGATGACCCCGCCCCAGGAGTGGGCCATCCAGTGCACCCTGGCCGCGGGATGGCGCGCCGCCACCCAGTGCTGCAGCGCGGGCAGATCCTCGGTGATCAGCTCATGCTGGCCGTGACCGGCCCGCTCGGCGATGGCCGGCGTGCTCTGGCCCCGGCCGCGCAGATCGGCCACGTACACCTGATAACCGTGCCGCGCCAGAAAACAGGCCAGCCCCTTGCCGGACTCGGTGTAGAAGATGCGCCCGTTCTCGATGGCGCCGTGCACCATCAGGATGGGGTCGGCATGGACGGCGACACCGGGCTGGATATGGCGCACATGGAGCCGATGTTCGCCACAGGGGACAAACAGGGATTGTTGCAACAGTTCCATCTTGTTCTTTGCTCCTCCTTGAGCGGGTTTCAACTCCAGCGCCTGTCGCGGCAGGCGAGCGCGCCGAGCAGGCAGAGCACCCCTTCCAGATCATGGTGATTGAGGGTGGCGGCCGCCTGGGCCCGCACCAGGGGCTTGGCGTGGATGGCGATGCCGAGTCCGGCCACCCCCATCATCTTGAGATCGTTGGCGCCATCGCCGACCGCCACCGTCTGGGCGGCGGGGATCCCATGCTCCCGTGCCAGCTGCAGCAGCGCCTCGGCCTTGGCGGCGGCATCCACTATGGGACCGCTCACCTGGCCGGTCAGCAGGCCCCCCTCCACCGCCAGCTCGTTGGCGAAGATGGCGTCCAGCCCCAGCGCCTGCTGCAGTTCGCCGGCGAAACGGGTAAAGCCGCCGGAGGCGATCGCCACTATCCAGCCCGCCTGCTTGAGGGTGTCGACCATCAGCTGCAAGCCGGGCATCCAGGGCATGGCGGCCGCCACCTCGTCGAGGATGGCGACAGGGGCCCCCTTCAGCAGGGCGACCCGGTTGCGCAGGCTGTCGGCAAACTCCAGCTTGCCCTGCATGGCCGCCGCCGTCACGGCCGCCACCTGCTCACCCACCCCGGCCAGACGGGCTATTTCGTCGATGCACTCGATCCGGATCGCGGTGGAATCCATGTCCATCACCAGCAGCCCGGGGATCGCCAGGGTGGGCAAGGAGGCGAGATGACAGGCATCTATGTCCCACTCCTGCCCCTTGAGGGCCAGCACCAGCTCGGGGGAGAAACGGCTGGCGCCGAGCAGCAGCAGGGGCACACCGGCCTGCTCCCCCACGGGATAGAGGCTGGCCTCGACCTCATGGTCTGCCAGCAGCGTCGCCACCTGTGTCAGGTGGCGGGCACCTAGCGCCTTGCCAAACAGCACCAGCCAGGCGCCGTCATGGGCACTGGCCGCGGGCAGCAGGGCCTCCGGGGTGAGCTGCCAGCAGGGAACACCGCACAGAACCTGGGACCAGTCGTGCGGGGAGCGGGGGAGTTGGGACAACAACATAAGAGAGACGCCTTCCTTGGAGATCATGGGGTTCATCATGCGGGCCCAGAGTAGCGTATTGCTTTTTGTACAGGCAAGCGCCAAGATCCCGCCACCATTGTCCATTCACCCCAAGAGGCTCAGCGCTGTGCGTCATCTCCCCATCAAACGTGTTATCAGCCTGGCAGCGGGGATCCTGCTCGGTCTCTGGGTGCTGGTGCTGATGATCCACATGCAGGGAGCAAGCCAGGCCGCATTGCACAGCGCGGCGCGGGACAGGGCCCAGGCGCTGGTCGCCTACGCCGCCCGGGACATGCGACGCTGGATCAAGGAGGACAAGGAGAGCGAGCTGGAGCGCCTGGCCCAGGATCTGGCCGCCGAGCCCGAGATCCTCGACGTCACCCTCTACGACGCCCGCGGCATTCCCCTCGCCCAGTCGGATCAGGCCGTTCCCCTCGAGAACCTGTTGCCCATCGGCACCGACAACAAGTCCCTGCCGGAGCAGGGCAAGGGGCGCACCCAGTTCGTGCAGGAGATCCAGGAGGGGAACCTGACACTGGGCTACCTGAGGATCACCCTGGAGGAGCAACAGCTGATCGCCGCGCAGGACACCCATCTCAAGGTGAGTCAGGAGAAACAGCGACTGATGCTGCTGGTGATGCTGCTGGCCGGCCTGCTCATCTCCTACGGGGTGCGCCGCAACTACATGCGGGTGCGCAAGCACAAGAAGAGATCGGTGCAGAGCCAGACCTCCGCCGACAACGCCCCGCCGCCCGGCATCGAATAAGGTGCCGCTCGCGAACCCCCTTGGTCCTGTTATTGCCCCCAGCGGTTCCAGTCTCTGCTCGAACAGGGCATCGCGACGCTTGGCTCCGCTGAAGCGCCCGATAACGACGTGACGCGCCACGATCACCTCATGCCGTAGTTCCTCGACCAGCCTATCCAGCCATTTGCGCTGCATCGACAGCCAGCTCCTCGATCTCTTCCATCCCCAAGTGCCTTGATTGAATCTCGAGCACCACCCAAGGCGGTATCTCATAGCCCTTAACGTCTCAGCTCTGCCCACCTGACTTCGGCGGCATCCAGGGCTTCAGGCGTAGCTTGAAAAAGAAGCAAACGAATTTTTCACCCCTTTCCAGCCGGTTTGGGGTGTGATCTCGATTCGTGGTTTATGTTTTCGGTATGAGACGCCCGCATTGAATGTGATGAGATACAACGTTTGTGGACATCTTCAGGCAAGAGGCGCATCAGCCACTCCAGCAGAAGGAAACAAGGTCATGAAACACCCCCTATTTCGCCGTAGCGCGTTGGCGGCCGTGATCGCCCTCGGCACGGTATTGGCTGCCTGCAAGGAGGAGCCCCCCCCCGTCACGCAAAGTGTCCAACCCAGCGCGGCCTCCAGCACAACCAGCGCTGCGGTCGCACCGCAAGCGCAGCCTCAGCCGATTAACACACAAGCATCGCAATATACCCCAGAGGCGCTCGAGACCCTGCTTGCGCCCATAGCCCTTTACCCCGACGCGGTATTGGCCCAGGTGCTGGCCAGCGCCACCAATCCGCAAGAGGTGCTCGATGCCGGCAACTGGCTGGTCGCCCACCCCAATCTCAAAGGGAAAGAGCTGACCGCCGCCATTGCGCCGCTGGGCTTTACGCCGCCCACCATGTCGCTGATGCGCTTCCCGACCGTCATGGACATGATGTGCTTGAAGATGGAGTGGACGACCGAGCTGGGCAGTGCCTTCCTGGCCGATGAACCGGGCGTATTGGCCGCCGTTCAGCGCCTGCGCCAACAGGCGATGGAGGTGGGCAACCTGAAAGACTCGGAACAGATGAAAGTGGCCAAGGATGAACAGAACAATCAGCAGATCGTCACCATTGCGCCTGCCAACCCTGACGTCATTTATGTCCCGCAATACGACCCAACCGCCGTCTATAGTGCGCCAGCCGCCGGGCCGGCTCCCGCGCCGGTGACCACAGAAACCACGACAACGACCGCACCTGCGACAACCACCACGACAGTGGTAGAACATGATGATGATGACGAGGATGAATACGACCGCGGTGATATGGTCTTGACGGGCTTGCTCGCCTTTGGGGCTGGCATGTTGGTCAACGAGGTCTTCAACGACGATGATGATGAAGGCGATTACTATTACCCGCGGTGGGGATCGGGTTATCCCGACGGTTATGTTCCCTATCGTTACAACCCCAACTATGGCAATGGTTTCCGTCCCGCCAATGGGTACAACCGTCCGGTCAACTATCAGCGGGGCTCTAACAACAAGATCTATATCAACGCCGAGGGAAACGATTACTTCAACAAGTTTGAGCGCGGCCCCAACAACTACCTGCGCCAGGCCGACAGCCCCATCACGGCGGCGCGCCCCCAGCGTGCCGAGCTGGCGACCCTGGAACAACGCCCGCTGAATAACGCGGCAGGAACGGCCCGACGAGATGTCACACCCAAGGGGACTTATGCGGGGGCCAATCGCCAGCCTGAAGGCACATACGCCGGCGCACCGCGCGCGGTCAACGAGGTGAATCGGGAGGCACGCGCAACCGCGCCGAAGGGGAGCTATGCGGGAGCCAACCGCCAACCCAACAGCGACAATGCCAAGGTGACGCGCGACGCCAGACAGGCGAACAGGGAGGCGAACGTGGCCCAACGCACGCCGCGCCAGGGCGACTACGCAGGAGACAAGGTCAAGCGGCAGCAAATCACGCCACAGACCGCCGGAGCGCGTGATCGCGGCCATGTCCAGCCACGCGCCACTCACAGCAAGAGCGCAGCACAGACGGCGACGCGCAGAGCTCCTGTTGCCTCGGCCTCAACCTCAAGGAGTGCCTTCCAAGGGGTACATAATTCGGGTAGAACCGAGCGCGCCGCCAGCCAACGTGGGCGCGAAAGTGTGGCCAGTAGCGGGCGTGCCGGGCGCACCACTCAACCCAGACGGAGTACGCGATAATGAAGCCTTTGTTGAAATGGAGCTGGGCTCCCTCATGGGTGTTGGCCATGCTGGCCCTGACCGTCGCCTGCAACGCAAGCGCCATGGCACAGCGCACCTTCGCCACCCCGGATGAGGCGGTGCAGGCCCTGATCACGGCCCTGGAGCGGAATGATGTCACCGCACTCACGCTGCTGCTCGGCGAGCACAGTGAGGAGGCCATCAGCTCGGGGGATGAGGTGGCCGATGCCAATGATCGCACCGCCTTCGTCGCGAGCTTCAAGAGCAAGCACCAACTGGTGGCCGACGGTAAGGATAAAATGATACTGGTCGTGGGGGAGTCGGATTGGCCACTGCCCATCCCCCTCGTGGCCACAGATGGCAAGTGGTATCTCGATGGCGCCGCAGGGGCCAAAGAGATCGTCTATCGCCGCATCGGTCGGAATGAGCTGGGGGCGATTGCGGTGTGCCGTGGCTTTATCGACGCACAGATAGAGTACGCCGCCATGGGGCATGATGGCCAATCCGCGGGACTCTTTGCGGCAAAACTGCGCAGTGATCCAGGCCAACAAAATGGACTCTATTGGCCCGTAAGCGAGGGGGAACCAGCCAGCCCGGCCGGAGAGGAGGTCGTCAGTGCCGCCGCAGAGGGTTACAAGGCCGTGGTCGGTCAACGCACCCCCTATCATGGCTACTACTACCGTATCCTGTATGCCCAGGGGGCTGCGGCCAATGGGGGGAGTAAAGAGTACTTTGTCGAAGGACAATTAAGAGACGGTGTCGCCCTGATCGCCTGGCCAGCCGATTATGCCAACAGCGGGGTGATGACCTTCATGGTGAATCACGAGGGGCGGGTTTATCAAAAGGATCTAGGGGCCAAAACTGCAACGGCCGTCGAGGCGATCCAGCTGTTCGATCCCGATGAGAGCTGGTCGCTGGTGGTGAGCGAAGAGGGTGATTAGGGCCCTTTATCCACCATGGGATCCTGAGCCGAGAGCGGCGTGATTGAGATCGCAGGAGGTGATGCGGGCCAGCCGGTCCCGCCGTCGGCCAACTGATAAGAGCATCGTTGTCGCTCAGCGGATCTGCCAACCGTTGCCCTCGCCAGCCCATGCAATGTTCGGCATCACAATGAAGCGCCGCCGAGTCAGAATATGCTTTCGTCTCATGGCGTTGAACTCGTTGTTGGCGGCCAGAAAGGATAGACGGCACAGCGGCCCTTCCGGGCTGACTCCCCAAATGAGGCATAAAAAAACGGCGACCCAGGGTCGCCGTTTTGCATGGAGCCGACGCCGCGGGATCAGTCGCCCAGCAGCACGGAGTTCAGTGCGATTTCGATCATGTCGTTGAAGGTCAGCTGACGCTCTTCGGAGGTGGTCTGCTCGCCGGTACGGATGTGATCGGAAACGGTGCAGATGGTCAGGGCACGGGCACCGTACTCTGCGGCCACGCCGTAGATGCCGGCGGCTTCCATCTCGACACCCAGGATGCCGTATTTTTCCATGACGTCAAACATGGAGGGGTCCGGGGTGTAGAACAGGTCGGCGGAGAAGATGTTGCCCACGCGCACCGGCGTGCCCTTGTTCTTGGCGGCCTGCACCGCATTGGCAACCAGGTCGAAGTCGGCGATGGCGGCGAAGTCGTGATCCTTGAAGCGCAGACGGTTGACCTTGGAGTCGGTGCAGGCACCCATGCCGATCACCACGTCACGCAGTTTCACGTCTTCACGCACGGCACCGCAGGAACCCACGCGGATCAGGGTCTTCACGCCGTAGTCGGTGATCAGCTCCTTGGCATAGATGGAGCAGGACGGGATGCCCATGCCGTGGCCCATGACGGAGATGCGACGGCCCTTGTAGGTACCGGTGAAGCCGAGCATGCTGCGCACGTCGCACACCTGCTCGACGTTCTCCAGGAAGGTCTCGGCGATGTACTTGGCACGCAGGGGGTCGCCCGGCATCAGCACTGTGTCAGCAAAGGCGCCATCTTTTGCATTGATATGAGGAGTTGCCATTCTCTTGATTCCTTCACACTAGGTTGAGTTTTATTGTTTTTAAAATTGCCCGCCACCTGAGTGGCAGGCGGGTCAGTTACAAAAAGCAGAGACCCTGCTGCAACCGGGCAGAGCGCACCTGAGATGCCGCCCTGCCCAGGGCATCAGAGGAAGCTGGTGCCGTATTGCAGCTTGGGCAGACCGTGGTAGGCCGCTATGCTCTGGCCGATGTCGGCGAAGGTCTCGCGACGGCCGACGGAGCCCGCCTTGACCGGCTTGCCATAGAACAGCACCGGGATGTATTCACGGGTGTGGTCGGTGCCGCTCCAGGTCGGATCGCAGCCGTGGTCGGCGGTCAGCACCACCACGTCGCCATCTTGCAGTATCTCGAACAGCTCCGGCAGGCGGGAGTCGAAATACTCAAGCGCATCGGCGTAGCCCTTGACGTCACGGCGGTGGCCGTAGGAGGAGTCGAAGTCCACGAAGTTGGTGAAGACGATGGTGTTGTCACCGGCCGCTTTCACCTCTTCCAGGGTTCTGTCCCACAGCTCGGTCAGGCCCGTGCCCTTCACCTGCTTGGTGATGCCCTGCTGGGCATAGATGTCGGCGATCTTGCCGATGGAGACCACCTGGCCCCCCGCATCCTTCATGTAGTCCAGCACGGTCGGTGCCGGCGGCAGCACCGAGTAGTCGTGACGGTTGCCGGTGCGCTTGAAGTTGCCCTTGCCGCTGCCCACGAACGGACGCGCGATGACGCGGCCTATGTTGTAGGGCTCCAGCAGCTCGCGCACTATGTGGCACAGCTCATAGAGCTTCTCGAGGCCGTAGGTCTCTTCGTGACAGGCGATCTGGAACACGGAGTCGGCAGAGGTGTAGAGAATGGGCTTGCCGGTACGCATGTGCTCTTCGCCCAAGTCATCCAGCACCTGGGTGCCGGAGGCGTGGCAGTTGCCGAGGTAACCCGGCAGACCCGCCTTCTCGACGATGGCGTCCAGCAGCTCCTGCGGGAAGCTGTTGTGGTGATCGTGGAAGTAACCCCACTCGAACAGCACGGGCACACCGGCGATCTCCCAGTGGCCGGACGGGGTGTCCTTGCCGGAGGAGAGCTCCTGGGCGAAGCCGTAGGCACCGACTACCTCGATATCTTTCTTCAAGCCAGCCGGGAAGTAGCCGGAAGCCTGCTCCCCCGCGTGGCCCAGGCCCAGCTTGTTGAGGTTGGGCAGGTTGAGGGCACCACGGCCTTCAATCTCACCGGCGGCGCAGGCCTTGGCGATATGGCCAAGGGTGTTGGCGCCCACATCTCCGAACTTCTCGGCATCGGCGGCAGCGCCAATACCGAAGGAGTCCATCATCAGAATAAAGGTACGTTTCATGGGTCTTCCCCTTGTTACAAATCGGCCAGACCGATGCGACGGTAAACCTCGGGCAGTGCCTCTGGTCGGGTGTCACCGATCTTGACGGCTGCCTGCACCATGCGGGCGGCCTCGGCAAATTGAGCTTCTGTCTGAGCGTGGATCAGCGCGAGCGGCTTGTCAGCCTCGACGCTCTGCCCCAGGCGGATAAAGTCGGTCAGACCGACCGCATAATCGAGTTTGTCCCCGGCGGCGCGGCGACCACCGCCCATGGCGACCACGGCCAGGCCCAGTTCGCGGGTATCCATGGCGGTCACGAAACCGCTCTGCGCCGCATACACGGGGCGCACTATGGCGGCCTTGGGCAGGTAAGCATCGTAACGCTCCATGAAGTCCGCCGGACCACCGAGGCCGGTCACCATGCGACCGAAGATCTCGGCGGCCTTGCCATTGTCCAGCACCCCCTGCAGCCTGGCACGGGCGTCCTGCTCGTTGCTGGCGAGACCCGCGGAGATCAGCATCTCAGCACACAGGGCCAGGGTCACTTCGTGGATGCGCGGGTTGCGGTACTCACCGGTCAGGTAGCGTACCGCCTCGCGCACTTCGACCGCGTTACCGGCACTGGAGGCCAGCACCTGGTTCATGTCGGTCAGCAGCGCCGAGGTGCGGCAGCCGGCACCGTTGGCCACGGCCACTATGCTCCTGGCCAGCTCTTCGGAGGCTTCAAAGGTCGGCATGAAGGCGCCGGAGCCCACTTTCACATCCATCACCAGGGCTTCGAGCCCGGAGGCGAGCTTCTTGGAGAGGATGGAGCCGGTGATCATGGCGATGGATTCGACGGTGGCCGTGATGTCACGCACAGCATAGATACGCTTGTCGGCCGGAGCGAGATCGCCGGTCTGGCCTATGATGGCCACACCCGCCTCTTTCACCACTTTCAGGAAGCGATCGTTGTCGACCGAGGTCTGGTAGCCGGGGATGGCATCCAGCTTGTCCAGGGTACCGCCGGTGTGGCCTAGACCGCGGCCGGAGATCATCGGCACGAAGCCGCCGCAGGCGGCGACCATGGGGCCCAGCATCAGGGAGACCACGTCACCCACGCCACCGGTGGAGTGCTTGTCGACGATGGGGCCACCCAGATTGAGGTGGTCCCAGGTCAGCACCATGCCGGAGTCGCGCATGGCACAGGTCAGGGCGACCCGCTCATCCATGGTCATGTCCTTGAAGTAGACCGCCATGGCCAGCGCCGCTATCTGCCCTTCGCCTATGGTGTTGTTGGTAATGCCCTGGACGAAGAATTGAATCTCTTGGGTACTGAGCGCTTCACCGTTGCGCTTCTTGCGAATAATTTCTTGAGGCAAAAACATCTTTCATTCCCTCCGTGCGCCTTGCACGAACACAGACCGAACAGGATCCGAAGAGGGGGCGGCGCACCGCCCCCTGTCACCGCTTAGTAACCGCTGGTATTGGCCGGCTTGTCGCCGTGGCCCAGGGTCGCCAGCAGGCTGGCCAGCAGGCTGGAGGCGCCGAAGCGGAAGGTGCGCGGGGAGACCCACTCCTTGCCCAGGATCTCTTCGGCCATGGCCAGGTACTGACCGGCAACGGCTGCGTCTTTCACGCCACCAGCAGGCTTGAAGCCGACTTTCGGGTTCTTGGCCTTGATCACTTCCATCATGATGCGGGCCGCTTCCGGGGTCGCATTGACCGGCACCTTGCCGGTGGAGGTCTTGATGAAGTCGGCACCGGCGTCGATGGAGATCTCGGAGGCGCGACGGATCAGCGCCTCTTCCTTCAACTCGCCGGTCTCGATGATCACTTTCAGCAGCGCCTTGTCGCCACAGGCTTCCTTACAAGCTTTGACCAGATCGAAGCCGACCTGTTCATTGCCTGCCATGAAGGCGCGGTACGGGAACACCACGTCCACTTCATCGGCACCGTAGGCGACCGCGGCGCGAGTCTCGGCCACGGCGATCTCGATGTCGTCGTTGCCGTGAGGGAAGTTGGTCACGGTGGCGATGCGCACGTCGGCGGCGCCGATCTCGCGCAGGGTCTTGCGAGCGATGGGGATGAAACGGGGGTAGATGCAGACGGCGGCGGTGAGGCCGGCCGGGGACTTGGCCTTGCGGCACAGGTCGATGACCTTCTGATCGGTGTCGTCATCGTTCAGGGTGGTCAGGTCCATCAGGTTCAGGGCGCGTTGGGCGGCCAGTTTCAGATCAGTCATGCTATGTCTCCAAAGTCTCGATAAGTCCCTCCACCCACGATCCGCCACCACCGAACACGCAGGATCGGCGAGGAGAGATCCCGGACGAACGGGATATGGAATTACAGCGCAAATGCACAGGCAATACGGCTGCAAATAAGGCAAGAGCCCTGTCACTTTCTTACAAAAGTGCGGACTTGGTTCCATGAAGACTTGAGAAAGGCCGACAACCGCAGACCCGACTTCCCAATCAATTCCATTTGACCGCCAACACCCACCTCATGTGGGCATTAGTCAATGCCAGCACCCTGCTGGCATCGCCTATTTCAGCCGAGATACCCCATGTTTGCAAGCCGGATTTGCCAATTTCAGAGGTACCTCACACCCGGCAAATCCAGCACTGGAAGGTGCTTAAGAGAAGAAGCGGGTCAGGATCCAGGAGTAGGCAATCCCCCCCAGATAGACCCCCACAATCCCCATTACCCCGGACAGTACGGGAGGTGCCGGGATCGGCAACTTGAGGAAAGAAAACAACACGCCAACGATAAAGCCGGCAGCAATCGCCAGTAGCACTTCATTCATAAAACCTCCGATTTGACTCATTTTATTATTAGTCTAGAAAGGAAAACGGTTGTCACCGCCCCAAACGAGAACGCCACAGCTTTTCGCTGTGGCGCTCGTTTCAACTTGTCTGTCAGACAAGCATTACATGGCTGTCAGTGCCAGGAAGAAGCCTGCGATGGTGGCAGACATCAGGTTGGACAGAGAGCCGGCCAGCACGGCCTTCAGGCCGAACTTGGCGATGGTGCCGCGACGGTTCGGTGCCATGGAGCCCAGACCACCCAGCAGGATGGCAACGGAGGACAGGTTGGCGAAGCCGCACAGGGCGAAGGAGATGATGGCCTTGGTGTGGTCGGACATGGCCACGCCGTTGATCAGCACTTCATCCTTCAGGTAGGGGGCGAAGTTCAGGTAAGCCACGAACTCGTTCACCACCAGCTTCTGACCGATGAAGGAACCGGCCACGACCGCTTCGCTCCAGGGCACACCGATCAGGAAGGCCAGTGGGGAGAACAGCCAGCCCAGCAGCAGCTCCAGGGAGAGCTCAGGCATGCCGAACCAGCCACCCACGCCGGAGAAGATGCCGTTGATCATGGCGATCAGACCGATGAAGGCCAGCAGCATGGCACCCACGTTCAGGGCCAGTTGCAGACCGGCGGAGGCACCGGCAGCGGCGGCGTCGATCACGTTGGCAGGCTTGTCGTCCAGATCGCCATCGGCGGAGTTCTCGTCGTAGCTCGGGGTCTCGGTTTCCGGTACCAGCAGCTTGGCGAACAGCAGACCACCCGGGGCAGCCATGAAGGAGGCGGCGATCAGGTATTCCATCTTGACGCCCATGGAGGCGTAACCGGCCAGCACGGAGCCGGCAACGGAGGCCAGGCCACCACACATGACGGCGAACAGCTCGGAGTCGGTCATCTTGGAGATGAAGGGACGCACCACCAGCGGGGCTTCAGTCTGGCCGACGAAGATGTTGGCAGTGGCAGACAGGGATTCGGTACGGGAGGTACCCAGCACCTTCTGCAGACCACCACCCAGCAGCTTGATCACCCACTGCATGATGCCGAGGTAATAAAGAACCGCGATCAGGGAAGAGAAGAAGATGATGACGGGCAGGACGCGGAAGGCGAAGATGAAACCACCGCCACCGAACACTTCGAACATCTTGTTGCTGACCAGACCACCGAACAGGAATTCGATGCCGTTCTGACCATAACCGATGACGCTGGAGACGGCGTCGGACACGCTCACCAGAATATCCCGACCAACCGGGACATACAGCACGAAGGCACCCAAGCCTGCCTGAATGGCAAAGGCACCGCCCACGGTACGAATTTTGATTGCCTTGCGATTGCTGGAGAACAGCACCGCGATAAGGATGAGCGTCGCCATCCCCACCAGACCCATTATCAGATTCATTATTAACACTTCCTCTTTAGTAGCACCTGCCAGCTTGTTAACGTTTTGTGTATGAAAGCCGCTAATCAAGGGTGCGCATTATACTAATTACGGTGCGACAAAATAGAATACTGGTCACATTTTATAAGCCTGAAATGGGCTGAACGTCGTTTAATTAGACCGCAAACGATTTTTATGGGTCCTGTTTTTTATCACACCGGCATCGATCGTTAATCAGCTGTTAAATCTATGGTCGCCCGCGGGAAAAGCCGCAGAGTGGATTCATGTAACACCGAAATAACATCCACCAGCGGTTGCTGCCGTAATTGCGCCAGCAACCGAGCTATGGTCGGCAGGCTGGCCGGGGTGTTCACCTCCCCCTGCTGGCCCTGAAGCGGCATGTCGGGGGCGTCGGTTTCCAGCAACAAGGCCTCCAGCGGCATGGCGCGGATCGCCTCCCGGGTCTTGTTGGCCCGCTCATAGCTGATGACTCCCCCGATCCCCAGCCTGAAGCCCAGTTGCCAGAACGCCTCGGCCTGATGCAGGGAGCCGCTGAAGGCGTGGATGACGCCCCCCCTCGCCGGTTTGAAGCGCCGCAGGATCTTGGCGACAGTGTCGTTGGCCCGCACCGAGTGGACGATGAGAGGCAGATCATGGGCCATGGCCAGCCTCACCTGCGCCTCGAACAGTTCAAGCTGCCCCTCCTGGGGCACCTGGGTGCGCAAGTCCAGCCCGCATTCGCCGATGGCCACCAGCCCCCTGGGTTTGCCCGCCAGCAGGGCCTCCAGCCTTGCCAGCGCCCCCTCCGTCTGGGCCCCCACATACCAGGGATGCACCCCCAGACCATAGCGAATGCCGTGATGGCGCTCGGCCAGCGCCATCACCCGCCCCCAGTTTTCCTCCCCCACGGCGGGGATGATATACTCCCCCACCCCCAGCTGGCGCCACTGGGCCAGCAATGCCTCCCGATCGTCATCGAACACCGGAAAATCGAGGTGGCAGTGGGTGTCTATCAGTTCCATGTCGCGCTTACCTGTTTGTCGTACTCAATGGGTTGATTCCATGCCAAAACACCTTTCCCACGGCTTTACCCTGCTAGAACTGGTGCTGGTCATCGTCGTGCTGGCCATACTCGCCGTCACCGCCCTGCCCCGCTTCATCAACATCCAGGACGATGCGCTAAAGAGCAGCGTCTCTGCGACCGCGGGCGGTTTTGCCAGCGCCGTGCAGCTCGCCCATGCTGGCTGGGCGGTCAAGGTGAAGGGGGAGCCGCTGGCACTCTATAACTTTAGCGGCATGGGCAAGCAGGATCTCGACATCAACCACTATGGCTGGCCAGTAGGGACCGATGAAAATCGACCTGGTATGGGGATTGACACCATTTTCCCTGGCGGAAAAAGCAATGAAATATCTGTCAACAGCAGAGCAGACTGCGAGCTTCTCTTCACCGGACTACTCGATACAGAACAAACAGTGGCGGATGAAGATAAAACAGGTGCCGAACCAGATTATATTTCGCAACTCATCCCTGCATACGATCAAACAGAGGCTGGAGGCCTAGAACACAGCAACTGCCGCTATACCCTGCGCGACTCCATTGGCCGCTTCCCGGCCTACCCTGAGGGTCTCTCTTTCGACTACAACAGCGTCAACGGCGCCGTGACGCGCAATGTTCAGTGAGGCCGTCTTCGCCCCTGTCCGAGGCTTTCTCGTCCTCATCATGACGCACCGGCGCGCAGCAGCGCCGGTTCTCCGGGATGAGTCCCCACTCCTGGCACCAGGCATCGTAGCGAGCCAGCCAACGCAGCAAAATCCCCTTCATGGGCCCCTCCTCGTCTCTATTATTCTCCCGCTACAGCCTGCCCCAATCGCGTGCGCCGAACCAGCCTCACGGGCCCAGCGGAGTCATGGGGCCGTGAGCGGCAACAGCAGCCCCATGCTGATCTCGTCGACATAGCCCTCGTCCAGCCGATACGCCTGCCGCCGCAGCCCCTCATCCAGAAAACCGCACTTGCGATAAAGTGAATGAGCCACCTCGTTATGGGCCATCACCCCCAGCTCCAGTCTGCTGATGCCGCACTCCGGCGCACTCGCGATCAGGGTACGCAGCAGCCGCTCGCCCCAGCCCTGGCCGCGCGCACTCGACCGCAATCCCATCACCACCAGGGCGCAGTGGCGGTTGCGCGCCAGGCCGCCACCGATGAGCACGGCAAACCCCTGCACCTCTTCGGCCAGCACCAGCAGCCACATGGCCTGATTGGGGACCGCCGCCATGGCCTCGAGCCGCTGGCGCTGCCCCTCGATATTTGAGGGGCGCTCCCCCGCCTCATAAAGCATGAAGCGGGTCTCCCGATCCAGCTGCCCAAAGAAGTGATCCAGCGCCGCCGCATCCTCCACGTCCGCCAAACGAATCATCACCCCGCTCTCCCTGCCTGGTTGTCATGCCGCTCCACGGCCATAAAAAAACGACTCCATTTGGAGTCGTTTTTATCAGAGCCATCTGGCTAATGCCATGCTCTCGTGGCACGGCAGCCCACTCAGCCTTGCGCCGGCAGGCTCAGACGGGCGACCACTTCCACGTGCATGGGATGGAGGAGGAAGATGTCAATCTCTCCACACCAATGTCCGATCAGGCTTGCGCCGGCAGGCTCAGGCGGGCGACCGCTTCCACGTGCATGGAGTGCGGGAACATGTCCACCGGCTGCACCTCGTCCAGCACGAAGCCCTGCTTGACCAGCCAGGCGAGATCCCGGGCCAGGGTCTGGGGGTTGCAGGAGACATAGACCAGACGGCGCGGCGCCATGGCGACCAGGGTCTGCAGCACCGCCTTGTCACAACCCTTGCGGGGCGGATCCATCACCACCACATCGGCGGTCACGCCCTGGGCGTGCAGCTCGGGCATCAGTTGCTCGGCCTTGCCCACGTGGAATTCGGTGTGCTCTATGCCGTTCAGCGCGGCGTTGCGGCGGGCGTCGCTGATGGCGCTCTCCACCGACTCTATGCCCACCACCTTGGCGGCCTTGCCAGCCAGGAACAGGGAGATGGTGCCGATGCCGCAATAGATGTCGAACACCGTCTCGTTGCCGGTCAGCTCGCTGTATTCCAGCGCCTTGGAGTAGAGCACATCGGTCTGGCTCGGATTGTTCTGGAAGAAGGAGAGGGGCGAGATCTCGAACGCGAGCTCGTGGATCTTGTCGCGGATCACCCCTTCCCCCAGCAGCACCCGGTTGCTCGTCCCCAGGATGCGGTTGGTGCGCTCGTCATTGATGTTCTGCACCAGCGTGGTGATGGGCAGATCCCTCAGGGCCGCCAGCAGTTCGGCCTCGAAGGGCAGCGCCTCGCCCAGGGTCACCAGCACCACCATCAGCTCGCCGCTCTTGAAGCCCTTGCGGGTCATCAGGTTGCGCACGCAGCCGGTGTGAGCCACCTCGTCATAGGCGGCGATGTCGTGCTCGCGCATCCAGCCGCGCACCCGGGCATTGAGCTCCACGTGCAGGGAGTCCTGCACCGCGCAGTCGTCGGCGGTGATGAGATCGTGGGAGTGCTTGCGATAGAAGCCGATCTCGGCGCCCGCCTCGCTGCCACGCACGGCGTACTGCGCCTTGTTGCGGTAGGCGAAGGGGCTGTCCATGCCGAGGATGGGGTTGACCTGGGTCTCACCCAGCCCGACCTGCTCCAGCGCGCTCTGCACCAGGGATTGTTTCAGCTTGAGCTGGGCCGGATAGGCCAGCGGGCGCACCTGGCAGCCGCCGCACTCGGTGTTGGGGCAGAAATCGGGAACCCTGTCGGCGGACGGCTGGGTCAGCTCGACCAGCTTGCCGTGCAGATAGTTCGGCTTGACCTCGGTCAACTCGACCAGCGCCTGCTCACCGGGCAGCAGACCCTCGACAAACAGGGGGCGATCGAACAGGCGACCCTTGCCATCCCCCTTGTCGGTCAGTTCCAGAATATCGATCTGATGTTGGTGTCCCACTAACGGCATGAGCGGCTCCGAAGGCATAGAAGAAAGGGTGGAAGCAGGGCTGACCCGGCTACCCCAAATAAAGGGTGGCAGAGTTTAGCGGAGATCCGGCCAAATTGCAGGCATAAAACATCCCTGGAAGGAAATAACGGCAGGCAGGATCAGAGCACGCTGGATGGGGGGCGCCTCATGGGGCGCCATAAAAAAACCGCCGGACAAGGCCGGCGGCAGGTGGTAAACGGGCGTCTGAGGGGATCACAGGCTGTAGGCTTTCTCCCCATGGCTGGTGACATCCAGCCCTTCCCGCTCGGCATCTTCCTTGACCCGCAGGCCAATCAGCAGATCCACCAGCTTGTAGGCCACGGCGGAGACCAGGGCAGTCCATGCCACCGTCACCAGCACACCTATGACCTGGATCTTCACCTGGGTCAGGATGGAGTAGCCCTCGGCCACCTGGTTGGTCACATAGTCCCACACCCCGGTGCCACCCAGATCCGGGCTGGCGAACACCCCGGTCAGCACGGCCCCCAGGATACCGCACACCCCGTGCAGGCCGAACACGTCCAGGCTGTCATCGGCCCCCAGCAGGCGCTTGAGGCCATGCACCCCCCACAGACCGGCCACACCGCTCAGCAGACCTATGATGAGGGCACCACCGACACCGACGAAACCGGCGGCAGGAGTGATGGCCACCAGGCCCGCTACCGCACCGGACACGGCACCCAGCAGGGAGGGACGACCCTTCATCACCCATTCGGCCAAGGTCCAGGAGAGCGCCGCACCCGCTGGCGCCAGCCAGGTGTTGACGAAGGCCAGGGCGGCCGTGCCGTTGGCTTCCAGCGCGGAGCCGGCGTTGAAGCCGAACCAGCCGAACCAGAGCAGGGCGGCCCCTATCATGGTCATGGTCAGGCTGTGGGGAGCCATGGGATCACGACCGTAGCCAACCCGCTTGCCCACCATGAAGGCACCGACCAGACCGGCGACCGCCGCGTTGATGTGCACCACAGTACCGCCGGCGAAATCGAGGGCGCCGTGCTGGAACAGATAGCCTGCGGTGGCACCGGCAGCCTCGGCGGCGGCGGCATCCGTGTAGGCATCCGGACCGGCCCAGTACCACACCATGTGCGCCATCGGAATGTAGGCGAAGGTGAACCAGATCACGGCGAACAGCAGCACGGCAGAGAACTTCATCCGCTCGGCGAAGGCACCGACGATGAGCCCGCAGGTGATGGCGGCAAAGGCCCCCTGGAACACCACATAGATGAACTCGCTGATCCCCACCCCCTTGCTGAAGGTGGCGGCGATCGACTCAGGCGTCACCCCGACCAGCAAGAGCTTGTCGAAGGAACCGTAGAAGGCCCCGCCCTCGGTGAAGGTCAGCGAATAGCCGTAGATGACCCAGAGCACGGTGATCAGGCAGAACAGGGTGAACACCTGCATCAGCACGCTCAGCATGTTCTTGGCGCGCACCAGGCCACCGTAGAACAGGGCCAGCCCCGGGATGGACATCAGGATCACCAGGGCGGACGCCAGCATCAGCCAGGTGTTGTCCCCCTTGTTGATGGTCACGGTCGCGGCAGCCTGCACCACCTCGGCCTGCGCGGCCACCTCTTCGGCCCAACCTGGGGCGGCCATGGTGGCGCTCAGCGCCAGCAGGCCAGTCATTACGAGTCTCTTGAACATACAGCCCTCTCCTTGTCGTCCCGGCACCCGGCCGGGTCCATTTCCTGATATGAATGTCAAACTTGGCCACTTGCACGCATCGTCACATCCAGCTTGCCCACCCCCTCGGGCATGACGCGGCGGGCTCTTCATGGCGACCTGGGTTATCTAAAGCATAAAGCAGGCCAAAAAATATAATCCTTTATTTTCAATTGCTTGACTTTGGTTACTCCATTTGATGCACCATATTGGCGCATCCTGCCCACTATCAGTAAGGGAGGCGCACTTCGGCTGTGCAGTGCCGGGCAACTGCACCAAGATGGCAACTGGGCGCCCAAACGGGGAGGATCCCGGGGCAACGGGGGCCCGTTTTGCCCTCGAGATCATTTATTGAACAAATGAAAGATGCGTTTGCATTAAATAATCAAATGATGACAGCGGGGGCGATTCACCCATCCGAGGGGAAGGAGGGGATCACAGAGGGGGATGCAGCGCCGGATCTGGCCTGCCCCCGATCTTTCGGGCCATACTGGCGCAACCAGGTTTGCCCTGTCACCCGAACGAGGAACCCATGCCCAATCTCACCGTGACCGAAATCAAGGCATTCGTGCCTGCCCGCGACTTCAGCCTCTCCAGGCAGTTCTATCAGGATCTCGGGTTCACCCTGGCCTCCGACGGCGACGGGGTGGCCTACTTCCATGTCGGGGAGGCGAGCTTCCTGCTGCAGGATCATTACCACGAGGCGCTGGCCGAGCACTTCATGATGCACATCCTGGTGGAGGACGTAAGCGCCTGGCGGGCCCAGGTGGAGGCGAGCCAGGTCGCCAGCCGCTACGGCGTCAAGGTGACCGAGATCGTCACCCAGCCCTGGCGCATGAAGGAGTTCTGCCTGTACGACCCCTCCGGCGTGCTGTGGCGCATCGCGCAGAATATCGACTGAGGATCCGAGGGTCTGAGGGTCTGAGGGTCTGAGGGTCTGAGGGTCTGAGGGGACAAGTATCGAGACCACCCGGAAAAACAAAAGGCCATCCGCGAGGATGGCCTTTTGTCATGGAATCTGAATGGTGCCCGGGGTCGGACTCGAACCGACACGTCTTGCAACGGCGGATTTTGAATCCGCTGCGTCTACCGATTTCGCCACCCGGGCAACTGCGAGGGATTATACGAATGGCGTTTTGGCATGCAAGGTGTTTTTCTTGCGCGGCCGTCGTTTGCTCAATTATTCAACGCCTTGCCGATGTTCGGCCAGTTACATAGAATGCCCGCATCATATTAATGGAATAATCATCATGGCCAAGCGCAAGACCCCCTCCTCTCTCCAGCCTCCCCCCCAGCACCCTTCGGCCGGCCTGCTGCGGCGCCTGGGTGCCCTGCTCTATGACTACCTGGTGGTCATCGCCTTGCTGATCATCGCCGGTTTCATCGGCATGGGAGTGGCGCAACTGCTGCTGGCCACCGGGATGGCGACAGTCCCCGAGGGCAAGGATGCGGCCTGGCTGCTGACCAGCCCTCTCTACAGCGCCTGGCTCGCCCTGGTGATCTGCGGCTTCTACACCTGGTTCTGGACCCGTGCCGGCCAGACCATAGGCATGCGCGCCTGGCGTCTGCGCATCCAGAATCTGGACGGCAGCAACATTCGCATCACCCAGGCCCTGATCCGGCTCGCGACCTCGGCCTTCGGCCTCGGCAACCTGATGTGCGTGTTCAATCGCGAGCGGCCCCGCGCCTTCCAGGACATCTGGGCCGAGTGTGAAGTGGTGGTACTGAGCAAGCAGGAGAACCTGGAGCAGCTGAACAAGTGACCTGGTGAGTACGAGATGAGAAACAAGAAGGGCACCCAGTGGGTGCCCTTCTTGTTGGCCAATACAGGCCGCTACTGCTTGCGGCTCAGGATATAGAAGGAGATGCCGCCGAACAGCAGGCTGGGCGCAACGGCGGCCAGAATGGGCGGCACCGCATACACCAGGCTGACCGGGCCGAACACCCGATCGCTCACATAGACCGCGAAGCCGGTCATGATCCCCATCAGCATCCGGGCCCCCATGCTCACCGAGCGCAGCGGGCCGAAGATGAAGGAGGAGGCGAGCAAGATCATGGCCACCACAGAGAGCGGCGACAGCAGCTTGCGCCACATCTCCAGCTTGTAGCGCCCGGCATCCTGCTTGTTGGCATCCAGATAGCCGATGTAGTCCCGCAGTCCCGAGATGGGCAGGTTCTCGGGATCTATGCTCACCACCCCCAGCTGCTTGGGGGTCAGCTCGGACTGCCACGCCATCTCGGCATGTTTCTCGTCCAGGATCTGCTTGGGATCGTCGAAACGGGTGATGTGCACCTGCTTGAGCAGCCAGTGATGCTGCTCGAACACCCCCTCCTGCGCCTGGACCACGTCGATCAGGTTGCGGGACGGGGTGAAACGATACAGGGTGATGCCGGTCAGGGCGCCGTCGTTGCGCACTCCGTTGATGTTGACGAAGTTGTTGCCATCCCGCGCCCAGACCCCGTAGGCCGAGACGGTGAGTCGCCCTTCCGACATGGCACCCGCCTTGATGTCATCCGCCATCCGCTTGGCGGCCGGGGCTACGTACTCGCCCATCAGGCCCACCAGCAGCATCAGGGGGATAGCCGTCTTGAGCGCCGCCATGACGATGCTGATCTTGGAGCGGCCCGCCGCCTGCATCACCACCAGCTCCGAGCTGGTGGCCAGCTGGCCGAGACCGATGAGGCCACCCAGCAAGGCGGCCAGCGGGAAGAAGAGCACCGCCTCCTTGGGCATGGAGAGCAGCACGAAATAGAGGGCATTGAGCATGTCGTAGTTGCCCTCCCCCACGGCTTTCAACTGCTCCACATACTTGATGAGCGCCGCCAGCCCGACCAGGGTCAGTTCGCACAGCAGGATCGACATGAAGATGACCCTGCCGATATATCTATCGAGAATGCCAAACATCAGCCGAGCCCCCTATCTTGTCGCTTCATGCTGATTTCTCCTGCAATACGGTGCACCAGATCGGCATCAAAAATGACCCGACTGTCATGTCTATCGAGAATGCCAAACATCAGCAGAGACTCCCAGGTTGCAGCATCATGCTGACTTGCCTTTGACAAAGTGACTCTTGACCCCGTTCCACCAGCTGGTGCCCTGCAGGTTGAGCGGCAGCCCGATCAGCAGCAGATAGACCAGTGGCACCAGGAACATGCCGGGCCAGTGGGGCAGACGCCCGCTGTCGATGGCCGACCGGGCGGCGCTGAGCAGCAGGAAATAGGAGAGATAGAGCAGTATGGCCGGCAGCAGCTTGGCGTAACGCCCCTGCCGCGGGTTGACCCTGGCCAGCGGCACCACCAGGAAGGTGAGCACCAGGATGGAGAGGGGCAGCGACAAACGCCACTGCAACTCGGCCATCAGCTGGTTGCTCTGGGTACCGAGCAGCTCCAGGGTCGGCTTGGCCGCCGCCTTGCGGTTGGAGCGCTCCATCTCCTGCTGACGGATCACCAGGCTGTATTCGCTGAAATCAGAGACCTGGAACTGCTTGCCGGTGAACTGGCCCTCGTAACGGGAGCCATCCTTCAGGGTCAGCCACTGCAGGCCGTTGCTGTCGGCGGTCACCTGTCCCTCGTTGGCCACCACCACGGAAGGGGGCGAGCCCCCTTCGGCCCGCTGCAGCACGAAGATCTTCTGCAACTCGGAGCCCTTGTCATTCAGATCCTGGATGTAGGCCACCAGACGCCCCTTGTCGAGCTCCATGAAACGACCGGCCTGCAGGAAGGAGATACCGGGATCGGCCTTGAACTCGTCGATCACCTGGTACTCGCGCTCCTTGGCCTGGGGGGCTATCCAGCCGGTGTTGAAGACCGCCACGGCGGCCGTCAGCAGGGCCAGCAGCAGGGCGCTGCCCATCACGAAGCGGTGGCTGAAGCCCACCGCATGCATCACCGTCATCTCGCTTTCCGCATACAAACGACCGTGAGCAAACAGAATGGCTAAAAACAGACTGATAGGCAGCATCAACAGGGCCATATTCGGCAGGTTGAGCAGCAAGAGGGTGGAAACCAGGCGCGTCGGCACCTCGCCATCGGCGGCATCGCCAATGATCTGGATAAATTGCTGGCTGACGAAGATAAGCAGCAGTACGAACAGCACCGCCAGCTGGGTTTTCAGGGTCTCCCTGAACAAATATCGGAAAACGATCACAGTCATTCCCAAGTAAACTTGTGTTTTTAGTCGAATGCCTGAAAAATAGGGCCCTATATTGGATTTTTACCAGTTTGAACTGCGGAGCCTGTGGCTGTTCGCTCCGCCTCTGATACCCCAACAAGCACCGCATTATTCAATAAATGGTGCCTTTTGTCTTTAGGATGTAGGAGATTCCATGGAGTTCAGTGTAAAGAGTGGCAGTCCTGAGAAGCAACGCAGCGCCTGCGTCGTGGTCGGCGTATTTGAGCCTCGCCGCCTCTCTCCGGTTGCCGAACAGCTGGACAAGATCAGCGACGGCTACCTCAGCTCGCTGCTGCGCCGCGGCGATCTGGAAGGCAAACCAGGCCAGATGCTGTTGCTGCATCAAGTACCGGGCGTGCTCAGCGAGCGCGTGCTGCTGGTCGGTTGCGGCAAGGAGCGGGAACTCGACGAACGCCAGTACAAGCAGATCATCAACAAGACCATCACCACCCTGAACGAGACAGGCTCCATGGAGGCTGTCTGCTTCCTGACCGAGCTGCACGTCAAGGGTCGGGATACCTACTGGAAGGTGCGTCAGGCGGTGGAAACCACCAAGGCGGGCCTCTACAGCTTCGATCAGTTCAAGACCAACAAGGCCGAGCCACGCCGCCCGTTGCGCAAGCTGGTCTTCAACGTGCCGACCCGTCGGGAACTGACCATAGGCGAGCGCGCCATCACCCACGGCCTGGCCGTGGCCAAAGGGGTGCGCATCTGCCGCGACGTGGCGAACATGCCGCCCAACGTCTGCAATCCGGCCTACCTCGCCTCCCAGGCCCGCCGTCTGGCGGATGCCTATGACAACATCACCACCAAGGTGATCGGCGAGCAGGAGATGGCCGAACTCGGCATGAACTCCTATCTGGCGGTGGCCCGCGGCTCCGAGAACGAAGCCATGATGGCCATCATAGAGTACAAGGGCAACGCCGACGCCAAGCCCATAGTGCTGGTGGGCAAGGGGCTGACCTTCGACTCCGGCGGCATCTCCATCAAGCCGGCGGACGGCATGGACGAGATGAAGTACGACATGGGCGGCGCCGCCTCCGTGCTCGGCACCATGCATGCCCTGGCCCAGTTGCAGCTGCCCATCAACGTCATCGGCGTGCTGGCAGGCTGCGAGAACATGCCGGGCGGCAACGCCTATCGCCCAGGTGACATCCTCACCACCATGTCCGGCCAGACCGTCGAGGTGCTCAACACCGACGCCGAGGGTCGCCTGGTGCTGTGCGATGCCCTCACCTATGTGGACCGCTACGATCCCGAGACCGTGATCGACGTGGCGACCCTGACCGGCGCCTGCATCATCGCCCTGGGTCACCACACCTCGGGTCTGCTGGCGAACCACAACCCTTTGGCCCACGAGCTGCTCAACGCCTCCGAGCAGGCCGGTGACCGCGCCTGGCGTCTGCCCCTGTTCGACGAGTATCAGGAGCAGCTGGAGAGCCCGTTTGCGGACATGGCCAACATCGGCGGCCGTCCGGCCGGCACCATCACGGCCGCCGCCTTCCTGTCGCGCTTCACCAAGAAGTACAACTGGGCCCACCTGGATATCGCAGGGACCGCCTGGAAGAGCGGCAAGGATAAAGGCTCCACCGGTCGCCCCGTGCCGCTGCTCACCCAGTTCCTGCTCAATCGAGCCGGCGTGGCGGACGTCGAAGACAAGGAGTAACCCCTCTCTTCGGATGCCCGCATCAGGGGAGTGGTACCACAAGGAAGAGGCTCGCCTCTTCCTTGTTTCATTGAGAGAATCCGGGAAGACCGTGCCTGGCACGGCGCCCTGCAGACGGCCAATCGCTGTCCGTCACAGCCAAACGGGACCAACCTGATGAGCCAAGTGACCTTTTACCTGATGAGTGAGCCGGACGACGCTCAGGCGTCTGCGGTCGAGCGCCTCGCCTGCCAGCTGGCAGCCGATGGCTGGAGTGCCGGCCACCTCTATCTGTTTTGCAACGACGAGGCTCAGGCCCTGCGCCTGGACGAGCTGCTGTGGCAACTGCCGCCGGATCGTTTCGTGCCGCACCAGTTGCAGGGGGAGAGCGGCCAGGCCCCGGTGGAGATAGGCCATCAGCCACCGAAGCGGCGCTATGCCCGCCTCATCAACCTGGCCGAGCAGACACCTTTGTTTGCAGGACACTTCGCTCAAGTGGTAGATTTTGTCCCCACTGACGAAACGCAAAAGCAGCAAGCCCGCGAGCGCTACAAGCACTATCGCCAGGCGGGCCACACCCTCGAGATGAGGGATCAGCCCGTCCTTGCCGCACCGGATCCGGCGCAGCCCTGACTGCGCCACCTTCGATCCACGACGACCCAACACCAGACTCCATCCATCCAGAATACGGCGAGACCATGGAAAAGACTTTTAATCACAACGCCATCGAACAGGCGCTCTATCAGCACTGGGAAGCCCAGGGTTACTTCAAGCCCCACGGCGACACCAGCAAAGACTCCTTCTGCATCATGATCCCGCCGCCGAACGTCACCGGCAGCCTGCACATGGGTCACGCCTTCCAGCAGACCCTGATGGACACCCTGATCCGCTACAACCGCATGCAGGGCAAGAACACCCTGTGGCAGGCGGGTACCGACCATGCCGGTATCGCCACCCAGATGGTGGTTGAGCGCAAGATCGCCGCCGAAGAGGGCAAGACCCGTCACGACTACGGCCGTGATGCCTTCATCGACAAGATCTGGCAGTGGAAGGAAGAGTCCGGCGGCACCATCACCCGCCAGATGCGTCGTCTGGGCGACTCCGTGGATTGGGAGCGCGAGCGCTTCACCATGGATGAGGGCCTCTCGAGCGCCGTCCAGGAAGTGTTCGTGCGTCTCTACGAAGATGGCCTGATGTACCGCGGCAAGCGTCTGGTGAACTGGGATCCCAAGCTCAACACCGCCATCTCCGACCTGGAAGTGGAAAACCGCGAGATCAAGGGCCACATGTGGCACCTGCGCTATCCCCTGGCCAACGGCGCCAAGACTGCCGAGGGCCAGGATCACCTGATCGTCGCCACCACCCGTCCGGAGACCATGCTGGGCGATACCGCCGTGGCAGTGAACCCGGAAGACCCGCGCTACAAGGCGCTGATCGGCCAGCACATACTGCTGCCGCTGGTGAACCGCCTGATCCCCATCGTCGCCGACGAACACGCCGACATGGAGAAGGGCACCGGCTGCGTGAAGATCACCCCGGCTCACGACTTCAACGACAACGAAGTGGGCAAGCGCCACAACCTGCCGATGATCAACATCTTCACCCTGGACGCCCACGTGCGCGCCGAGGCCGAAGTGGTCGACACCAACGGCAACCCCAGCACCGCCTATGACGCCGCCCTGCCGACCGAGTTCGCCGGCATGGAGCGCTTCGCCGCCCGCAAGGCCATCGTCGCCAAGCTGGACGAGCTGGGGCTGCTGGCCGAGATCAAGGATCACGTGCTGCAGCAGCCCTACGGCGATCGCGGCGGCGTGCCCATCGAGCCCATGCTGACCGACCAGTGGTACGTGCGCGTGGCGCCCATGGCCAAGACCGCCATCGAGGCGGTGGAAGATGGCCGCATCCAGTTCGTGCCGAAACAGTACGAAAACATGTACTTCTCCTGGATGCGCGACATTCAGGACTGGTGCGTCTCCCGTCAGCTGTGGTGGGGCCACCGCATCCCGGCCTGGTATGACGACGCCGGCAACGTCTACGTGGGCCGTGACGAGGCGGAAGTGCGTGCCAAGCACAGCATCCCGTCCGTGACCGTGCTGCGTCAGGACGAAGACGTGCTCGACACCTGGTTCAGCTCCGCTCTGTGGACCTTCTCCACCCTGGGCTGGCCGAACAACACAGAGGCGCTCAAGACCTTTCACCCGACCGACGTGCTGATGAGCGGCTTCGACATCATCTTCTTCTGGATTGCCCGGATGATCATGATGACCATGCACTTCATCAAGGACGAGAACGGCCAGCCGCAGGTCCCGTTCAAGACCGTCTACATCACAGGCCTTATCCGTGACGAAGAAGGCCAGAAGATGTCCAAGTCCAAGGGCAACGTGCTGGACCCCCTCGACATGATCGACGGCATCTCCCTGGAAGATCTGCTGGAGAAGCGCACCGGCAACATGATGCAGCCGCAGATGGCCGAGAAGATCGGCAAGCGCACCGCCAAGCAGTTCCCGGAAGGGATCGAGGCCCACGGTACCGACGCCCTGCGCTTCACCCTGGCGGCGCTGGCCTCTACAGGTCGTGACATCAACTGGGACATGAAGCGCCTGGATGGCTACAACAACTTCTGCAACAAGCTGTGGAACGCCTCCCGCTATGTGCTGATGAACACCGAGGATCAGGATTGCGGCCTGCACGGCGGCGAGATGCAGTTCAGCCTGGCGGATCGCTGGATCCAGTCCCAGCTGCAGCTGGCCATCCGTGACTTCCGTACCGCGCTCGATACCTACCGCTTCGATATCGCGGCAGGCGTCTTGTACGAATTTATCTGGAACCAGTTCTGCGACTGGTATCTGGAGCTGACCAAGCCGGTGCTGGGCAAGGGCTCGGAGGCCGAGCAGCGCGCCACCCGTCACACGCTCGTGACTGTTTTGGAGACCCTGCTGCGTCTGGCGCATCCCATCATCCCCTTCATCACCGAGACCATCTGGAAGTCGGTGGCCCCGCTGACCGGTGTCAACGCCGACACCATCATGCTGCAGGCCTTCCCGGAGTTCGATGCCGCCAAGGTAGACGAAGCCGCCATGGCGGATCAGGAGTGGGTGAAGGAGTTCATCGTCGGCATCCGCAACATCCGCGCCGAGATGAACGTGGCGCCGAGCGTGGCCCTCAACGTGCTGCTCAAGTGCGATGGCAAGGATAGCCAGCGTGCCGGTGACAACGAGGCCTTCCTCAAGTCCCTGGCCCGTATGGAGTCCATCCGCGTGCTTGGCGAAGGTGAAGTCGCCCCCCTGTCGGTGAAGAAGCTGATCGGTGCCACCGAGCTGATGATCCCGATGGCGGGCCTCATCGACAAGGAGGCCGAACTGGCCCGTCTGGCCAAAGAGGTCGCCAAGCTGGTCGGCGAGTGCGGTCGCATCGAAGGCAAGCTCGGCAACGAGGCCTTCGTCGCCAAGGCGCCGGAAGCCGTCATCGCCAAGGAGCGCGAGAAGCTGGAAGATTACCGTCTCCAGCTGACCAAGCTGGAAGCCCAGCAGGCCGAGATCGCCGCCCTTTAAGTGCCCCTCCCGAGCGCAAAAAGCCCCCGTCTATCGGGGGCTTTTCATTTTCCGCCCCCGGATGGCAAGCCCGCTTGTATCGTGCAGCAACCAGCATGACGACGACGCCGTGAGGGGCTCACGCCCCCTTGCAGCGGGAGAAATTGAAAAATTCACGGGCCAAATCACCTCCTTTCACAAGCGCTGCGCCCGCAAATTCATTACACTGCCAGCGATCTTTTCTACCGGGAGTGCTGCTGCAGTATGGAAATATTGATCCTGCTTGGATTGATTTTGCTCAATGGCGTCTTCGCCATGTCGGAAATCGCCATCGTCACCGCACGCAAGGCCCGTCTCAGCAAGATGGCCAGCGAGGGAAGCCGCTCTGCCGCCATCGCCCTCAAGCTGGGGGAGAATCCGACCCATTTCCTCTCCGCCGTCCAGATCGGCATCACCAGCATAGGCCTGCTCAACGGCATCTATGGCGAGTCCCTGCTTGCCCAGCCCTTCGCACAGTGGTTGCAGGAGTGGGGCCTCCCTCCCAAGAGCAGCAGCCTGATCGCCACCGTGATCGTCGTGGTGCTGGTGACCTACCTCTCCATCGTGGTGGGGGAACTGGTGCCCAAGCGCCTCGGTCAGCTCAATGCCGAGCGCATTGCCTGCCTGGTGGCCCGCCCCATGCTCTGGCTGGCGACCCTGACCCGCCCCTTCGTCTGGCTGCTCTCTGCCTCCACCAACGCCAGCCTGCGTCTGCTGCGGGTCGATCAGAACAACAGCAACAACGTCACCCAGGAGGAGATCCACGCCATGCTGGTGGAAGGCTCCGAGGCCGGGATCATCGAGGATCACGAGCACACCATGTTGCGGAACGTGTTCCGCCTCGACGAACGCAGCCTCTCCTCCCTGATGGTGCCCCGCAGCGACATCCGCTATCTGGATCTCTCCCTGCCGCTCGAGACCAACCTGCAGCGCCTGGTGGAGTATCGCCACAGTTTCTTCCCGGTCTGTGACGGCAGCCTCTCTGATCTGGTGGGCATCCTCAACGTCAGCAAGGTGCTGCACGCCTACATCAAGGGGGAGCCCATCGATCTGGCGGCCCTGACCCAGGACGGCAGCCTGTTGCCGGAGACCCTCAACGGCCTGGAGCTGCTCAACCACTTCCGCGCCCACGCCGAGCACATGGTGCTGGTGGTGGATGAATACGGCGAGCTGCAGGGGCTGGTCACCCAGCAGGATCTGCTGGAAACCCTGGCGGGCGACTTCCAGCAGGAAGACGGGGAGGACAACTGGGCCTTCCAGCGTGCCGATGGCAGCTGGCTGCTCGACGGCCTGATCCCGCTGCCGGAATTGAAGGACTGTCTGGAACTGGTTCGCCTGCCGGAAGAAGAAAAACATCACTATCACACCCTCGGAGGGCTTATCATGCTGCTCCTTGGCCGCCTTCCCCAGACCGGAGACCTGGTCACCCTGGAACAGTGGCAACTGGAAATCGTGGATATGGACGGCCTGCGCATCGACAAGGTGCTTGCCATGCCCTTGACCGACCAACCCAGCTAACCTGCGGAGTTTGCATGTATGGAGCAGTTTTACCACCTGGCTCACGCCTTCATTAATCAGGATCTGGCGACCCTGTCCGACCCCAAGATGGTCTTCATGGTCTACATAGTCCTGCTGACCTTCCTGGTGCTGGAAAATGGCTTCATCCCGACCGCCTTCCTGCCCGGTGACACCCTGCTGATCCTGACCGGCGTGCTCATCTATCAAGGGGTACTGCCGCTCGCCGTCATCCCGCTGCTGATCCTGGCGACCTTCGTCGGCACCTGGCTCGGCTACATGCAGGGGCGCTTCCTCGGCCACACCCAGATGTACCACAGGCTGATGTCCCACCTGGATGAGAAGCACAAGGAGAAGGTGCACTACCTGCTCAACAAGTACGGCATCATCACCCTGATCACCGCCCGCTATATCGCCTTCGTGCGCACCGCCTACCCCTACATAGTCGGCGCCAACGAGATACCCCAGGGCCGCTTCCTGGTGGTCAACCTCATCAGCTCCATCATGTGGATCTGCCCCCTGGTCGGGCTGGGTTACTACCTGAGCCACACCAAGCTGGCCGCGCAGTATGAGTCCCAGTTCCTCAGCATCATCCTCTGCCTGCCCCTGGTGCTGCTGGTCGGCGGCTTGATAGCGCTGGTCTGGCGCTGGCTGAGCAAACGCAAGGTCCACGTCTCCAGGGACTGAGAGAAATCACAGGGGTCGCCGAGAGGCGGCCCTTTTTTATGGAAATAGTGGCGAATTCCGCCCTCCCGCTCTTGTAAAGCGAGGGCAAAAATGAGTGAATCTAGCGCCTTTTTTCGCTGTGGATGGAGTCGGTTGTATGGGGTGTCGGATTCGCGCAATCGCGCTGGTATGTGGATTGATGGGACTGCTCGGATCGCAGGCAGCCCTGGCGGCGCCCAACCCGGCCAAGCTGCAACTGAAATCAGGCAGTGCCCTGGTGATGGACATCAACACGGGCAAGACCCTCTATCAGAAGAACCCTGCCCAGGTGCGCCCCATCGCCTCCCTCACCAAGCTGATGACGGCCCTGGTGGTGCTGGATGCCCGCCAGAACCTCAATCAGACCCTGACCATAGATCAGAACGACAGGGACAACCTCAAGCACACCTACTCCCGGGTGCGCATGGGCACCAAGGTGAGCCGCCGTGACGCCCTGCACCTGGCGCTGATGTCCTCCGAGAATCGCATGGCCTCTGCCCTCGCCCGCCACTATCCGGGTGGCCGCTCGGCCTTCATTCGCGCCATGAACAACAAGGCCAGACAGCTTGGCATGCGCAACAGCCGTTTCTACGACTCCACCGGCCTGTCGACCCGCAACGTCTCCACCGCCCGGGATCTGGCCAGGCTCATCGCCGCCGCCTATCGCCAGCCGCTGATCCGCCAGTTCACCCAAGACACCAACAAGGAGATGCGCTTCAGCACCCCCGCCTACAGCCTGATGTTCAACAACACCAATCCCCTGGTGAAGAACCCGGACTGGGACGTGCGACTCTCCAAGACCGGCTACACCGACGAGGCGGGCCGCTGCCTGCTGATGCGTGCCAAGCCGGACCGTCAGGAGCTCGCCATAGTGCTGCTCAACTCCGTGGGCAAACGCACCCCCATCGGCGATGCCAACCGCATTCGCAAATGGCTGAAAAGCTGACCCTCTCCACGAAGACAAGAAAGGATGCCTCGGCATCCTTTTTGTTTGCCCGCCAAAAGCTGCTGTCGGCCGCCAGGGCGCGCAACGTCCAGAGCCTGGGGTCATGCCGCCCTCGTGGTGCCAACGAGCACAGAGCGTACCTGCAGCAGCGCCTGTGAGCAGCTGGAGGTGGCATGGGGCTGGGATGACAAGACGCCGAGTGGCAGGGTCTGGTTCCGGATAGGGGGAAGGTAGGACGAAGACAGGGAGTGATGTGGTGGACACGACAAGGGTCGTTCAATGCGGCGGCACATCGATCGCCATCAGGGCAGCAGAGCCCCACGACCGGGAATGGCGCCCATAAAAAAACAGCCCCGACTGACGTCGAGGCTGTCTGTATGGTGCGCCCGAGAGGATTCGAACCTCTGACCACCTGGTTCGTAGCCAGGTACTCTATCCAGCTGAGCTACGGGC
>NZ_JAAROG010000020.1:141685-402196 GCF_023093515.1 Aeromonas genomosp. paramedia
TGGTGCGCCCGAGAGGATTCGAACCTCTGACCACCTGGTTCGTAGCCAGGTACTCTATCCAGCTGAGCTACGGGCGCAAAATGGCGGAGAAGGGGGGATTCGAACCCCCGATGCGGGTATAAGCCGCATACTCCCTTAGCAGGGGAGCGCCTTCAGCCTCTCGGCCACCTCTCCGTTTGCGGGGCTGATAATACTTCACAGGGATTTTTAGTCAAACACTTTTTTGGAGAAAACAGCGTGTTCGCTCAGCATTTGGTCAAAGCGTGGAATATTCAAGCAATATCGACACTTACCCCCTGGTTCCGCGCCTCGCAAGCCGATTTGCAGGGCCCGGAAAAACAAAAGGCGACACCTGAGATGTCGCCTTGAGGCTGCCAATGGAATGGCTTAGAAATTCGGTTGGCCCGGTACTTTCTCGGCCTGTATCCGCATGTAGATCTCTTCGCGGTGCACGGAGACCTCTTTGGGTGCGTTCACACCGATACGAACCTGGTTACCCTTAACGCCCAGCACGGTGACTGTCACTTCGTCACCGATCATCAGGGTTTCCCCTACACGACGAGTCAAAATAAGCATTCGCTTGCTCCTGTATCCTGTTTTGTATTTATATCGATATGCGCCATTATCTTACAAAGATACCGATATGGTAAATGGTTGAAACTAAATCAATCAGGGATTGTTCCCCAAGGGCTGCTCATGAGGCTCATTATCCAGCCCGAACGCTGAGTGCAACGAACGCACGGCCAGCTCCAGGTACTTCTCGTCAATCACCACGGATATCTTGATTTCAGAGGTGGAGATCAACTGCATGTTGATCCCCTCCTCGCCCAATACCTTGAACATGGTGCGCGCGACCCCGGGATGATTCCACATGCCGACCCCGACGATGGAGACCTTGGCGATCTCCCCGTTGCCCTGCACGCAGGCGGCCCCCAGCTCGGTGGCGGTCTCCTCCAGCAGGGCGCGAGCCCGGCGATAGTCATCGCGATTCACCGTGAAGGTAAAGTCGGCGGTGCCATCCCCCATGGTGTTCTGCACTATCATGTCGACATCTATGTTGGCATCGCTGATCGGATTCAGGATCTGCGCGGCCACAGTCGGCCTGTCCGGCACTCCCAGAATGGTCAGGCTGGCCTCGTTGCGATTGAACGCAATGCCGGATACCAGGGGTGCTTCCATCCTCTCACCTCCATATGTGATTAAGGTTCCCTCTCCGTCGACGAAACTCGACAGCACCCGCAGCGGTACGCGGTACTTGCCCGCGAATTCCACAGAACGGATCTGCAGCACCTTGGCCCCCAGGCTCGCCATCTCCAGCATCTCCTCAAAGGTGATGGTGGAGAGGCGGCGTGCCTTGGGCTCGATGCGCGGATCCGTGGTATAGACCCCATCCACATCGGTAAAGATCTGGCATTCATCGGCCTTGATGGCGGCCGCCACGGCAACCGCCGTGGTGTCCGAACCACCTCGCCCCAGGGTGGTGATGGCGTTGTGCTCATCACGGCCCTGGAAGCCGGCGATCACCACCACCTTGCCCGCACCCAGCTCGGCCTGAACCTGCTCGGTGTCGATCTGGGTGATGCGCGCCTTGCCATGGGCGGAATCAGTGTGGATACGAACCTGATCACCGGTCATTGAGACCGCAGGACAACCCCGTTTGTTCAACGCGATGGCCAGCAGCGCTATGGTGACCTGTTCACCGGTCGAGACCAGCACATCCATCTCGCGCCGGTTGGCATCCGGATCCAGCTGCTGGGCCATGCCCAGCAACCGGTTTGTTTCGCCCGACATGGCGGACACCACCACCACCACATCATGCCCCTGGGCGCGGCTCAGCTGAACGCGATCAGCCACCGCCTCGATCCGCTCCAGCGTGCCGACCGAGGTGCCGCCGTACTTCTGTACATAGAGTGCCACAGATCACCTCGCCCGTTTACAGGCGCTCTTCCAGCCAGGAGTGAACGGATTGCAGGGCCGCCGGCACCGCTTCAGGCTGGGTACCACCCGCCTGGGCCATGTCAGGACGGCCACCGCCCTTGCCACCCACCTGCTGGGCCACCAGGTTGACCAGCTCGCCGGCCTTTACCTTGGCGGTCAGATCGTTGGTCACGCCAGCGATCAGGTTGACCTTGTCCTCGCTGCTGGTTGCCAGCAGGACGACACCGGACTTCATCCGGTTCTTCAGCTCGTCCAGCATGCCGCGCAGGGACTTGGGATCGGCACCGTCCAGCGCCGCGATCAGCACCTTCTGGCCCTTGATCTCGATCACCTGGCTCAGCAGGTCGCTGCCAGCCTGAGCGGCCAGCTTGGCCTTGAGCTGCTCCAGCTCGCGTTCCATCATCCTGGACTTGTCCAGCAGCTGGCGCACCTTGCTGCCGATGGAGAACTGGTCACCTTTCACCAGGGCCGCGGCTTCTTCAAACTGCTCTGCCAGCTGGTGCATGAAATCGATGGCGCCCTTGCCGGTCACCGCTTCGATGCGGCGCACCCCGGCGGCAACACCGCTCTCGGCGATGATCTTGAAGAAGCCGATGTCACCGGTACGCTTGGCGTGAGTACCGCCACACAGCTCGGTGGAGTAGTCGCCCATGCGCACGACACGCACGTCCTCTTCATACTTCTCGCCAAACAGCGCCATGGCGCCAGCGGCCTTGGCCGCCTCCAGATCCATCACCTGGGTGACGACATCGTGGTTGGCACGGATCTGGGCGTTGACCAGCTCCTCGACCCGGCGAATGGTCGCCATGGTCAGGCCTTCGAAGTGGGAGAAGTCGAAGCGCATGCGCTCCGCCCCGACCAGGGAGCCCTTCTGGGTCACATGATCACCCAGCGCCTGGCGCAGGGCCGCATGCAGCAGGTGAGTGACCGAGTGGTTCAGGGCCACGGCCTGACGGCGCTCCCCGTCGACCACGGCTTCCACCTCGGCGCCCTTCTCCAGGGTACCCAGCTCCATATAGCCCTTGTGGATGATGGCATTGCCCGCATACTGGGTGTCGGTCACGGCGAAGATACCGTCATCCACTTTCAGAATGCCGCTGTCGCCCACCTGACCACCGGATTCGGCGTAGAAGGGGGTCTCGGCCAGCACGATCACCGCTTCTTCACCGGCGATCAGCCCGCTCACTTCGACAGCATCCTTGTAGATGCCGACCACCTGAGTCGTTTGGCTCAGCTGCTTGTAACCGGTAAATGGGGTCTCGAAATCGAGTTTCAACACCTCGTTGTAGTTCACACCGAAGCTGGAGGCCTCCTTCGCACGGGCGCGCTGCTTCTCCATCTCGGCCTTGAAGCCTTCCTCGTCGATACCGATCTCGCGCTCGCGGACCACATCGGCGGTGAGATCTGCCGGGAAACCGTAGGTGTCATACAGCTTGAACACCACCTCCCCCGGGATGACCTTGGCATCCCCCAGGTTCGCCAGCACCTCTTCGAGCAGCAGCAGCCCCCTGTCCAGGGTGCGGACGAACTGCTCCTCCTCGATGCGCAGCACGCGCTCGACCAGCGGCAGTTGGGCGATGAGTTCGGCAGCCACGTCCTTCATCTGCACCGCCAGCTCGGCGGCCAGCTTGTAGAAGAAGATCTCGGTGGCACCCAGCTTGCGACCGTGGCGCACGGCGCGGCGGATGATGCGGCGCAGCACATAGCCACGGCCTTCGTTGGAGGGCATGACGCCGTCAGCCACCAGGAAGGCGCAGGAGCGGATATGGTCGGCGATGACGCGCAGGGACTGATTGCTCAGGTCCTCGGTGCCGACGATCTCGGCGGCCTTCTTGATCAGCGCCTGGAAGATGTCGATCTCGTAGTTGGAGTGCACCCCCTGCATGATGGCGGAGATGCGCTCCAGGCCCATGCCGGTGTCCACGGACGGACGGGGCAGCGGCTCCATGGTGCCGTCAGCCTGACGGTTGAACTGCATGAAGACCACGTTCCAGATCTCGATGAAACGGTCGCCGTCTTCCTCCGGTGAGCCGGGAGGGCCACCCCAGAGGTGATCGCCGTGGTCGTAGAAGATCTCGGTGCAAGGACCGCAGGGACCGGTGTCACCCATCTGCCAGAAGTTATCGGAGGCAAAGGCGGCCCCCTTGTTGTCGCCGATGCGTACGATGCGCTCGACCGGCACGCCGATCTCGTTTGCCCAGATGTTGAAAGCTTCGTCGTCCGTTTCATAGACGGTCACCAGCAGGCGCTCTTTGGGCAGCTTGAGGGTACCGGTCAGGAATTCCCAGGCAAAACGGATGGCGTCCTGCTTGAAGTAGTCACCGAAGCTGAAGTTGCCCAGCATCTCGAAGAAGGTGTGGTGACGAGCGGTATAGCCGACGTTTTCCAGGTCATTGTGCTTGCCGCCGGCCCGTACACAGCGCTGGGCCGTGGTCGCGCGGTTGTAGGCACGTTTCTCTGCGCCAAGGAACACGTCCTTGAACTGGTTCATCCCTGCGTTGGTGAACAGCAAGGTCGGATCGTTGTGCGGCACCAGCGAGCTGGAGGAGACAACTTGGTGCCCCTGGGAGCGGAAATACTCGAGAAACGCTGCGCGTAACTCTGACGTGGACATATACATGGAAAATCCTGCTTGATTCGGATACGGACTTTTAATCGCAATAATGTAAGTTTTCTGCGGGGTAAAGTAAAACGCGCGGGCCCGTCACGGGTGAAAAAGCCCCCAATGGACGGGGCAGCGGCAGGACGCCGTACAGGAGCAGGCTGAAAGGGGAGTCGGCTGGGTGGCGGATCATGGTGCCGCGGCCATCAGAAACAGAATAAAACAGGGAAAAGGCCCTCTCTTATCAGCGCACGGTGCAGGAACACGCATGGCGCCATGACCAGCACCGGCCCTTTATTCCTCCCCCTGCTGCAGGGCAGAGATGGCGTAACGCGCCTGATCCTGGGTAAAGCCCCGCCCAAGCAGGTACTTGAGCCATTTCATCCGCAGCTTGAAATCGGCCAGATCGGCGACGCTGGCACGCCGTGCCAGCAGGGCGAGCGCCAGCTCGAACCAGTCCAGCTCCGGCTGGTCGAAGGCGGCGTCTATCTGCATATCGTCCAGCCCCTTGCGGCGCAGATCGAAGCGGATCTTGATGGGACCATGGCCCTTGGCCGCACCAGCCCGCACCGCCATGGCGCCGTAACGATCGTCATTGACCCAGTTGTAACCGCGGCAATACTCGACAACCGCCTCGATCACCTCTTCATTGAAGCCCTGCAGCCGCAGCCGCTTGGCCAGCTCCGACTCGGCGCTCTCGCGGCGAGCCAGACTGCGCATGGCAAAGGCGCGGGCGGCGGCAAACAGTTCTTCAAAGGAGAGTTCAACGGGTTCGGGGGAGGATTCATCGACCATAAATGACAAGGCCGGGTATCAACCCGGCCTTCCTTGTTCCTTATTCGAACTCTTGTTCGCTTTCGTCTTCAAACTCTTCGGCGACCGCGGCCACCGGCTTCTCGACCGGTACGGCACCGGAGAGCAGCAGCTCACGCAGGCGGGCTTCCACCTCGGCAGCCATCACCTTGTTCTCGGCGAACAGCTTCATCACGTTGGCCTTGCCCTGACCGATCTTCTCGCCGTTGTAGCTGTACCAGGCACCGGCCTTGTCGATCAGCTTGTGCTTGACGCCCAGATCCACCAGTTCGCCCTCCTTGGAGATGCCGGCACCGTAGAAGATCTGGAACTCGGCCTGCTTGAAGGGCGGGGCCACCTTGTTCTTGACTACCTTGACGCGGGTCTCGTTACCGACCACTTCGTCACCTTCCTTGATGGCGCCGATGCGACGGATATCCAGACGCACCGAGGCGTAGAACTTGAGCGCGTTACCACCCGTGGTGGTCTCCGGGCTGCCGAACATGACGCCGATCTTCATCCGGATCTGGTTGATGAAGATGCACAGGCAGTTGGCGTTCTTGATGTTGGCGGTCAGCTTGCGCAGAGCCTGGGACATCAGGCGGGCCTGCAGGCCAACGTGGGAGTCACCCATCTCCCCTTCGATTTCCGCTTTCGGCGTCAGGGCTGCCACCGAGTCGACGATGATGACGTCAACGGCGTTGGAGCGCACCAGCATGTCGCAGATTTCCAGGGCCTGTTCACCGGTATCCGGCTGGGAGATCAGCAGGTCGTCGACGTTGACCCCCAGCTTGGCGGCATAGATGGGGTCGAGGGCGTGTTCCGCATCGACGAAGGCACAGGTCTTGCCTTTCTTCTGGGCTTCCGCGATCACCTGCAGGGTGAGGGTGGTTTTACCGGACGATTCCGGGCCGTAGATCTCGACGATACGACCGCACGGCAGACCGCCGATGCCCAGCGCCACGTCCAGGGAGAGGGAGCCGGTGGAGATGGCTTCGATGTCCATGGTCTTGCTGTCGCCCAGACGCATGATGGAGCCTTTGCCAAACTGCTTTTCGATCTGGCCCAGCGCAGCCGCCAGTGCCTTCTGTTTGTTCTGATCCATGCCAATCTCCGCTGGGAATCGTGATGTAGAAGTGAAGTTGGGCTAAGTATACTGTTTATGCATACAGTATCAAGCCCAATTTATCTGAGCAGGGCCAGCAGTCCGGACAAGGCCTGTCTGACCGCCTGCTGGCGCACCTGATGGCGGTCGCCATCGAAGCGGGCGAGCAGGGAGTGATGACGGCCCGAGCGATCCGCCCAGGCGAACCAGACGGTGCCGACCGGCTTGTCGTCACTGCCGCCACCGGGCCCGGCGATACCGCTGATGGCGACGCAGATCCCAGCATCCGAACGGGCCAGGCACCCTCTGGCCATCTCCAGCACCACGGCCTCGCTGACGGCGCCATGGCGCAGCAGGCTGTCGATGCTCACCCCCAGCATCTGCTGCTTGGCTTCGTTGGTGTAGGTGACAAAGCCGCGGTCGAACCAGCCTGAGCTGCCCGCAATATCCGTGATGGCCGTGGCGACGCCGCCCCCGGTACAGGACTCCGCCGTGGCGGCGAGCCAGCCTCTTGCCTGCAATGCCTCGCCGAGCTCCCGGGATAAACGGTCGATCTCTGCCTCAAGCCCCATCATCATGCCCTCTCTGGCCCCTTGCGGGGGAAACATGGGGGTCATTATGCAGTTGCCCCGAATCGCGAGCAACCGACCCGGGACCGGCTGCGTCAGCGACCGACCGGCATGGCCCTGCCGGGCTAACGCACCACAGCGGCAAGTCGCCCGCGCTTAAGCTCCAGTACATGGGGCTTCCTATAATCTGCAGGCACCGCCATGTATGCGGTTTCTATCTTTTTGGATACTGGAGAAAGCAGATGAAGCATCAATTTAAAGTCGCCATGACTGCCCTGGCGATCTGTTTTGCCACCAACACCTTCGCCGCCGAGAGCACCCCGGAGCTGCAGAGCGAGACCACACTGGCGCAAGAGCTGAACCTCTCCACCGCACAGGTTGAGCAGATCAAGAGCCTGCGTGAGCAGGCGGCCAAGGAGCTCGGCGCGGTCAAGCTCGACGCCATCGGTCAGGACGTCATCATCAACATGATCAAGACCGGCAAGTGGGACGAAGCGGCCGCCAAGAAGCAGTTGCAGACCATCAGCAACGTGCAGGCCGAGGCTCGCTACTATCGTGCCCATTACCTGTTCGAAGTCAGCAAGGTGCTGACCCCGGAGCAGAAAACCAAGCTGCACGAGATGCTCAGTGGCAACGAAGCCATGTATTGAGAGACGGCTCCCGTTTCTGTGATGCCAATCCCCGCGCTGATGGCGGGGATCTTGCCCCTTACTCCCGCACGCCTCGCGCCCCACCCTCCCCTTAGCTTCTGATCCCGGTGATGGCCTACCAACGTCACCCACCCCCTGAAACCTCAGGACAGCCTTCCCCAACGCGAGATAACCCCTCACCATCTCGGCCCGACCATGTAGAATGGCCACCAGATTCAGACCCATTACGGCAGACGCTTGCCCGCAAGAGCACCTTCTGGAATAGAACATGACAGCACAGCACCAAGCCACCAGCGCCAACCTGAGCGCCCACACCCCCATGATGCAGCAGTACCTTGGCCTCAAGGCCGAGAACCCGGAGATCCTGCTGTTCTACCGGATGGGCGACTTCTACGAGCTGTTCTACGACGATGCCCGCAAGGCGTCCCAACTGCTCGACATCTCCCTGACCAAGCGCGGCCAGTCCGCGGGCAGCCCCATTCCCATGGCGGGCGTCCCCTATCACGCCATCGAGGGCTATCTGGCCAAGCTGGTGCAGCTCGGTGAATCCGCCGCCATCTGCGAACAGGTGGGGGATCCCGCCACCAGCAAGGGGCCGGTGGAACGCAAGGTCATTCGCATCATCACCCCGGGCACCGTCTCCGACGAGGCGCTGCTCAGCGAGCGGCAGGACAACCTGATCGCCGCCGTATACCACGATGGCCGCCGCTTCGGCTACGGCACCATGGACATCGGCTCCGGCCGCTTCTTCATCAACCAGTTCGAGAAAGAAGAGACCCTGCTGGCGGAGCTGCAACGCACCAATCCGGCGGAGCTGCTCTACCCGGAATCCTTCGAGTTCCTGCACCACGTCGAGGGTCGCCGCGGCCTGCGCCGCCGCCCGGAGTGGGAGTTCGAACTGGGCACTGCCCGCAAGCTGCTCTGCCAGCAATTCGGCACCCAGGATCTGGTGGGCTTTGGGGTCGAGCAGAGCGAGACAGCGCTCTGCGCCGCCGGTTGCCTGATGCAGTACGTGAAAGACACCCAGCGCACCGCCCTGCCCCACATCCGCAGCGTGCGCCTGGAGCAGCCGGATCACGCCGTCATCATGGATGCCGCCACCCGCCGCAATCTAGAGCTGACCCAGAATCTGGCCGGTGGCTACGAAAATACCCTGAGCGAGGTGCTGGATCGCACCGCCACCCCCATGGGCAGCCGGCTGCTCAAGCGCTGGATCCACCAGCCGATCCGCGATCGGGTGATCCTCAAAGGTCGCCAGAGCACCATCAAGGAGCTCATCGAGCAGAACCTCTATGACGAGCTGGGCGGATTGCTGCGCCAGGTGGGCGATGTGGAGCGGGTGCTGGCCCGTCTGGCCCTGCGCTCGGCCCGCCCCCGCGACCTCACCCGCCTGCGTCAGGCCTTCGCCCAGCTGCCCGAGTTGCAGCGCCTGCTGGCGGACAACGAGCACGAAGCGGTGCAGCAGTTGCGCGAGCGCGCCAGCACCTTCCCCGAGCTGCTCGACCTGCTGGAGCGCGCTGTGATGGAGGTGCCGCCAGTGCTTATCCGCGATGGCGGCGTCATCCGTGACGGCTTCAATCAGGAGCTGGACGAGCTGCGGGATCTGGCCAACGGCGCCACCGCCAGCCTCGCCCGCATCGAGGAGCGTGAGCGCCTGCTGACCGGCATCAACACCCTCAAGGTGGGTTACAACAAGGTGCACGGCTTCTATATCGAGGTGAGCCGCGCCAACAGCCATCTGGTGCCGGCTCACTACATCCGCCGCCAGACCCTCAAGAACAACGAACGCTACATCATCGACGAGCTGAAGAAATACGAGGACAAGGTGCTCACCGCCCAGGCTCAGGCGCTGGCACTGGAGAAGCGACTCTATGAAGAGCTGCTCGACGCCCTGCTGCCCCACCTCGGCGATCTGCAAGAATCCGCCGCCGCGCTGGCGGAGCTGGACGTGCTGGCCAATCTGGCTGAGCGGGCCGAGACCCTCGACTACCGCTGCCCGACGCTTATCGACGAGGATCAGATCCTGATCGAGGCGGGACGCCATCCGGTGGTGGAGCAGGTGATGACAGACCCCTTCATCGCCAACCCCATCCGGCTGGAGCGGGAACGCCGGATGCTGATCATCACAGGCCCCAACATGGGCGGTAAATCCACCTATATGCGCCAGACCGCGCTCATCGTGCTGCTGGCCCATATCGGCGCCTTCGTGCCCGCCGACAGCGCCCGCATCGGCCCCATCGACCGCATCTTTACCCGGATCGGGGCGTCGGACGATCTCGCCTCCGGCCGTTCCACCTTTATGGTGGAGATGACCGAGACCGCCAACATCCTCAACAACGCCACCGCCCGCAGTCTGGTGCTGATGGACGAAATTGGCCGCGGCACCAGCACCTACGACGGCCTCTCGCTGGCGTGGGCCTGCGCCGAACAGCTGGCGAGCAAGATTGGCGCCTACACCCTGTTCGCCACCCACTACTTCGAGCTGACCCGCTTGCCGGAGCTGATGAGCGGGCTGGCCAACGTCCATCTCGATGCCGTTGAGCACGGCGACACCATCGCCTTTATGCACGCAGTGCAGGAAGGGGCGGCCAGCCGCTCCTACGGCCTGCAGGTGGCGGCGCTGGCGGGGGTACCGAAATCGGTGATCCTACAGGCCCGCCACAAACTGCACGAGCTGGAGAGCGCCACCCCGGTGGCCGCCGGTGAAAGCCGTCCGGCTCCGGTGGCTCTCGCCCCACAACCCCATCCGGTGGTGGAAGAGCTGGAAGCGGTGCGCCCGGACGAGCTCACCCCCCGCCAGGCGCTGGACCTGCTCTATCGCCTCAAGCAGATGCTGTAAGCACCGGCCGCCGCTCAGGCATGAAAAAAGGGGAACCGCGAGGTTCCCCTTTCGTTTGCCTTAACCTGCCATCAACCCGGACCTATGCGATCCAGCAGGCTCAGATTGACCGAGCCGGGATGGCGCTTGAGCTTCTGCCGGTATTCGAACTGGTGCTGGCTCTCCTGCTTGAGCCCCTGCATCAGCGAATAGCACATGGCCAGCATGATCAGCGAGAAGGGCAGCGCGGCTATGATGCTGGCCGCCTGCAGGGCCGCTAGGCCGCCGGAAACCAGCAAGATGGCCGCCACCAGCCCCTGACCCAGTCCCCAGATGGCGCGGTGCAATACGGGAGGATCCTGATCGCCGATGGAGAGCAGCGTCGTAATCACGAGCGTGCCCGAGTCGCTGGAGGTGATGAAGTAGGTGCAGATGAGCAGGGTCAACACCCCTTTCGCAATCCAGCCGAAGGTCTCCCAGTGCAGCAGCTCCACCGTCTTGTAGAGCGCCAGAGTCACGTCCTGGTTGACTGCCGCCACCACGCCACCGCCGCCGAACAGCTCCAGATGCATGGCCGTACCGCCGAACACGGTGAGCCAGAACATGCCGAGCAGGGAGGGCACCAGCAGCACGCCGAGCACGAACTCACGAATGGTGCGCCCCTTGGAGATGCGGGCGATGAACATGCCGACGAAGGGGGCCCAGGCTATCCACCAGCCCCAGTAGAAGGCGGTCCAGCTCGATTGCCAGGCCGAGGTGCCGTTGGCCTCGGTGTTGGTCCAGAAGCTCAGTTTGACGATGTTCTGCAGGTAATCGCCGATGTTCTGCACATAGGCGTTGAGGATGTAGGTGGTCGGCCCCAGCACCAGGAAGAGGGCGAGGATGAAGGCGCTCAGCCAGATGTTGAGCTCGGAGAGGATCTTCACCCCGCGCCCCACGCCGGAGATGGCCGACAGGGTGGCGATCAGGCTGATGCCGCCGATGAGCCAGAGCTGGCTGTGCTGGGAGACTTCCATGCCGAACATCTGATTGAGGCCGGTGTTCATCTGGGAGACGCCAAGCCCCAGGGAGGTGGCCACCCCAAATACGGTACCGAACACCGCCAGCACGTCGGCGGCATGGCCCCAGAAGCCGTAGATCCGCTCGCCGAGAATGGGGTAGAGCACGGAGCGAATGGCCAGCGGCAACTTGCGGCGGTAGCTGAAGAAAGCCAGCGACAGGCCGACGATCACATAGATGGCCCAGGGGTGCAGACCCCAGTGGAAGAAGGTGAGGCGCATGGCCATCTGGGCCGCTTCCGGCGTCATCCCCTCGGTGACGAAGGGGTTGCCCTGCAGGTGATACATGGGCTCGGCGATGCTCCAGAACACCAGGCCTATGCCCATGCCGGCGCTGAACAGCATGGAGAACCAGGCGAAGTAGCCGAACTCCGGTACCTGGTCGTCGTCGCCCAGTCGAATGCTGCCAAAGCGGCTGAACATCAGGTAGACGGCGAAGAACAGGAACAGGGCGACCACCAGGATGTAGTACCACTTGAAGCCAGCGATGATGGTGTCCTTGGCGCCGGTGAACCAGGTTCCCGCGGTATCCGGGTCAAACACCCCGAACAGCAGGAACAGGGTCACGACGGTGAGGGCCGTCATGGCCATGGTGGGATTGAGGCCTTTCAAAAGCCCTTTGGTTGCTCTCATCTGGCCTCCTTAGTCATTGTTGAAAAAATCTTCACCCACGTGATCCCCCGCACCACCGATGGCGCGATAGACCAGTCGACCCGCCACCCGCTCGCGGTGATCCACCAGGGTGACCGAAGGCTGGCCGTTCACGGCGTGGCGCTTGCCGAGGAAGATGGCCATGGGCACCCCCAGACTGGAGACCCCGCTGGTGATCCAGAGCCGGTTGAAGTCATAGGAGCCGCCGATGAACTCGAGCTGGGCCAGGCCATTGTCCAGACCGGCCAGGTAGAAGTTCATGGCGCTCTCATCAGGGAAGAGGTGCACCAGCACATAGGCGTAGCGCAATTCGTTCACCAACTCCTTTAGACTGAAAGAACCTGTGTCACTGCAGGAGAGCGGCAGCTCACCATCGTAGTGATGGACTTGCAGGTTGTTGGGATCCTCGTCATAGGCGGGCTGATAACGCACGAAAGCCGAGGTATCTGGCAGTTCATAGCGGACCCTGACCACGCGAAGGTCGGCAACCAGGGACTTGATATCCAGGTCGTCATTCATGATGTCTCTCCTCAAATATCGGGTTTAAATGCGGCAATTGTCCAATAACCTAACATAAAATTCATTAGAGCAGAAATGATTACACCAAAAACCATATTGACCTTGTTGTGGATTAGGCGGAGAATTTTGCGCCTCTCCACAGCCCTGCGATGACCCCGACTCCATGGAAAAACATGATGAAGTGCTGATTGCTCTGCGCCAGATCATCCGTGCCATCGACATGCACTCCAAGCGCCTGATCAAGGAGGCCGGACTGACGTCGCCGCAGCTCCTGCTGCTCAAGGGGATCAACGAGCTTGGCCAGATCTCCATGCGCCAGCTCGCCGATCACACCAACATGAGTCAGGCCACCGCGACCACCATCATGGACAGGCTGGAGAGCCGCCAGCTGGTACAGCGCATCCGCAGCGAAACCGACAAGCGCAAGGTGCATGCGACACTGACTGACGCGGGGCGTGCCCTGCTCGCCCAGGCCCCCACCCCGCTGCAGGAGAGCTTCATCCAGCGCTTCCAGGCCCTGGAGAACTGGGAGCAGGGACTGCTGCTCTCCTCCCTGCAACGGATCTCGGCCATGATGAATGCCGACGGCATAGACGCGGCTCCCGTGCTGAGCGTCAGGCCGCTCACCGAAGAGCGGGCATAAAAAAAGCTCCCGGATGGGAGCTTTTTTTATGGGAAGCGTGGGGGAGATCACTCTTCCAGGCTGATGCCTATGTTGGAGACGCCGCCCTGGGCCGCAAAGGTGCGGATAGCCAGGATGCGATCGCTATCGCGCTCATGGGCGACCCGCTTTAGCAGCTCGACCTGGAACTCCAGCTCGGCTTCCATGTACTCATGCTCGTAGAGCTCTTCGTCAGTGAGATCCCGCTCTTCCAGCATCTCGATGAAACCGGCCACGGTACCGACCGAGGCATGGCTGGCATCGTTGGCCTCTTCACCCACCCGGCAGATCACCGAGTTGTAGGCACAGCCCAGCGCCACGCAGGCATCCAGCGCCGGGTAGGCCCCGTAAGACTCAAATTTGCCAGGCTCGGGAATATAGACTTCAAACGCCTCCAGGATCGCCCCAAGATTGACCCGGGAGCCCTTCACCGTCTGGTAATTCCACATCTGATCCAACGCGTGGCGAAATGCCTTCGCATCCCCGAAGCCGGAGGCCTGGGTAAACAGCGCATAGTTGGGGTACATGCGCTCTGCCAGCGCCAGGGTGTAGACGGTCTGCTGCCAAGGCTGCAGCTCGGCCAGTCGCTTATAAAACTTGTCACCAAACACTGGAGTCGGATCCTTTGCAAAATGTGGGGCAGATTGTAGCCCACGAGGGGCGTGGCGAAAACGAAAAAGCGCCCTGGTCGACTATCTTGCCCGATCAACTGGGGTAAGATGAGGACAGACACCTCCTCCACCGTGCCGCAAACATGATAAGGAACAAGAGTATGAGCCAACGTACCCTGCTTCTGCTCAGCCAGGACAACAACCACTATGAGCGCCTGCTCAAGGCCGCCCGCCTTCCCCATCTGCACATACTGCGGGCCGACAACCAGAGCGACGCCGAGAAGCTGATCGGTGATGCCCACATCCTGATGGCCGAACCGGCACGGGCCAGACCCCTGCTGGCCAAAGCCGGCAGGCTGAGCTGGCTCCAGTCCACCTACGCCGGGGTCGATGTGCTGCTGGATGCCAGCTGCCGCCGCGATTACCTGCTCACCAATGTGCGCGGCATCTTCGGGCCGCTGATGAGCGAGTACGTGTTCGGCCACCTGCTCAGCCTGTCGCGCCAGTTGCCGCTCTACCGCGAACAGCAGCAGCAGCGACTGTGGCAGAGCCACCCCTATCTGGGGCTCAAGGGACGCACCATGCTGATCCTGGGCACCGGCAGCATAGGCCAGCACATAGCCCACACCGCCAAGCACTTCGGCATGCGGGTGCTCGGCATCAGCCACAGTGGCAATGAGCGCGCCGGCTTCGATCAGGTGTATCAACTGCCGGCACTGAACAAGATGCTGGCCCAGGCCGATGTCATCGTCAGCGTGCTGCCGGCGACCCGCGAGACCCGCCATCTGTTCACCGCCGATCGCTTCAACCACTGCAAGCCGGGGGCCATCTTCTTCAACGTCGGCCGGGGCAACGCCGTCCATGAAGGGGATCTGCTGGCGGCATTGCGCGGCGGCAAGCTGGGCACTGCGGTGCTGGATGTGTTCGAGCAGGAGCCCCTACCCGCCGACAGCCCGCTCTGGCATCAGCCCAATCTCATTATCACCCCCCACAACAGTGCCTACAGCTTCCCGGAAGATGTGGCCCAGATCTTCATCCGCAACTACATCCGCTTCATCGACGGCCAGCAACTCGACGGTCGCATCGACTTCGACAAGGGTTACTGAGTCCAGGCCACCAACAAAAAGGCCCCGCCAGATTGGCGGGGCCTTTTTGTTACCCTCAGAGAGGGGCTCAGCCCGCCTCCATCTCCTTGCGATAGCTCTTCACCTTGGCAAGGAACTGGCGCTTGTCCTTGCCGGAGAGCGGCTCCGCCATCGGCAGCTTGACCTTCATGGGGTCCACCGGGCGGTTGTTGACTCGCACCTCGTAGTGCAGATGGGCACCGGTAGAGCGACCCGTGTTGCCGGAGAGCGCTATCTTGTCCCCCATCTTCACCTTCTGGCCAGGTTTGACCAGCAGCTTGCTCAGGTGCAGATAGCGAGTCATCAGGGTGCGGCCGTGCTTGATCACCACATAGGTGCCCGCGAGGGGATGGCGGGTCGCCTTGAGCACGACACCGTCGCCGGTCGCCATCACGGGCGTCCCCACCGGCAGGGCGAAGTCAGTTCCCTCATGGGGGCGAACCTGGCCGGTAATGGGGTGGCGTCGGGCCGGGTTGAAGCTGGAGCTGACGCGGTAGCGACTATGGGTCGGATACCGGCGGAAGCCACGCTCCAGGCTGTTCGCCTGGCCATCATAGTAGTTGCCATCTTCCGACAGCCAGGCAGATACCGTCTTGCCCTGGCTGAACACTTCGACACCCAGCAGCTGGGTGTTGCCGGTGCTCTTGCCCTCGACCGTCTCCTGTCTCACCAACACCTTGAACTTGTCGCCTCTTTGCAGATCCTTGGCGAAATTCAGGCGCCACTGGAACAGGTTGGCAATCTTCTGGATGTGGTTGGCCGGGATCCCCGCGTTGCGGGCGCTGACGTAGAAGCTGCCATTGATGACGCCGTCATAGCTCTTCTGCTGCCACTGCACCTCTTCATTGAGCATGTTGGCGCTGTAAGTATCGTCGGTACGCTCCAGCACCAGGGTCTGCTTGATGTTCAGGCGGATCTTCAGCTGCTGCAGTATGTTGTCCTGATCGATCAGCAGCTCTATGGTCTGGCCGGGCTTGAGGCGAGCCAGATTGTTCTTGGCATCCGCATCCAGCACCTTGTAGAGGGTGGTGGTGGAGAGGCCGAGATTGTTGAAGATGGTGGTCAGGTTCTCGCCGTTGCGCACCCGGTAGTCCTGCCACTGGGGCGTGGCATCGGCCGGAATGTCATCTTCAGGCGCCGCGGCTTCCACCAGTTCGTGATCCGGGATGTCGTTGAAGTCGGTGTTGTCTTCGTTGGTTGCGGTGCCAGTGGTGGCAATGGGCAACTCCAGACGCAGTGGCCGCTCAAGGATGTCACCCGGAGCTGGCAATACGGCTACCGCTGACAGCGTCATGGCCGTGAGCAATAGCATGGCGTAAAAATGCTTGCGGGGAACCGGGGGTTCCCAGTTGGCAGCCTGCGCTACCAAGGGACGGAGACGTTTCATCCGCTATCCTGTTATTAGATCTAAGGGTGGTAGTTGTGGGTCTGTTTTTATGATTTTTTATTATGAAAACCGAATATCTGGGTTTTAGACCTAAATACTTACAAAAAGTTCATCGCGATATGCACGAAACTCACATTTTATGCATAACCTTCCTGCATGGGCAGAAATGATCGCCTTTTTCAGCCATTTTTTTCTATTTTTAAGAACCAAGTCCGGTTGCGTTCCCCCCCGGACCATCAGATGTTGCAAAAACATTTCCAGGGAGTGGGTATGTCATTGGCAAGATTGTTAAATGTAATCATCCTGATCCTGTTCACCATTGGTGCCATCCTGCTGCTCATGCTGGAGATCACCACGGTACGGCAGTCCATCCTCGATCAGATGTCGGCCAACCTGGAGACGGCCATCACGGCCCTGGGCCTGGTGCTGCAGGGCACCCTGCTCAACGATGACAAGGTGCTGGCGGAAACCATAGTCAACGCCATGTTCGATGGCGGCTTCGTCAGCTCGGTCACGCTGCTGGATCCCGATGGCCAACTGCTGTTCCAGAAGGTCTTCCACACGGCCCAGCAAAATGTGCCGACCTGGCTCCCTTCTGTTATCGACATGCCGCCGGTAAAAATTGAGCAGGAGCTCACCGACGGCTGGCGCATTCTGGGCACCCTCACCCTCGAGGGCCACGAAGGGTACGCCTACCAACATCTCTGGAACGCCATCAGCCGCACCGGACTGGCACTGCTCGCGGGGCTGCTGGTATTCACCCTGGTGATCACCTGGGTGTGCAGCCGCCTGCTGCGTCCCCTCGAACAAGTCAGCCTGCAACTGGTGCAGATCCGCAAACGCCAGTTCAGCGGCAATCTGCCAACCCCATGGCTTCGCGAGTTGCAGGAGGTTGTGGTCTCCATCAACCAGCTGGTCTCCGAGCGCAAGCGGGATCTGCTGCAGCAAAGACTCAAGATCACCCAGCTCGGCAAACATGACAACCTGCAGGCCCATCAGAAACTCGCGGGACTGACCGACATCGCCAACGGCATGTACCTGCAACACTTTTTCTCAACTCAGGGAAACATCCGGCTCTATAGCCGGCTGCTGCCCCAGACCCCCCCCACCACGGACAGCTCGCCGGACGAGATCCGGGCACTGCTCAACGACTGGCTGAACCAGAAGGCGGAAGGGCTACAGCTCCCCCTCAGCCTGCTCAATCATCCCGACTGGGCACAGTTCGCCCCCACCCTGGCCAGCGCCAGGAGCAAGACCCTGGACTGGCGCTGGGATCTGGCAAACTTCCCTCCCCTGGCCGAGGAGCGTCTGGGGGCGCTTCAGGCCCAGGGTGTCGAGATGGCATTCAGCAATGTGCCCATGAACAATGACAACCTGACCAAGCTCGATCCCATCAAGCCGGTCTTCATCAGCTGCCAGCTGACCCAGGCCCCCCTCTACTGGAACCTGCTTTCCCAGTGTCTGCATGCCTCCGGTTATACCCTGCTGGCTGAAGCCGGCGACATCAACGACACGGATACCCTGCGTAGCTGGGGCATCGATGGCTATGCCAGCCAGGAGGCATCATGAGAATCCCTATTCTATTGCTTGCCCTGCTGTGGCAGCCCGGCTCGCACGCTGTGTCCATGACCATAGGCACGGGGGGCGAACAGGGTATCTATTACCAGGTCATCAAGGAGTTTTGCCGACTGGCTCACAAGAGCGACCCCGCACTGCAATGCAAACCGCAGGCCAGCTCGGGTTCCATCGAGAATCTGCGGCAGTTGCAAGCCGGAGACATCCCCTACGCCCTCGTCCAGTCCGACTGGCTCTATCAGGCCAGCCAGGGCACGGGACCATTTGCCAAGCAACCCCAGCCCGAATTGAGAACCCTCTTTGCCACCCACGCCGAGCCTTTCACCATAGTGGTGCGGGCCGATGGCGACATCACCACCCTGGAGCAACTCAAGCTGGCCCCCATCGACATGGGACTGAAGAGTTCGGGCACTCGCCAGACGGCGCTGGCACTGTTCAACGTGTTGGGGGCAAAGGAGCAGGATCTCGATCTGAAGAGTGTGGCCAATCTGTCCGAAGCCTTGTGCAGCAAACAGATCGATGCCTATGGGTTGGTGATGGGGCACCCGAACCGGATAGTGCTGGAGACATCCAAGCGCTGCGCCATCCGTTTCATGGCCATCGAGGGCGCGACCCGGGATCAACTGCTGCAAGGGGTCAAATACTACCAGCGCAGCCAGGTTCCGGCCCGCATCTATCCCGGCAACCTGAAAGCCACCCCCACCTTTGCCATCGCCGCCACCCTGGTGACCAATGCCGCCACGCCGGATGAAGACGCCTATCGCCTGACCAAGGCCATGCTGAGCCAGCAGACCAGTTTCAACGAGCAGACCTATGGCTATGCCAACCTGTTCCACAAGGCGCACAACAAGATAGGCCCGGTGCTGAACGCCCCGCAACATCCGGGGGCAGCAAGGTATTTCGAGGAGTTGAAAGCCGCAGGCAAGCTATAGCTGGCGGCGGGGGGCTCGCAGATGTTCGCTGGAGAAGCGGCTCTGCATCGATTTCCACTGGGTCAGGCGATCGGCACTCCCGGCCAGGGTCCCCTCACGACGTGACTTCATGACCCAGATGCTCTTGGCATCGAAGCTGTACACGGGTTGCAGGTCGTTGCGCTTGCTGCCGGGCAGGATGCGACCATTGATGTTGTCCAGTACCAGAGGGTCGGACTTGGTCGTCGGGAAATAGAGCGTCACCATGTGAAACTGGTTGTAGCGGATCGCCTTCACATAGGCCAGCCGCAGCTTCTTCTCGTCAACGCCAAGCTCCATCAGGGTGTAGTACTTGGAGATGCTGTAATCCTCGCAGTCACCCCCTCTGGCCCCGATGAATTCCAGCGGATTGGCCCAATAGTCCTCGTCCCCCCAAAGCCTGGGATCCTCGCTGTAGGTCAGATTGTTGAAGTAGTTGTTGACCAGTTCCAGCTTCTGCTGATCCGTGGTGCCCGCTCTGGGCGCGAGCAGGCGGGAAAAGGCCTCGGCGCGCTGGATGGCCCTGGCGCCATAGACTTCCTGCATTTTTGCCTTCAGCTCGGGGCTGGCAATATGCTCGGACAGGCGGGAGGCCTGCACACTGGCACAGAGCAGTGCCAGGGTGCAGGTGGGGACAAGCAATAATTTCATAGCTGACACTCCATATCAGGCGCTGGAGGTCAGTATAGTTGGCTGCGGCCACCCCATAGGGCGAGTCAGGGATGCCTCAACGACACTGGGCGAAGGAGTCGGCCAGCTGTTGCATGAAGTGCGGATAAGCATCGGGACCAAGCGGCACCTGCTCACCCACTTCATCCAGCAGCAACACCTTGGCGCCGGTGTTGCGGGCGACCGATTCGATCACCGCAGGGGAGAATTGCGGCTCGGCATAGATGCAGCTCGCCTGTTTCTCTTCAAGCGCCTTGCGGATCTCCACCAGGGTCTTGGCGCCGGGGCGACGCTCCGGGCTCACGGTGAAGTGGCCCCTGGAGCTCATGCCGTAGTGACGCTCCCAGTAACCATAAGCCTCGTGAAACACGAAATAGCCCTTCTGGTTCACCACCTTCATCTGCTCGGCGATCACCTTGTCCTTGGCGTTCACCTTGGCATCGAACGCGGCCAGGTTGGCGGCATAACGGGCCTGATTGGCCGGATCCTGCTTGCCAAGCTCGGTCGCGATCGCCCTGGCAATCACCTTGGCCTGGGTCGGCCCCAGCCAGATATGGGGATCCACCCCCTCGTGGTGATGCCCCTCATGGCCTTCATCGTGATCGTGGTCATCGTGCTCATGGGCGGCGTGATCATGGTCGTGGTCGTCATGATGACCGGAATCCTGGCTGCCCTGAGTCGCGTAGTTGAACAGCGGCATCCCCGGAACCTGGGTCAGGGTCAGCTTGTGGGGATGATTGGCCAGCGGCTTGGCCATGAAACCTTCCAGCTCGGGGCCAACCCAGACCACCAGATCGGCGTCGTTGATGCTGCGAATATCGGAAGGACGCAGGGAGAAGTCGTGGGGAGAGGCACCGGTTGGCAGCAAGACGCTGGGCTCGCTCACGCCATCCGTGATGGCCGCCGCGATGAAACCAAGGGGCTTGATGGTGGTCAGCACCTCGAGGGCGCGGACAGGCAGACTCACCGCCAGCAGCGCAGTGATCAGAGTAAGAATTCGCATAGAGGTCTCGTCAGGGAGTGAGTGTGTGATAATATAACAAACCAACGTCGCTGTTATATTATAACTCTCACAGGCTGTAAACCCCGGAGCTGTCATGACCCAACTGGTGGAGCTGAAAGAGGTCTGTCTGTCGTTTGACGGACGGTCAGTGCTCGACAAGGTCTCCTTTACCCTGAACAAAGGCAAAATCACCACCCTGGTCGGCCCCAACGGGGCGGGCAAGAGCACCCTGAGCAAGCTGGTGCTGGGCCTGCTCAATCCGGACTCCGGCAAGATCATTCGTCGTCGCGATCTGCGGGTCGGCTATGTTCCCCAGCGCCTTTATCTGGATCCCACCCTGCCGCTGACGGTGCGCCGCTTCCTGCAACTCGGCAAGAACAGCCGCCTCTCCATCGAGGAAGCGCTGGAGCGGGTCGGCGCCCAGGAACTGCTGGACAACAGGATGCAGAAGCTCTCCGGCGGCGAGATGCAGCGGGTGCTGCTGGCCCGCGCCCTGCTGGTCAAGCCCGAGCTGCTGGTGCTGGACGAACCGGTCCAGGGGGTGGATATCACGGGCCAGATCGAGCTCTACGCCCTCATCAGCCAGCTCGCCGCCGAGTTCCACTGCGCCGTGCTGATGGTCTCCCACGATCTGCACCTGGTGATGGCCAGCACCCACGAGGTGATCTGCCTCAATCGCCACGTCTGCTGCCACGGCGAGCCGGAGAGCGTGGCCCGTCACCCCGAGTTCGCCCGCCTGTTCGGGCGCCCGGAGCGGGAGGTGCTGGCGGTCTATACCCACCATCACCACTGCGACGGCGAACACCATCATCATGAGCCGCAGGTCCCCGTCATCCGCCTGCCGTCTCGCAATCCATAAGCGCAGTTAAGGACATTCAAGTGGACAGCTTTCTGTTATACGCCCTCGCGGCCGGCCTCGGCATCGCCCTGCTGGCCGGGCCCCTGGGCAGCTTCGTGGTGTGGCGCAAGATGGCCTATTTTGGCGACACCCTCTCCCACGCCTGCCTGTTCGGCATAGCGCTGGGCATACTGCTGCAGGTGGATCTCACCCTGGCGGTGGTGGTCTGCTGCCTCGCCATGGCCATGCTGCTGGTGATCATGAGCCACAACCAGCAGGTGGCCACCGATACCCTGCTCGGCATCCTGGCCCACAGCGCCTTGTCGCTGGGCCTGGTCACCCTGAGCTTCATGGACAATGTACGGGTGGATCTGATGGCCTACCTGTTCGGCGACCTGCTCTCGGTGCAGCCCATGGACCTGCTCTGGATCTACGGCGGCGGCGCCCTGGTGCTGCTCACCCTGTGGCGGCTCTGGGATCCCCTGCTCTCCATGACCATCTCGGAGGAGCTGGCGCGGGTGGAAGGGGTGCGGGTCGATGTGCTGCGCTGCGTGCTGATGCTGCTGATAGGCCTGGTGATCGCCGTGGCGATGAAGTTTGTCGGGGCGCTGATCATCACCTCGCTCCTGATCATTCCCGCCGCCACCGCCCGCCGCTTCAGCCAGACGCCGGAGCAGATGGCCGGCTTCGCGGCCCTGATCGGCTGTCTCGCCGTGCTGGGGGGGCTGACCCTCTCCTGGTACCAGGACACACCGGCTGGCCCTTCGGTCGTGGTCTGCGCCACCAGCCTCTTCATCCTGAGCCAGTTCAAGAAAGCCTGAACCTGGAGTGGCCTGATCCCGCTGTCAGGCCACTCCCAATCTCGCCCCCTCGTTCATCCCCTGCCCCCTGTTCATCCCGAGCCAGCAGCCCAACCGGCTAGAGCGGCATGCTCTGGCGCGTCTCCATCATCAACCACTGGCGCAGCCGGCTGATGGCGGGCTCATGGGCCCGGGAGCGCTTGCAGGTGAAGTAGAAGGCATCCCCCGTCTCCAGCTGGTGCACCGGCAGGGCCACCAACTGGGGATCGTCCGGTCGCAGCATGTAGTCGTTCACGAATGCCACCCCCTGATCCCAGGCCGCCGCCTCCATCGCCAGCAGCACATGGCTGAAGTGGTGCATCCGCGCCTCATCCGGGATCACCAGCCCCCCCGCCTTGGCCCAGCGCTGCCAATCCTCCCCCCGCGCCTTGTAGATGGATTGCACCGAGAGCAGCGGCAACTGCCAGATGGCGGCAGGCCACTCCCCCTCCACCTGCTGCAACAGGCGACGGCTGCAGACCGGAAAGAGCCGCTCCCGATAGATGAGGTCGTGGCAATAGCCCCGTCCGTGGGGGGAGACTGTGATGAAGCAGTCCGCCACCCGATCGGAGAGCTCGGGATCCTCCGCCACCATCTCGAGGCTGAGATCCAGCTCGGGGTAGAGCTGGCGCAGCCCGGCCAGCCTGGGGATCAGCCACTTCACCGCAAAGGAGCTGTAGACTGCGAGCCGCAGCCGCATCTCGCCGCCGCCGCGCAGCTGTTCGCTGCTCTGGGCTATCTGGCCGAGCCCGGCGGAGATCCCCTCGAAATAGCTCTCCCCCTGGGCAGTCAGTGACAGCAGTCGCCCCTGGCGCAGCAGCAGCCGCTCCCCCAGAAAGTCCTCCAGCAGGCGGATCTGGTGGCTGACCGCGCTCTGGCTGACATTGAGCTCCAGGGCCGCACGGGAGAAGCTGAGCAGGCGGGCAACCGCCTCGAAGTATTGAACGGCGCGCAGGGGAGGCAGCTTCATTATCCAAAATTCTCATGGATGGTGATTTTTTATCATTTTACTGGATAACAGGCGTCAGACTACCCTTCCCTCATCTAACGTGGGAGGTGGTATGAACGCAGTCGGGATTGGCATCCTCTATCTGGTGCTGGGCAACATGGTGGCGGTCTTCTCCGATGCGCTGGTCAAGGTGCTGGAGCCGAGCCAGCCCGTGTTCCAGTTCGTCTTCTTCCGCCAGCTCTCCGCCGCCCTCCTGCTGGCGCCCTGGCTGCTCTGGTCCTGGCGGCGCAACCCGCCGGTGGCCATCAAGTGGCACCTGCTGCGGGCCCACATCTGGGCCATCGGCGTCTGCCTGATGGTGGTCGCCCTCACCCGTTTGCCGCTGGCCACCGCCAACGCCCTCTTCTATGCGGCCCCGCTGCTGATGGTGCCGCTCGCGGTCTGGCTGGCGGGGGAGGCGCTGTCGCGCCAGAAGGTGCTGACGGCACTGGTGGGTTTCATCGGTGTGCTGATAGTGCTGCGCCCGACCGAGGTGAACTGGGCCGCCCTGGCGGCGCTCGGTGTGGCGCTCTCCATGGCGGTCAACAACCTGCTGATCAAGCGGATCCCGCTCAAGCAGCCCATCGCCCAGACCCTGTTCTTCACCAACGTGCTGAGCATGCCCTTCATACTGGCGCTGGCCTGGTGGGAAGGGGGAAACTGGCAGTGGCAGATGTGGTGGCCCGCCTTCGGCTCCTCGGCGCTGATCATGGTCTATGCGGGCTTGTGCGTGGTGGCCTATCGCAAGGCGGAGGCGAGCAAGATAGCCTCGGCGGAGTACACGGGCCTGCTGATGGCGGTCGCCATCGGGGTCTGGCTGTTCGACGAACAGCCCGGTCTGCCGCTGCTGCTGGGGTGCCTGTGCATCATCTTGCCGCTGGTCGCCATGGCGCGCGGCAAGTCAAAACCGCTGGCAGAGCCGGCGGTCTGAATCAAAGCAGCAAGGGGGCAACCCGCTGCTGCAGGTGGGGGATCACGGCCTGCTCGAACCAGGGGTTCTTCCTGAGCCAGAAGGTGTTGCGCGGGGAAGGGTGCGGCAACGGCAGCCAGCCGGGGCCATACTCCCGCCAGCATTGCACCGTCTCGGTAAGGGACTCCTTGCCCGCCTCCCGCAGATAGTGGCGCTGGGCGTACTGGCCGATAAGCAGGGTCAACTCTATGTTGGGCAACAGCATCAGCACCTTGTCGTGCCAGGTGGGGGCACATTCTGGGCGCGGCGGCAGATCCCCCGACTTGCCCTTGCCGGGGTAGCAGAGCCCCATGGGCATGATGGCGATGCGGGACTCGTCATAGAAGGTGGGCTTGTCCACCCCGAGCCAGTGGCGCAGCCGATCACCGGATGGATCGTCCCAGGGGATGCCGCTGGCATGGACACGGGTACCGGGCGCCTGACCGATGATCAGCAGGCGAGCGCGCTCGCTGCCGCGGATCACCGGCCTGGGCCCGAGCGGCAGGTGGGCCTCGCACAGGCGGCAGGCCCGGATCTGTTCAAACAGCAGGTCTAGTCGGTTCATGGCCTGATGGTAACAGAGTTTCCGGCAGGATCCCGCTTGTGGAACCGGCGGCAGATACTTATCATGCGGCCACATTTGTTTAATTTAATAAACGGAAAGCGATGAAGAACTGGCTGGGCCCCGGCAGTGCGGCCCTCTCCTTCGTGCTCTGGGGCATGCTGCCCCTCTATTACCAGTTCATGCCCGAGATCAACATGTGGGAGCTGCTCTCCCACCGGGTGCTCTGGTCTGTTGTCCTGCTGGGTGGCCTCTTCCTGCTGCTCGGCGTGCAGGTCCCCTGGGCACGCCTGCGCAGCGAACCCCGCCAGCTCGGCCTCATCCTGCTGGCGGGCCCCGTCATGTCCATCAGCTGGTGCATGTTCACCTGGTGCCTGACCACGGGCCAGGTGCTGGCCACCAGCCTCGCCTTCTTCATGACGCCGCTGTTCAACATCGCCTTCGCCGTGCTCTTCCTCAAGGAGCGGCTCACCCCCCAGAAGCATCTGGCGGTCGCCCTGGCCCTGGCGGGGCTGGCCTACATGCTGTTCTCCTACGGCGAGCTGCCCTGGTTCTCCCTCATCATGGGGGCCAACTTCGCCTTCTACGGCCTCATCAAGAAGAAGGTGCGCCACGATGCCGGTGTCAGCCTCTATCTCGAGTCCCTGGCCCAGCTTCCCGTCGCCCTGCTGATCCTCGCCTGGCTGGGTCTGCACGGCATGAGCCAGTTCATGGCCGGTGACTGGGCCGACAAGCTGCTGCTGATGGGCTCTGCCCCCGCGACCCTGCTGCCGGTAGGGCTGTTCTGCTACGCAGTGGCACGCACCCGCATGAGCACTGTGGGGCTGCTGCAATACATAGAGCCGAGCCTCGCCTTCCTGCTCGCCATCTTCTGGTTTGGGGAGATCCCGGATCCGGTGAAATCGGTGGGCTTCGCCTTCGTCTGGGCCGGCCTGCTGGTGAGCCTGCTGCCCCTGCACCTGCTCGGGCGCGGCCGGGTCCAGTGGAAAGAGTCATGACGACGGACGTCTGTACCGATAAGCCTGCAACTAACTGGTTTATCTATCTGGTGCGCACCGGTGCGGGCTCGCTCTATGCGGGGATCAGCACGGATCCCGAGCGGCGTCTGCGCCAGCACCAGAGTGGCAAGGGTGCCCGCGCCCTGCGTGGCAAGGGGCCGCTGGCCCTGGTGTGGCGCCAGGGGGTGGCGGACAAGGGCGAGGCGCTGCGCCTCGAGTATCGCCTCAAGCAGCAGAGCAAGGCATTCAAGGAGCGCCTGGTGCTCGACCCCGGACTCTGGCACGACTGGAGCCAGCCCTGGCTGAGCGCCGATACGGCCCCTATCGAACCGTCCCCCTGAACCAGTCGCTCCCGCCATAAAAAAGGCCGCTGGGAGCAGCGGCCAAGGAAGGATCCGATAGCAGGGAGGCTTAACGGTAGGTGTTCGACTGCTTGCGCCTGTTGCTGAGCAACCAGCACACCGCCAGCACCAGCAGCAGCCAGGGCGCCAGCTTGATGATGAGGGCAAACATGCCGGCCAGGGCGCCAAACAGCACGAAGACCCCGCTCACCAGCAGCATGGCCAGCACGGTAAAACCGGTCAGCGCCATGGTCACCAGCACCAGCATCAAGACGATAAATTCCAGCATGTTGTGCTCCTCACAGGCTTGCAGTGGCCAGCGGGTCTGATCCGGGGATCAATCCAGCCAGCGTTTCAATTCACGACGGGGCGGCATCACCAGCACCGCCAGCAGATAGAGGGCCAGGGCCAGGGGCGGCATCAGGATCAGCGCCAGCAAGGCCAGCACCCGCACCGTCACCCTCGAGATCCCGAGCCCCCTGGCCAGACCGGCACAGACCCCGGTCAGCTTGCGATGGGCCAGATCTTTGGGCCAGGGGCTCATGGTTATGCCTCCGCCTTACGGCTTTTCAGGCGAGCCAGCTCGCGCTCAATCTCGTCGTTCAACTCCAGCTCGCGGAACTGGGCCTCCAGGGAGGGATTCTGCCCCAGGGTCGCCGCCTCCAGCTGGGCTTCCAGCTGATCGACCCGGCCCTGAAAGCCGTCGAAGCGGGCCATCAGCTCATGCATGCGCTGGTTGTCCACCTGGGCGCGGGCACGGATCCGGCTATGGGCTGTCTGTTCGCGCAGGGTCAGCATCTTCTGCTTCTCGCGGGCCTCGGTCAGCTTGGTCGCCAGCCGCTCGCTGTCGGCGGTGAGCTGGGCCAGCACCTCGGTCACCCGGGCCTTGTCCTGCTCCAGTTGCTCGCACTTCTTGACCTCGGCCAGCTTCTCCGTGAGGGCGGCACGGGCCAGATCCTCACGTCCCTTCTGGATGGCGAGCTCGGCCTTGGCAGACCACTCCTGGATCTGGTGGCGCAGCGCCTGCTGATGGCGCTCCAGCTGTTTCTGTTCGGCGATGACGCGGGCGGCCTGGGTTCTCATCTCGATCTGCACCTGCTCCATCTCTTCGATCATCAGACGCAGCATCTTCTCCGGCTCTTCACTCTTGTCGAGCAGGCTGTGCAGGTTGGCATTGATCACGTCGGTCAGGCGGCTGAATACGCTCATGGTCTGGCTCCTTGTTGATGGGATGTCACTCTCTTCCCATGGCATTACAAGAGCCGTGCCAAGATAATTTATTGTTGTTTTACAGATAGATGGAGACTTGGCATTGCCATCTCAAGGCCATGAGCTGGCGAGAATTGCCAATGATGTGGTGATTTTAACCAATAAAAAAGGGAGCCAGCGGCTCCCTTCATGGAGTTGGGTCCAGCCTCAGGCGGCCGGGCGATGGCCCAGCTTGCCATCCAGCTCCGCCAGCTTGGCTTCCATCCTGGCCCGGCAGGTATCCGACAGATCGCGGATGCCGGCGGCGCCGTGCTCCTTGCTGCACAGGGGGGGCAGCATCTCCAGCAGCACCTCACCGTTGTCCCAGCGGTTCAGGTCGACCTGACCGAAGTAGCTGGAGCAGACGATGGGTACCACGGGCACTTCGGCCTGGACGGCGGTGTGGAAGGCGCCGGCCTTGAACGGCAGCAGACCACGGCCCTGGGAGCGGGTCCCTTCCGGGAACATCCAGATGGAGGTGCCGTGGTGCTTGATGCGATCCACTACCTGACCTATGGTGCCGATGGCACGGGAGCGGTTGGATCTGTCGATCAGCACGTTGCCGGAGAGCCAGAAGATGAGTCCGAAGAAGGGCAGCCACAGCAGGCTCTTCTTGCCCACTGCCACCACGCCGGGACGCACGGCGCCGGTCACGGTGAAGATGTCGAAGTTGCTCTGGTGATTGCAGACATAGACGGCAGGTCCCACCGACTTGACCTCGTCCGGAATGGTGACCCGGACCTTGAGCCCGATGATCGGGCAGACGGCATGGTACATGCGGGCGAAAACATAGACGTTGTTGGGGTGGCGCGGACGCACCAGACAGAGCAACAGACCAAACACGAACCAGAAGATGAGCAGCAGGGTAAGCAGCAGCACACGGGCAAGTTTGAGCATCGAACACCTCGGAATTTGACTCGGCGCAGTATACTGGTCCCCCTTTTAGCGAACAAGCGTTCGCCAGACAGAACCGACCACCCCGGATGGAGCACGTGGCCGCATCGAATCCCATCGGCTTGCTCACGCCACCATTGATCGATAGGATATGCCCCATTCAACAGGGTAGGACGAGCATGATTTTGCGACAACGCGTGGCGACAAGACTCCTGCTGCTGGTCTGCATCCTGGTGATCAACTGTGCGGCCCAGCCCTTGGCCAGGCTGGCACAGCTCGACCAGGCCCTGAGCTGCCAGATGCTCCCCCTCTCCTCGTCCAGCGCCGATGCCGACGAGGGGCAAGCCACGACGCCCCAGCCCAGCAGTTGCCAGCTCAACGGCAAGTGGCTCAGTGCCGCCAGCCTGCTCTGCGTCGAGCAGATCTTCTTTGCCATCGCCTTCGTGATTGCCCTGCTGGCACCCCTGTCGCGCCGCTCCCCTGCGCTTCCTCCTCCCATCAACATCTCGCCCCCGGAACGGCGACTGCACCTCACTCTCTGTGTCTGGCGGGAATGAGTCTGCGGCGGTTTTCTCCACCCTGACTTTCATTTTCAAGAGACAAACACATGTCAAACATCATCAAGACCGCCCTGTTGCTGAGCGGTCTGCTATGGCAATCCTTTGGGTTGGCCAGCGACACCGGCTGGCTCACCAGCCCCCAGAACGATCACGCCAAGGTGCGGCTGCAAGCTGACACCCGGGATCCCACCGCCCCCCGGGTGCTGCTCAGCCTGCAGCTTGAGTCTGGCTGGAAAACCTATTGGCAGAACCCGGGGGAAGGCGGCATAGCCCCCGAGATCCTCTGGGATGCTCCCCAGCCAGCGGCGCAGTGGCACTGGCCAGTGCCCAGGCGGTTCGACGTCAGCGGCATCTCGACCCAGGGCTATCAGGGGGACGTCAGCCTTCCCATCAGCCTCACCCGCAGCGGCGGCGAGGCACTGACGGGCACCCTGCGCCTCTCGACCTGCAGCAACGTCTGCATCCTGACCGACTACCCCTTCACCCTGGCGCTGGACGGCGCTGCCCCCGAAGGGTTCGACCTTGCCTATGCGAAGGCGATGAGCACCCTGCCACAGGCCATGCCTGGCACTGTGACCCTTGAGGCGGGCTACCGGCAGAGCCAGTTGCAACTGACCGCCGACAACCCCCAGGGCTGGCAGGATCCCCAGGTGTTCCTTCAGCGGCTGGAGGGGGCCGAATATGGCGAGCCCAAGCTGGAGGTGCAGGGCAACACCCTGATCGCCCGTATTCCGGTCAGCGATGGCTGGCAGGGGGATGCCCCCGATATCCGTCATCAGCCACTCGGGTTGGTGCTGGCGAGCGGCGAGCAGGCCTGGCAGAGCGAGGTCCGCATTGGTGAGCCCCTGACCCTGCCGAGCGGCGGCCAGTCGCTGCTCTGGTTGCTGGGAGCCGCGCTGCTGGGGGGGCTCATCCTCAACCTGATGCCCTGCGTGCTGCCGGTGCTGGCCCTCAAGCTGGGATCCGTGCTGCAACTCGAGAGCCGGGAGCGCCGCCCGGTGCGCCTGCAATTCCTGGCGGCCAGTGCCGGCATCCTGGTCTCCTTCTGGGCGCTGGCGCTCATGAGCACCCTGCTGCGCGCCACTCAGGGGGCGGTCGGCTGGGGCATACAGTTCCAGAGCGTCTGGTTTATCGGCTTCATGGTGGTGGTGACGGCGCTGTTCTGCGCCAACCTGCTGGGGCTGTTCGAGCTGCGGCTGCCGAGCAACCTCAATACCCGCCTGGCCACCAGCGGCGGTCAGGGGCTGGGGGGTCACTTCCTGCAGGGCTGCTTTGCCACCCTGCTGGCCACCCCCTGCTCCGCGCCCTTCCTCGGCACTGCGGTCGCCTTTGCCCTCGGGGCGCCGCTCGGTCAGCTCTGGCTCATCTTTACCGCCCTGGGGGTGGGCATGAGCCTGCCCTGGCTGCTGATCGCCGCCGTCCCTCGTCTCGCGCTCTGGCTGCCGAAGCCGGGCCGCTGGATGGGGCGCCTGCGCACCCTGCTCGGCCTGATGATGCTGGGTTCCAGCCTCTGGCTGCTCAGCCTGCTCGGCAACCACGTCGGCCCCTTCTGGATGCTGATCCTGATGGCGCTGATGCTGGTCGCCCTGCTGCTGGCCGTCGTCTGGCGCCACGGCATACGTGCACTGACCCTGGGGCTGGCACTGGGCTGCCTGCTGGGCGGGGCCCTGCTGCTCGGCGGCGCCTTCACCCTGGACGGCAAGCCCCAGCAGGACAGGGTCGACTGGCAGCCGCTCTCGGAGCAGGCCATCGAACTGGCACTGGCCCAGAACAAGCGAGTCTTCGTCGATGTGACCGCCGACTGGTGCATCACCTGCAAGGCCAACAAATTCAACGTACTGCTGCGAGATGATGTGCAACAGGCCCTGAGCGCCCCCGATGTGGTGGCCCTGCGCGGGGACTGGAGCCGCCCCTCCGACGGCATCGCCAGCTTCCTGCGCCAGCGCGGCAGCGTGGCCATTCCCTTCAACCAGATCTACGGGCCCGGCCTGACGGATGGCGAGATCCTCTCCCCCCTGCTGGACCGATCGACCCTGCTTGCCACCCTGGCGCAAGCCGGTATTGCCCCCTCTCAAGGAGAAACCAAATGAAACCGACCCTGATCGCCCTGACCCTGCTGGGCACCTTGTTGACCCCGGCCCTGCACGCCGCCCCCTTCACTCCGGAGCAGGAGGCCCGCATCAAGGAGCTCATCCGCGAGACCCTGGTCCAGAACCCGAAGATCCTCGATGAGGCGGCCGAATCCTGGGAGAAACAGAACGCCGCGGATCAGGCGGCCCAGCTCGGCGACTTCATCAAGGGCAACAAAGAGGTGCTGTTCAACAGCGCCACCAGCCCGCGCCTGGGGGCCAAGAACCCCAAGCTGACCCTGGTGCTCTTCACCGACTACAACTGCCCCTACTGCAAGCAGTTCGACCCAGCGGTGGCAAGGCTGCTCAAGGCCTATCCGAACGATCTGGGGCTGGTGATCAAGCTGCTGCCGTTCAAGGGGCAGACCTCCGCCAAGGCGGCCCAGTACAGCCTGACCCTGTGGCAGCAGGATCCGGCCCGCTTCCTCGCCCTGCACGACAAGCTGATGAGCAAGCAGGGCATGCTGACCGAGGCGGACATCAATAAGGCGCTGGCGGCCACCGGCAATGTGGCGCTCAAGCCCGAGGGCAAGGCCACCGAGGAGCTGCGCAATAGCCTGCGTATCGGCACTCTGCTTGGAGTGCAGGGCACACCGGCGACGCTGATCGGCAACCAGCTGGTGCCGGGCGCCCTCCCCTATGAGCAGCTCGAACAGCTCGTGAAAACTGAACTGGCGAAACTGGGGTAACGCATGACCGAGACGACAACCCCCAGACCCCGCTGGCGACGCTGGGGCAGGGAGGCGCTCTGGCTGCTGCTGTTTGCCCTGATCATCTCGACCCTGCTGGATCTGTGGCGCAGCCCGGCGCTGCCGGAGGGAAGCCCGCTGCCTGTGCTGACCCTGCAAGATGGCACCCGGGCCGACCTGCAGGCCATGAGCCGGGAGCGGCCGCTGCTGGTCTACTACTGGGCCAGCTGGTGCGCCGTCTGCCGCTTCACTACCCCGGCAGTGGAGCAGCTCTGGCAGGACGGCGGCAACGTGCTGACGGTGGCGCTGCGCTCCGGCGACGACGCCAGGTTGCAACAGGGCATGGCCAGGAAGGGGCTGAGCTTCCCCACCCACAACGATGAACAGGGGGCGCTCGCCGCCCGCTGGCAGGTGAGCGTCACCCCCAGCTTCCTCATCATCAAGGAGGGCAAGGTGGTGAGCAGCACCACGGGCTGGAGCAGTCGCTGGGGCTTGCAGCTGCGGCTGCTGTGGGCCGACTGGTTGGCTTGAGCCCCATCACAATGAACAGAGCCCGGTATGACGACCGGGCTCTTTTTTATCTGAAGGCGGTACTTTTTGCTGCTGCCCCTATTGCGCCGGTGACATCATCCCCTGGCCGAGCCGGGCCTTGACGCTGGCCCGTTCGGCCTCGTCGATCACGCCGTCACCGTTCTTGTCCAGCCGGGTGAAGAGGGTCTCATGGCGCTCCATGAACTGCGCCTTGGTCGTGTCCTGCATCGGCCTCATATTGCCCATCTTGCCCGGCATGGCCTTGCCCGATTGCTTCATCGCCTCTTGCATCCTGGCCATGGCGGCCTCTTTCTCGGCAACCGACAGGGTGCCATCGCCGTTGCTGTCTTGCCGGGCGAAGCGCTGCTCGGCTCTCTCCATGAACTGGGCCTTGGTGACATCCCCCTTGAGCAGTACCAGCGGCTCATCGAGGCTCTCATCGGCGGCGATGGCGACGCCCCCCAGCAGTACCAGAGGCAGAAGATAACGTTTGAACATGGTGTCTATTCCTTGTGATGGTCCCGGCCTTGCCGGATCTTGATGCCTGTCGCAGAGGCGGCCCCCTGGCGACAGCAGCAGTCTGACGCCCTCTGTATTGTAGTCCCCGAGCCGGATCAGCCCGGCGTGGCAAGATACAGAGCCCCCTGGGTGGCGGGCGGGCTCCCCATTCCCCCCGGGTCGCTGCCATATCGCGTCCTATTCATGGCGGTGGCCGGTGGTTTCCGTTAAAATGACGGGTTTTTACCGTGCCTGGTTCCCCCAAGCCCCATCAAGCGCCAGCATTGTGACTCTGATGATGCCAGTGATGCAGGATCTGCCATGAACAACTACTTTCGGGTGCTGGGCGTCAAGTCCAACGCCAGCGAAAACGACATCAAGAAAGCCTATCGACGGCTCTCGAACCAGTACCACCCCGACAAGTTGCACGGGGCGAGCGAAGAAGAGAAAGAGCAGGCAGCCATCAAGCTGCATCAGGTGAAGAAGGCCTACGAAGTGCTTTCCGATCCCAAGGCGAGAGCCGCTTTTATCAAGGATTTCAACAACGTCATCGTGACCGATCCCGCTGCTGCCATGCAGGAGATGTGGGACCAATTCTACCCCTGAGGGCGCTATGCAAAAAAAATGGGACCAGGCGCGCATCAAAGCGCTGATGAGTGACGCGGGCGAGAACATCGAATCCTACCGGGATCAGGATCAGCCCAAGGCGCTCGAGCAGTTTACCGGCAAGATGAAGGCCCTGCTGCTGGCCGACATCAGCATGCTGGAGTTCATGCCCGAATACCTGCCGCTCGCCCTCTATGGCCGGGTGCAGTTCCCGCCCAAGGCGAAACCTGAGTGGGCCAGGTGGCTCGCCGACGGCGTACAACCCTCATGGGACGCGTTCAAGGTGTCGGTGGCGTTCAACAACGCCGATCTGCCGCTGGTCAAGGCGGTGCGAGCCCAGAGCGAAGATCAGCTGATCGAAGCCTGCGCCGTGCTCTACCTGCTGGACAACCCCCTGCCCCGCGGTGGCCGTCGTGCCGATGACGACTATGAGCTGCGCGACGACGAAGATGACGACGGGGAAGATGCCGACGCCGACTACCATGGCGGCGAGGGTGAGGAAGACGATCAGGACATGTACGACGAAGTGCGTTTCTAATTTGAGGCAAAGCATGAACAGTCTGATAGAAATTACCGCCATCGAGATCAAAGAGCTGGCCGTGGTCGAGCCCAAGCAGGCCAGCGAAAAGTTCGAGCTGATCGCCAAGACAATGTCCGACGAGCAGTTGGCCGAAGTCATTGAAAACATTGATATCGTCACCCTGACCCAGATCAACGGCCAGCACGACATCTCCTTTCCGTCCATCATCTCCGAGCTGATGACCCCGGAGCGGATCCGCGACATCGTCTGCCAGCAGCCTCTCTACTGGGAGGAGGCCATCAAGAACAATGCCGAAGAGCTGCAGCAGCACACCTTCGACTTCCTCAACTACCTGATCCGCACCCAGGACAGCGAGGCCAAGCAGCGCGAGATCCTGGAGTGCATCGCCGAAGACCCGGCCGGTCTCTTCTACCTCGCCATCCCCTTCATCGAGTTCTACCGTGGCGATCGCTACGAGGATGAAGAGGGTTATCGCGACACCCTGCACGCCGAAGAGGAAGATCTCGAGGAGTCCCTCGCCTACAGCGAGCGCCAGCAGAGCGAAGATGCCCACGACTACCCGCTGGATGATCCGAGAAGCCTGTTGATGCTGATCCGCGAGCAGGCTCCCGAGGTGGAGAAAGCCATCAAGTCGCTGCTGCGCAGCGAGAACGCCACCTGGGACGGCATCATCAACAAGTTCGCCAACGAGCTGGTGATGCAGGCCAAGGAGAAGAACCAGGTCAGCGACGAGTACGACGAAGTGGACGACATGTTCAGCTTCCTGGATTGAGGAGAGCCCTATGCAGCTAGTCATCCGCGAGGCCAACGAAGGCCCCTTCCTCACCCAGGTGCTGCGCTTTGGCCGCGACAACGAACGCCTGAGCGCCCAGCAGCTTGCCGCCATCAAGGGCAAGGCGGTGCTGATGAGCCTGAAATTCGCCGACAAGTACTACAACAAGTACAAGATGCACCTGCTGGAGCAGGCCGCCCACGACGTCATCGGCGTGGTGAGCCTGGGGTTGCAGGAGCTCTCCGGGCGCGACACGGCCCGGGCGCTGGCCCTGCTGCAGGCGCCGGAAGGGCCCATCAAGCCGTTCCAGAAGGGCTGGTCCATGCTGATCTCCGTCAGCCCCAAACAGACGGGCAACAGCCTCTATGGCGACGTGGATGCCAGGCTGCTGGACAAGATCTCGAGCCCCCCGGACATCGAGGAGTGGCAAGGGTGGCAGGAGTACGAGAAGGCGCTGGCCGAGCACAGCAAGGTCCGCCTGATGGGGCTCATCGACCAGCACTTCTTCGCCTGCGAGAGCGATCACCCCACCATGGAAGACAAGCTGGCCGAGGCCCTGCTCTACCGCATCCTGTGCGGCAAGGGCAGCGGCGCCGCGCCCCTCAAGGTGAAGCAGGATCTCAAGCGCAAACTTGCGCGGGAGATTGAGCTCGACGAGGCCTGGTACGATACCGACTATCTCGCCGCCCAGCTTGCCCTGATGCTCGCCGAGCTGCCCGCCGACATGGCCGATGCCCTGCGCCAGGAGCTGAGCCCGGGCTTCGTGCCGAACCTGCTGCACACCCTGGGGTTTGTGCGCCAGTATCAGCAACAGCAACGGGAGAACGCCTCCCCGGAGAAGCTCGACAACATGGAGATGCGCGCCGGGCTCAGGCACCCCCTGCTCGGCTGGCCCCTCTACCACGACTTCTAGCGTCTGTCGGCGCTTTCATGGCGCCATGGCCGCCTGTCCCCATAACGCCCGGCTTGCCGGGCGTTATGCTATCCGCCATCGGCCGCCGCCGAACTACCCCTTCAGCGTCATTGGCCCACTTTTTGTCAGGGATATAATGACTCCCCCATACCGACCGCAGGGGAACGCCGTGAGCAGAAAACCCGACCGCATCACTGCCATGCAGCAGATCATCGACGCCGTGAAACAAGAATTCCCGCTCTATCAACCGGATACCTTCAAATGCGGGCCCGACAACAGCTGCATCGGCTGCCCCAAGAAGCTGATGGAGCTGGTGGATACGGATCTCAGCTACTGGCAATACCAGATCGACCGCGGCATCCCGCCCTCCTTCGACGAGATCCAGCGCTTCGGCAAGATGTGCAAGAACATCCGCCGGGCCCTGGTGCGCAACGGCCGCATCCCCGCCTGATGCTTTGCCCCCGTATCTGATAAGGTGTGACCCACAGGCCCGGATCGGGCACAAGCGAGCAGGAGACCAGAATGACCCAGGAGCGGATCCAGACCCGATATAAACTGGCGGGCCCCTTTGCCACTCAGGCCGAGTTGGAGCAGGCCATAGCCCGGGCAATAGAGCACCACAAGCAGGACTTCTTCCCCCTGCTGGAGCGGCTGGTGGACGTGGGGGACACCAGGGTCAACCTGAGCCTGGAGAACCCGATGGGGGTGCTTGGCATAGCGCTCGACGCCGCAGGCACCACGGGCAAGGCCCAGCTCAACTACGAGTCCAACTTCGCCGAGAGCTGCCTCATCATCAACGAATATGACCAGCACCAGACCAGCGTCCCCTTTCGCCTGGAAGGGGACGAGCTCGTCTTCGACCTTGAGCTGCCCATCGCCTGGAATTTCAATCATTAATGGCACCGGCAACCCGGGTGAAATCGGTGGGGCTGTGCCAGAGACTGAATGACACGGCGGCCAAGAAGGCAGGCGCTCCAAAATGACGGCTCGATGGATGGCCTTTAAATAAAGAGGCTGGCGTGGCTACCCAGGTGCCCCACTTGGTGTAGGGTTGACTCCATGCCAACTGAATGAACTATCGAGGGTCAGCATGGGTGAGCACCAGTCTGCAGCAATGCCGGGATTGAACGACGGCAATGGCTTTTTTTTCGAGCGTAGAAGTGCCGGAGACTTCCCCTTCTATCGCCAGCCCCCGAATGCCTTGTCTGGCCGCAGCTGGGTGCTGATCCTGCTGGGGGTGGTGCTGGGTTTCGCCGTGCTGACGGCGCACCTTGCATTTTATAAAACCACGGCGGGCGGCTTTGTATCCGCCATCCTGTTCCCTCTCATCCCCCTGGCCGTGCTCGCCATGGTGGCGGGTAAGGCATGGCGAGCGCTGTTTCGAACGCCGACGGGGCGGGATCTCCTCTTGATGCTGGCGATCGCCGTCGTCAACATTCTGGTCTCGGTCGCCGTTGCCCTGGTGCTGCAACAGCTGTTCAAGATGAGTGACAACCCGGTCAGCGCCATGCTGGCAGAGGCCCCCAATACGGCGCGCATCCTCTTTTATTTAAAAACGGCCCCTCAGCTCTTTGGCGAGGAGGTGGTCTCCATCCTGCCTTTTCTGGCCATCCTCTGGTTTTGTCACACAAAGCTCGGCCTGACGCGCAAGTCCGCCATCATCATCGCCTGGCTATCCACTGCCCTTATCTTCGGGGCCATGCACCTGCCCACCTATGACTGGAATTTTCTGCAATGTTTTCTGGTGATCGGCACGGCCCGCATCGTGCTGCTCAGTGGCTACATCATCACCAAAAACATCTGGGTATCGACCGGCGCGCACATCATCAACGACTGGCTGCTGTTTACCGGCATGGTGCTGCTGCATGGTGCCCAGGCCGGCATATAGGGCCGTGCATGATCACAAGAAAGGAGCCCTGACGGCTCCTTTTTCCATTCTCCAGCCCATAGCAAAGGCGAGACCCTTGCCTCGCCTTTGTCTTCATCAGGTGGGGATCAGGTGAGATAGTAACGCCACGACCTGCTCGGCTCTGCATAGCCGACCCGGATGCAGAAGGGGGCAAGCTCGTGATTCGCCTGCTCCAGGCTGAGGGTCTGGTGGGCATCCTGCTCACACCACTGCACGAACTCGTCGCTGTTGAAGCTGTAGTGATCCCCGTGAAAGGCCCCGTGGGCCTCGATCAGTCCGATGGCTTGCTCCGTTTCCATGTCTGGCCTCCTGGCACTGTGCTGCTCCCTACAAGGTTAGCGAGCAGAGGCAACTTGCAGGGCCTAATCGGCCAAATCCTTGACCTGTGGCAATTGGCAAAGGGGAGAGCAAGCCACCACAGCAGAAGCCATCGACCAGCAACAGTGCCTTAAATAAAACAGAGGCAAGTAGGGTCGATTAGCGAAGCGTAATCGGCCGCACCGGTTATCCGGCCGCGAGCAGGCAAAAGAGAAAGGACGTAGGGTGCAATAAGCGAAGCGCATAGCACCGGCAACCTCGCGGATTCAATAGCGGTGCAATTTCATTGCACCCTACGGTTACCTCCCCTCACCCTAGCCCTCTCCCAAGGGGAGAGGGGACAGGTGCCTGCCAACCTTTGGGCGTAGCTGTCACGCCATTCCAAAATCGCTGCGATCTGCACCCCCTTCTCCCCTCGCGGGAGAAGGGCTGGGGATGAGGGGGGAGCAAAATGAAATTACCGATAACATCGAGACAATAGGTTTTCGCGATCGTCTGATTACGTTTCGCTAATCAGATCTACGGCACTACCACATTTCAATCCTGCTTGATAAGCTGACTACAGTATTTTGAATTTCGAAACCAGTTCAATATTAATTAGGTGGCGGCGTGCAAACATCTGACGAAATGTACAAAAAGCATTCAATACATAGTGATTTAAAATATTACGCAAAGTTTTATGAAATGCTATCTGACTCTGTTATGAGCTATGTCAACGTTGGCACATCAACGATCATGAATATGGATACCTATGTTTTCATGTCGATAAAGTGCACCATCGAGTCAATTGCACTCGTACTGCAAGATGGCAAGGTAAATGATGCATATGCACTTCTCAGAAAATATAATGATGCTGTAATTATAAATGCCTACACAAACTTATATTTACAAGATAATGCTGGTCGTGATGGCTACTATATAGAAGAAATAAATAGTTGGTTAAAGGGATGTAAACCATTACCAAGAATACAAAAAATGGACAAGTATTTAGTCAGCTCCAATAGGATTTCAGATCTATCAAAGCTTCTATCTATCGATAGTAGATATGAACTTATAAGAGATAGATGTAATGACAATGTGCATTACAACAGTTTCTCTTTATTAGTTATGAATGAAGGGCAAGTTTACATGCAGGAACGGATAAAAATCATTTCCCAGTTACAACAAGATATAAAAGAGATTTTCGCACTAAATCTTTCGTATATGTTTAAAATTAGTCCGCATTATATGTGTTCATCAGACTATATTGATTTCTTAGAGTGTGGAATGGAACCGCCTCATGGCTCGCAAGATTGGGTTGCGGACTTTATTCAAGAGGCAATCGATATAGTTCTTAAATCGACTAGATATGATGTGTATTCATTGCTTAAAGAAAAAACAAGCATGCATATATCTTGAATGCCCCAGAATATAGAAGGGCGCTTTCGCGCCCTTTCTATTAATTACCCTTCCTGATTTTCCCCAGCAACCGTCTCACCGGCCACGGGTTCAATCTCGATGCGATCGACGCGCTGCAAGCCGCGGGGCAGCTTGGCGCCGCGGCGGCCGCGCTCGCCGCGGTAGTAGTCGAGATCCGAGGGTTTGAGGGTAAGCTTGCGCTTGCCGGCAAACAGGGTGACATATTGCCCCTGCGGGATAATGGCGGCCATCACCATAAACTCCTCCCGCGCCTTCACGCGAGCCGAGGGGATGCTGATCAGCTTGTTGCCCTTGCCCTTGCCGAGCACCGGCAGGGTGCTGAGCGGGAACAGCAACATGCGCCCCTCGTTGGAGATGGCCATGCAGAGATCGGTTTCCGGCGAGCCAATCTTCTGAGGCGCCATCACCTGGCCCCCTTCCGGCACGGTGAGCAGCGCCTTGCCGTTCTTGTTCTTGCCAATCAGGTCGTCATATTTGCAGACGAAGCCGTAACCGGCGTCGCTGGCGATGAGATAAGGCTCCCCTTCGTTGCCCATCACCAGATGGCGCACCTCTTCCCCCGCCCCCAGAGCGAAGCGACCGGTGAGCGGCTCCCCCTGACTGCGGGCGGAAGGCAGGGTGTGCGCCTCCAGGGAATAGGTGCGGCCCAGGCTGGAGAGGAACACCGCCTGCTGGTTGCTGCGGCCGCAGGCGTGGGCCAGATAGCCATCCCCCGCCTTGTAGGAGAGCCCGGCCACATCCACGTCGTGGCCCTTGGCGGCACGCACCCAGCCCTTGTCAGAGAGGATCACGGTGACCGGCTCGCTTGGGGTCAGCTCCTTCTCGGTCAGGGCCACGGCGGTGGCACGCTCCACCAGGGGGGTGCGGCGATCGTCGCCGTACTTCTCGGCATCCGCCAGCAGCTCTTTCTTGAGCAGGGTATTGAGGCGACGCTCGGAACCCAGAATCAGTTCCAGCTTGTCGCGCTCCTCGGCCAGTTCGTTCTGCTCGGCACGCAGCTTGAACTCTTCCAGCTTGGCCAGGTGGCGCAGTTTGAGCTCGAGGATCGCCTCGGCCTGGGTCTCGCTGATATTGAAGCGCTCCACCATCACCTTGCCCGGCTCATCCTCGGTGCGGATGATCTCGATCACCTCGTCGATGTTGAGGTAGGCGACCAGCAAGCCTTCGAGGATGTGCAGGCGGGCCAGCACCTTGTCGAGACGATATTGCAGACGGCGGCGCACCGTCTCGCGGCGAAAGACGATCCACTCGGAGAGGATCATCTTGAGAGTCTTCACCTGGGGCCGGTTGTCCAGCCCCAAGATGTTGAGGTTGACCCTGTAGTTCTTCTCCAGATCCGTGGTGGCGAACAGGTGGGCCATCAGCCCCTCCACATCCACCCGGTTGGAGCGCGGCACTATGACCAGACGGGTCGGGTTCTCGTGATCCGATTCATCGCGAAGATCGGTAACCATGGGCAGCTTTTTGGCCACCATCTGGGCGGCGATCTGCTCCATGATCTTGGCGCCGGACGCCTGATGGGGCAGAGCCGTGATGACGATGTCGCCATCCTCCTCGCTCCACACCGCCCGCTGCTTGATGGAGCCCTTGCCGGTCTCGTAGATTTTGCGGATGTCGTCGCGCGGGGTGATGATCTCGGCGTTGGTCGGGTAGTCCGGCCCCTGAATGTGCGTCATCAGCACATCCAGCCCCGCATTGGGGTTGTCCAGCAGCTCGGCACAGGCAAGGGCCACTTCCCGCGCGTTGTGGGGTGGGATGTCGGTTGCCATCCCCACCGCGATGCCGGTCACCCCGTTGAGCAGGATGTGCGGCAGGCGGGCGGGCAGCACCACGGGTTCCTTCATGGTGCCGTCGAAGTTCGGCGTCCACTCCACGGTGCCCTGGCCGAGCTCGGAGAGCAGCAGCTCGGAGAAGCGCGACAGCCGCGCCTCGGTATAACGCATGGCGGCGAAGGATTTGGGATCGTCCGGCGCCCCCCAGTTGCCCTGACCGTCCACCAGCGGGTAGCGGTAGGAGAAGGGCTGGGCCATCAGCACCATGGCTTCGTAACAGGCGCTGTCGCCGTGGGGGTGGTATTTACCCAGCACATCACCCACGGTACGGGCAGACTTCTTGTGCTTGGAGAGGGCCGACAGCCCCAGCTCGCTCATGGCGTAAATGATGCGCCGCTGCACGGGTTTCAGGCCATCGCCGATATGGGGCAGGGCCCGGTCCATGATGACGTACATGGAGTAGTTCAAGTAAGCCTGCTCGGTGAAGGCGCGCATGGGCTGGCGCTCTACCCCGTCCAGACTGAGCTCGATAGCATCACTCATATGTTTTTCTCTTGCTATGGCGCGCCCCTGGAGGGCACGCCTGGAATGCGGGTCGGCAGTTAAACGACGGCTTAGATGATGGCAAGGTTCCCCTTCTCCTCTAACCATTCGCGGCGATCCGGGGCGCGCTTCTTGGCCAGCAGCATGTCCATCAGCTGCAGGGTCTCGTCCCCCTCCTCCAGCTCGCCCATGGTGAGCTGCACCAGGCGGCGGGTGTTGGGATCCATGGTGGTTTCCCGCAGCTGTTTCGGGTTCATCTCGCCCAGACCCTTGAATCGGGTCACCATCACCTTGCCCTTCTTCTTCTCCGCCTCGACTCGTTGCAGCACGCCGTTCTTCTCGTCCTCGTCGAGGGCATAGAAGACCTCCTTGCCGATGTCGATACGATAGAGCGGCGGCATGGCCACATAGACGTGGCCCTTGTTGACCAGGGTGCGGAAGTGCTTCACGAACAGGGCGCACAGCAGGGTGGCGATGTGCAGACCGTCCGAGTCCGCATCCGCGAGTATGCACACCTTGCCGTAGCGCAGGCCGCTGAGATCCTCGGAGTCGGGATCCAGGCCGATGGCCACCGAGATGTCGTGCACCTCCTGGGAAGCGAGCACCTGACCGGCCTCCACCTCCCAGGTGTTCAGGATCTTGCCGCGCAGCGGCATGATGGCCTGAAACTCGCGATCCCGCGCCTGCTTGGCGCTGCCGCCCGCGGAGTCACCCTCCACCAGGAACAGTTCCCCCTGCATGGGATCGGCGCAGTTGCAGTCGGTGAGCTTGCCGGGCAAGGCCGGGCCCTGGGTTATCTTCTTGCGCACCACCGTCTTGGCGGCGCGCATCCGGCGCTGGGCGCTGCTGATACAGATCTCGGCGATCTGCTCCGCCAGCTCGGTGTTGCTGTTCAGATAGAGGCTGAAGGCATCCTTCACCACACCCGAGACGAAGGCCGAGCTCTGGCGGGACGACAGCCGCTCCTTGGTCTGACCGGCGAACTGGGGATCCTGCATCTTGACCGAGAGGATGTAGGCGCAGCGATCCCAGATGTCTTCCGGGGTCAGCTTGACCCCGCGCGGCAAGAGGTTGCGGAACTCGCAGAACTCGCGCATGGCGTCCAGCAACCCCTGACGCAGGCCGTTGACGTGGGTGCCGCCCAGCGCCGTGGGAATGAGGTTCACATAGGATTCGGCGAGGCATTCGCCCCCCTCCGGCAGCCAGCACAGGGCCCAGTCCACCGCCGATTGATCCGTGCTGAAGGCGCCGACGAAGGGCTGCTCCGGCAGGCAGGTGAACTGCTTGACCGCATCGATGAGGTAATCCTTGAGGCCATCTTCGTAGCACCACTCCAGCTTGATGCCGGTGTTCTTGTCGAGGAACTTGATGGTGAGGCCGGGGCAGAGCACGGCCTTGGCCTTGAGCAGGTGCTCGAGCTTCGAGACCGAGAAGCGCGGGGAGTCGAAGTAGCTCGCCTGCGGCCAGAAGCGCACCCGGGTGCCGGTGTTGCGGCGCCCGCAGGTGCCGGTGATGGTCAGCTCCTGTACCTTGTCGCCACGCTCGAAGGCGATGTCATAGACCTGGCCGTCCCGGCGTACCGTCACCTCGACCCGATCGGAGAGGGCGTTCACCACAGAGATGCCCACCCCGTGCAGACCGCCGGAGAACTGGTAGTTCTTGTTGGAGAACTTGCCCCCCGCGTGCAGCTTGCAGAGGATCAGCTCCACCCCGGATACCCCTTCCTCCGGGTGGATGTCGACCGGCATGCCACGACCGTCGTCGATCACCTCGAGAGACTGGTCCTCGTGCAGGATCACCTCCAGGGTGCGGGCATGGCCCGCCAGCGCCTCGTCGACGCTGTTGTCGATGACCTCCTGGCCGAGGTGATTGGGCCGGGTGGTGTCTGTGTACATGCCGGGGCGGCGACGCACCGGTTCGAGGCCATTGAGGACCTCAATGGCATCCGCATTGTATTGAGTGGACATGGAGGGCCTTGCGAATTGACGTTTGGAGGGAATCTTACTCGCTGGGAGGGCCTTGGACAAATAGGGAGGTGGCAAAGGGTGATCCAGAGAGGCGATCGCCCCGCGGGATCAGGCGGATGCCAGTGCCGGTGACAGCGCCTGCAACAAGGACGAGCGGGATCAGGCGGGTGCCAGTGCCGAAGGCTGTGCCTGCAACAGGGGGGAGAGGGAGCAATGGAGTCGCCACACCAGGCCCGCCAGCTCCCGGGCCGAGGGCTCGGGGTGATCGGCCAGGCCACGACTGATGCGATCCAGCTCGGCCAGGGTCTGATGGAGGGAGCTGTGCTGCACCCCCTGCTCGGTGAGGATCCCCTCCAGACAGCGCACGCAGGCGTCCCGCACCAGATGGAGTGCGGGCTCCCTGCCCCGCCACTGGCGCAGTTGCCAGACGATGTGGCTGCAGTTGAGCAGCACCACGCCCCAACGCAGCACCCAGAGCCGGGCCCCCAGATCCTGCCCCTGCCCGAGCTGGCTGATGCAGTGATAGATGAGGGATTCAAACTGGCTCTCGCTCTGCCGGGGCCTGGCGGCCAGCTGAACGATGAAGTGGCGGCGCAGGGAGCGGATGAGGCGGCGGCTCTTGCGCCTGTCCGAGCTGGGTCTGAGGATCTGGAACGCCAGCCCCGCCACCATGACCCCCAGCACCTTGCCGATGCTGTCGTTGACGAAGGCCTGATAGTCGTAGCTCGGCGGATTGGTGATGGCGAGGAAAGAGCCGAGCAGCACGATGAGCTGGCCCCAGAGCGCCGCCGACGCGGGGCGCTGCAACTTGATCAGCTGCATGGTGATGAGCGCCGGGAACAGCAAGGCGCAGAACAGCCAGAAGTCGTCGATGCGGATCATCAGGCCGAACTTGACCGCGAAGCAGACCAGGCTCAGCAGCAGGATGGCCTGCAGCATGGTCTGGGTCCCCTTGGTCGGCGTCGGGGTGGCCGAGTAGAGCACGCAGCAGATGGAGAGCAGGGTCAGGGCCGAGGCACCCGACTCCCACTGGGTGTTGATCCAGAAGGCGCAGCCCAGCACCACGCAGAGGAAGGTGCGACCGCCGTTGTAGGCCGCCTCGACGCTGTCGTTGTAGCGGGTGAGCGAGCTGTGGTGGGGCGGCGTGGGCCACTCCTGGCCGTCATAGGGCGCCAGCCGGCCGAGCCAGCGCTGGCACTCCAGATAGCTCCAGCAGAAATGGCGCAGGCGCAGCCAGAAGGTGCGGCGGCGAAAATCGCTGCCCGACTCGGCCACGAAGGGGGCCAGCAGGCGAGCGATGCGGTATTTGTCGCAATCGGGCTCGCCCAGCGCGTGGATCACCGAGCCCAGCAGGGGCGTCAGCCCGTCCGGTGGCTGCGGCCAGTGCTGCAGCATGCGGCGCACCCCGGAGATCAGGCTGACCATCCGCAGCTGGCGGTGCAGCAGGAAGTTGAGCAAGCGGTTGTGGCGGCGCAGGCGGTGGTGACTCCACACCGCCTGAATGCGCAGCACGTTCATGGTGAGGATCTGGCCGATGATCCCCTCGTGGGCGCCGCGCACATCGGCCCCCGCCTCCCCCAGCCAGAGCAGCTGGGCGTGCTCCCGCAGCCGGGCCTGACTCTTGCCAAGGGAGGCCAGCAGGGTCTCGCCATCCGAGAGGCTCGGCAGAATCATCATCATCAGGCCGCCGCAGAGGATGCCCACTATCACCTCGCTCACCCTGGCCTGGGCGATGTCGAAGATGTGCTCCGCCTCGGTCACGTTGACGCAGGAGAAGGCGATGATGGCCGCTGTGTAGCCCGCCAGGGCGAAGGCGTAGGAGACGTTGTTCTGATGGTGGTTGGAGATGCAGGTGCAAAGGCCGAGCCAGAGCGCGATGAGGAAGCTGAACAGCCAGGGATCGCTGATACCAAGGCCGGTGATCATCACGGCCGCCATGGCACCGATGAGGCTGCCCACCACCCGCCCCAGGCTCTTGCTGATGACGCCGCCGACGGTGGGGAAGCTCACCACGGCGGCGGAGGTCATGGCCCAGTAGGGGGCATCCAGTTGCAGCACGAAGGCCAGCCAGAGCGACAGGCACATGGCCAGGCTGTTGCGCAGGGCATAGCGCCACTGGCCCTCATTGGCCCGGCCCCAGGGGGTCCGGCGCCAGTGTCCCCGGCCTGCCACCCTATTCCCCTATGGTGATGGTGCAGGTGGTGCCCGCGATCAGGGCAAGCCCGGGCGGCACTTCCAGCAGCTTGATCCGCACCGGCACCCGCTGGGCCAGCCGCACCCAGGGCACGTTCGGCTTGACGTCGAGCAGCAGCCCCTCGCTCCCCTCCAGGCTCTGATCGTGAATGGCGCGCCCTATGCTCTCCACCTCCCCCTTGAGCGCCTGCTCCCCGCTGTAGAGCACCATGCGGGCCGGCTTGCCCGGCGCTATGTGCCCGAGCTTGGTCTCTTCGAAATAGCCCTGCACGTAGAAGGAGTGGATATCGACCAAAGCCACCAGGGGCACGCCGGCGCTGGCGTAGTTGCCGACCCTGGCCTGCAGGTTGGTGATGTAGCCGTCGCTGGCGGCGTGCACCTCGGTTCGCGCGAGCGACCATCTGGCCTGCTCCAGATTGGCCTGGGCCACCTGATAGGCCGCCTTCATCGCCTGGGCATTGAGCCTGGACTCGTCGACCGCCTCGGCGGAGATGACGGTGCGGGACAGCCCCTGGCGACGCCTGGCCTCGTGCTCCGCCTTGTCGAGATCCGACTTCGCCTTGGCCAGGGCCGCGTTGGCGTTGTCCAGGGCAATCCGGTAGGGCACGGGATCCAGGCTGAAGAGGACGTCCCCCTTCTTCACCAGCTGGTTGTCCTTGATCCAGATGCTGACTATCTTGCCCGACACCTCGGGGGTGATGCTGACCAGCTCGGCCCGCACCTTGCCATCCCGGGTCCAGGGGCCCTGCATGTAGTAGTTCCACAGCCACCAGAGCGACACCAGCGCCAGGGCGCAGACCAGCAGGGTGGAGAAGTATTTGAGGGTTGCCAGGGGAGATTTAGCCATGTAGCAGTATCCAGAGTGCGCCACTGACGGCGAGGATAAACAGGGAGAGATCCATCAGCAGGGGGTGCCAGACCTCCCCGCCGTAGAGCCAGTCCCGCAGCAGGTGGTGCACCGGCAACCAGCCGAGCAGGCCGAGCAGCACCGCCTTGAACAGGGGCGGAAAGTAGAGCGAGGCCCCCAGGATCAGATCCGGCAGCGCTGAAGCAGTCGTCACGGGCAGGCTCCCGGTTGGCAAGAGGAGAAGAGTGGCAATGGCCCGCCAGAGGGCAGGCAGACCAAGGTTAACACAGCCATTTCGGCGGCTACAGAAGCAGATGGCCCCCTGGTCTCATTCCGCCCTGTCGGCCGGGTGGTTGATGCCGTCCCGCAGCGGCACCTCCCCCAGCGCGAACGGATTGACCCCCTCGAGGCAGGCGAGGTTGTAGCCATACTCGGCCGGATTGGAGCGGCGCTGGTGGTGGGTGTAGATGCCGCAGACCCCGCAGAAGTAGTGCTTCGCGGTGCGGGTGTTGAACTGGTAGCAGCGCAGTGCCTCCTCCCCCTGCAGGATGCGGATGCCGGAGAGCGGCACAGAGGCGACTATGGCCCCCCGCCGCCGGCAGAGGGAGCAGTCGCAGCGGCGGGGATCCACCACGCCGTCCGGCAGACTGAGTTCCAGCACCAGGGCGCCGCAGTGGCAGCTGGCCCTGTGTTTCGCCTGAATGGGGGTATTGCCGATGCGCTTGATCATGTGGCCTCCTTGCCGCCGGGCCCAGTGTCCCGGGAGTGTCAGTCAAACAGGGTGTGGCGCCGCCCCTGCCGCACATGGTCGTGCAGGCTGCGCAGCTGGGACTCGACAACCCGATGGCGGGAGAGCTCGGGCAGGGCGTCGATGGGGAAATAGGCCGCTCCCCGGGTCTCGTCAGTCTCGGTGAGCAGCGATCCGCCCGTCACCTCGCACAGGAAGAAGGCCTTGTGGGCATGGGGCAGTTGCGGGGGATGGGGGTGCTTGAGCTTGTCGAACAGGGCCAGCAGCTGCACCGCACGGCACTCAAGGCCGGTCTCCTCCACCACCTCGCGCACCACGGCGCCCGCCGGCGAGTCGCCGATGTCGCACCAGCCCCCAGGCAGGGTCCAGAGCCCATCGCTGCGCTCCTGCACCAGCAGGAGATGACCGTCGTCGTTTTGAATAAAGGCCCGTACATCCAGCTTGGGGGTGGGGTAGCCGTCATCCAGGGCGATCCACGAGGCGATGGCCTCGGGCGCCAGCTCGCTCTGGCTGGCGATGAGGGCCACCGTGGCCGCCCTGAGCGCCTCGAAGCGGGCAATATCGAAGGGATCCTGGGAGTAGGTGAGGCCCGCTTGCGCCGTGGCCAGTACCTGTTCCAGAAAGGCGGCCAACGGCGGTTGCACGGCTAGAGCCCGAGGAAACGAATGATCTGGGCCGGATAGCGCTCGAAGCCGACGAAGGCGTGGTTGCCGCCGCACTCCAGGGAGAGGCGGGCAAACTCGTATTCCCTCAATGCCTTGCGATAGTCGAGCACCTCATCCTCCTGCTGCTGCAGGATCCAGAGCCGCTCGGGGGCGCGAACCGGCACCGCCAGCGCCCGCAGCTCGTCCATGTGGGTCGGCAGCAGCTCGTAGCGCTCGTCGGTATAGGGATTGACCTGGGGGCCCAGGTAGTCGCAGAGCAGCTCGTGAGGGCGCACCGCCGGGTTGATCAGCGCCGCGCGGCAGCCATGCAGCTCGCTCACCCGGGTCGCCATAAAGCCGCCGAGGGAGCTGCCCACGGCACCTAGCCTGAGCCGGCCATCATGGCGAGCCTTGGCCTCGGCAATGACGCCCTCGATGGCTTCCCAGGCCGCCGCCGGGGTATTGGGCTGGGCCGGGATGAGCACTTCGATGTCGGGCCTGTGCTCGGCCACCCAGGCCGCCATCTGCTGCGCCTTGGCCGAGCCGGGGGATGAATTGAAACCGTGCAGGTAGAGGAGTACGGGCTTCATGGCAACGCCTCAGTAACCGGTGGCATCGGGGTCGGGCACGAACTGCCCCACCGGCAGCCGCCACACCTGGCTGGCAATGCGGCCATCCGGATGCAGGGTGAGATAACGCCAGCCCGGGCCGGACTCGTCCAGGGCGAAACCGTCGGAGAGCGGCTTGAACTGGATGCAGGTGGAGGGGCTGGCGATCAGCCTCACCCCGCGGTGCACCTCGTCAAACTCCTGATGCACGTGGCCGAACAGGATTGTCTTCTGCTGCGGGTGGCGGGCCAGCACGGCGAAGAGATCGTCGGCATTCTTGAGATTGTGCTGATCCAGCCAGGCGCAGCCCACCGGCACCGCCTGATGGTGCAGGGCGATGAGGGCGTGGCGCTCGGGATGCTGGCGCAGGGCGCTGTCCAGCGCCGCCAGCTGGTGATCGCCGAGCACCCCGTGGGGTTTGCCGCGCACCTGGGTATCGAGCAGGATCACCTGCCAGTGGTCTCCCACCAGCTGCTTGGCCTCGCTGATCCCGGCGGCATGCAGGTATTCCGTCATCAGGGGGCCGTCATCGTGGTTGCCGGGCAACCAGTAGATGGGGCGCGCCAGCGGGGCCATCATGGAGGCGAACCGCTGATAGGATTCCGGGCTGTGATCCTGGGAGAGATCCCCGGTGGCGAGGATCAGATCGAACGGATGCGCGTTGGCCTGCACCTGCTCCAGCACGGCGGCCAGGCTATCTGCGGTTCGCACGGCCAGCAGTCGTCCCTCGGCACTGGCGAAGAGATGGGTATCGGTAATCTGTAACAGGCGCACACTGCCGTCCGGCGCCTGAGGTAGCTCTGTTTCCAAAATCACGCTTCTTTTTTATGGGTTCGACTAGAGGATGTTGATCAGGCTGGTGCCATGTTTGAGACAAAATCTTAGCCAATCGGCCAGGAATAGATTTACCTGCTCTTTTTCATCCCTGTGGTGCATTTTTTTATTGGGATAATCATAACGTGGTTGCAACATTGAAATCTGTTGCGCCGCACACACTTCCGCCATCCGCACGTCGTGATACAAACGAATCTCGATGCGAGCCTGCAAGTAGCTCGGCAACTCGGGATTGTGCTGGGCCAGGATCACCTGGCTGGTGAAGCGGCTCTCCTCGCTGACGGTGAGCTGGAACTGCAGGCCGTTGCCCACCTGATAGCGGCGCTCCGCCCCCACGCTGCCGCCGGGGGGCAGCAACTTCATCAAGGCCATGTAATTGACCTCGCAGGTACGCTGCAAGGACATCAGATCAGGCACATAGCGCTTCATCGGGCTCTGGACTAATGGCATATCGCAACTCCATCAATCAGGGTCCATGGTGAGTTGACCTCGCAGGCAGGAGGCACATGGCGCCTGGCGTGAACGAGCACCACCTCAGCGCCCCGCCAGCCAGCGGGCCTGCAGCTCGCCATGATTGAGGGCCAGCCATTGCAGGGCGATGACGGAGGCAGCATTGTCGATGCGCCCCTCTTTGAGCCAGGCGTAAGCCTGCTCGCGGCTCACCACATGGACCCGGATGTCTTCACCCTCTTCCGCCAGACCGTGGATCCCCGCCGCCTGGCTGGCATCCACCTCCCCCACATAGACCTCGATCCGCTCTGTGCTGCCACCCGGGCTCACCAGGTAGCTGATGGCATGCTCGCAGCGGCCCACCTCGATGCCCGCCTCTTCCACCGCCTCGCGGCGCACCACGGCTTCGGCGGTCTCCCCTTCATCTATGATGCCGGCCACCAGCTCCAGCAGCCAGGGCGTGGGGCTGGTCTCGATGGCACCGATGCGGAACTGCTCCACCAGCACTATCTGGTCCAGCACGGGATCATAAGGCAGCAGCGCGGCCGCATGGCCCCGCTCGAACAGCTCGCGGACTATGGGCTCATTCCAGCCACCGGCAAATAACCTGTGTTGCAGGCGATAGACGTTCACTTTGAAAAAGCCGTTGTATCCAGATGATTTATCGATGATTTTCACATCATCACCGGAATAGTGACTGGTTTGAGGCAAGGCTTGCTGTGACATACGAGACTCCTACCAGCTTGACTTGGCTTGGTTTGACCATAATATTCGGGGGCATGAATGAACATTCATTCACTCGCTCTCGCCGACGATGAGGGATGGATTTTAGCAGCCACAGGACATTTGGCTAGGCGCGTTGCCGAGAAAACTCGCCCTGACTCTTGACGTTCCTGTCGCAGGAAAAGAGACAGTTCGCAATGAAATCTGCATGTAGTAGAGTGGTTAAGCTGAAATCAAGCTTGGTCGGTGACAATCCCCTCCCTCATCCAGCGGACAGCTTTGGGTTGATAAATAAGGTTAAAAATATCATATGAAAAGAACACTCTTGTCAGTCATGGTGATGCTGGGTGTGAGCAGTGCCGCTCATGCCGAAGACCTGCTCGAAATCTACCAGCAAGCCCAGATCAAGGATACCCAGCTGCTGGAATCCAAGGCCAAGCGGGACCAAGCCTTCGAGAAGATCAACGAATCCCGCGCCGCCCTCTTGCCACAGATCAATCTGGGTGCCGGTCTGAACTACCTGCAGAACAAGGACGATACCCAGACCAACAGCGGCGCCACCGGCTCGGTGACCCTGGATCAGTCCATCTACCGTCGCAGCAACTGGGTCAACCTGGACCTGACCGAGAAGAGCGCCACCCAGTCCGACGTGGCCTACAACCTCGAGTACCAGAACCTGATGCTGCGTACCGCCCAGGCCTACTTCGACGTGCTCAAGGCGATGGACACCCTGGAGTTCGTCCGTGCCAACAAGACCGCGGTAGAGCGTCAGCTGGAACAGACCCAGCAGCGCTTCGAAGTGGGCCTGACCGCCATCACCGACGTGCATGAAGCCGAGGCCGAGCGCGATCAGGCGCTGGCAGACGAGATCAATGCCGAGAACACCCTGGACAACAGCTACGAGAGCCTGCGCGAGCTGACCGGCATCGATCATCGCCAGCTGGATGTGCTCAACACCGAGCGTTTCGCCCCGCAGAAGACCCCGTTCAACTCCGACAAGTGGCTGGAGCTGGCACTGGACAAGAACCTTGAGCTGCACAGCGCCCGCATCGGCAAGGACATCGCCAAGGAGCAGATCGATCTGGCCAAGACGGGCCACGAGCCGACCCTGGATCTGGGCGCCGGCCTCACCGCCGGTTACAACGACTACAAGGACGAGATCCGCAACCCCGAGAGCAACAGCAATCAGGGCAATGTCGGTCTGAACTTCAACCTGCCGCTCTACACCGGGGGCGCCACCACCTCCCAGGTCAAGCAGGCCCAGTTCAACTACGTGGCCGCCAGCGAGCAGCTGGAGCGCAGCTTCCGCTCGGTGCAGAGCACGGTGCGTTCTTCCTACAACAACGTGAACGCCAGCATCGGCTCGGTGCGCGCCTACAGCCAGTCCGTCATCTCCGCCGACAGCGCCCTGAAAGCGACCGAGGCCGGCTATGAAGTGGGTACCCGGACCATAGTCGACGTGCTGGACGCCACCCGCAAGCTGTACCAGGCCAAGCAGAAACTCTCCGAGGCCCGCTACAACTACATCCTCAGCATCCTCTCCCTCAAGCAGGCCGCCGGCATACTGGAGCAGAAGGATCTGGAAGACGTGAACCAGGGCCTGATGCCCGCCGCCCAGGTGACGACCAAATCCTGAGCCAAATTCACGGCATGAAAAAAGGCGACCTTGTGGTCGCCTTTTTGCTGCCTGCTTGCCCCTCGCCAGGGCGAGTGATCAGGCACCTCCGGCCGAGGCCGGAGGTGCTCAGCCGCGCTCGCGTATGGTCTTGATGATCTCGCTGGTGGAGCAGCCGTCCTCGAAGTTCAGCACCCGCACCTCGCCGCCGTTGGCGGTCACTTCGGCATAGCCGGCGATCTCTTCGGGCTTGTAGTCGCCCCCCTTGACCAAGAGGTCTGGCAGGATCTCGGCGATCAGTCGCTGGGGCGTGTCCTCACCGAAGGGCACCACCCAGTCCACGGCACCCAGGGCCGCCAGTACCGTCATGCGGCGCTCGGTCGGGTTGACCGGGCGACCCGGTCCCTTGAGGCGACGCACGGACTCATCGGTGTTGACCGCGACTATCAGGCGATCCCCCAGCTTGCCGGCATTGGCCAGGTAGGAGACGTGGCCCGCGTGCAGGATGTCGAAACAGCCGTTGGTCATCACCACCTTCTCGCCGCGCAGGCGGGCGGCCTGCACGGCCACCTTGAGCTGGGCCTCGGACATGACGCCAAAGCCGGTCTCCTGCTCGGTGTAGAGGGCGTTGGCCAGCTCCACCGGGCTCACTGTGGAGGTACCCAGCTTGCCCACCACTATGCCGGCGGCTGTGTTGGCCAGGGCGCAGGCCTCGTCCAGGCTCATGCCGGCGGCCAGGGAGGTGGCCAGGGTGGAGATGACGGTATCGCCGGCACCGGTCACGTCATAGACTTCGTGAGCCTGGGCCGGCAGGTGCAGCTCGGGCTGCCCTTCGCGGATCAGGGTCATGCCGTTCTCGGAACGGGTCACCAGCAGGGCGTCCAGCTCGAAGCGCTTGACCAGCTCCAGCCCCTTGGCGACCAGCTCCTCTTCGCTCTTCACCTTGCCCACCACGGCCTCGAATTCGGACATGTTGGGGGTCAGCAGGGTGGCGCCGCGATACTTCTCGAAATCCGTCCCCTTGGGATCCACCAGCACAGGGATGCCGGCGGCACGGGCGCGGGCAATCATGCCAGGCACGTCGTTCAAGGCGCCCTTGCCGTAGTCGGAGAGGATCATCACGTCGGCCCCTGGCAGCGCCTGCTCCACCTTGCCCATCAGCAGGCTGGCGTCCACGTCGTGGAAGGCCTCTTCGAAATCGAGGCGCAGCAGTTGCTGGTTGCGGGACAGCACCCGCAGCTTGGTGATGGTCGGGTAGTCGGTCAGACGAACGAAATCACAGGCGACCTTGACCCCTGCCATCTGGCCGGCCAGGGCATCGGCGGCCTCATCCTGACCGGTCAGCCCGAGCAACACGGCCTGGGCACCCAGGGCGGCGGAGTTCAGGGCCACGTTGGCGGCGCCACCCGGGCGCTCCTCGATGTGCTCGACCTTGACCACGGGCACCGGCGCCTCGGGGGAGATCCGGCCGGTGGGGCCATGCCAATAGCGATCCAACATGACATCGCCAACGACCAGAACGCGGGCTTTCTCAAACTCGGGCAGGGTGATTTTCATCTGTATCGGCTCTCAAAACCTGAAAATTTCAGCGGGCGATTTTATCACACTCTTTTCCGGGACGTGAAAAAAGCACTGCCATGCCCGCCATGGCACTTTCCGCCCGACCCCTCTGACCAGGTGATGGCGATTCGCACCCGCCCCCGTTTTTCGGATAGAATCCCCAGATTGCGAGTGACAGCCTGTCCACGGGCACCGATGCCCCCGTGTCGGCTGGGCTCCCTCCCTTGCCTTTGTGAACAAGAGACTCTTCATGGCCCAAGAACATGCTCCCCGCCTCGAACCCCGTCTGTTCCATCCCCGTTACTGGGGCAGCTGGTTCGGTCTGTGCCTGCTCTGGCTGCTGGTGCTGCTGCCCTGGCGCAGCCAGATGTGGCTGGGTCGCCAGCTCGGCACCCTGGCACGCAAGGTATTGAAATCCCGCGTCAAGATTGCCCGCCGCAACCTGGAGCTGGCGATGCCCGAGCTCAGCCGGGATCAGCGGGAAACCCTGCTCAAACAGAACTTCGAGAGCGTGGGCTGCGCCATCTTCGAGGTGGGCATGGCCTGGTTCTGGCCGGATTGGCGGATGCGCCGCCTGATGAAGGTGGAAGGGGAAGAGCATGTCATCGACGCCATCGAAAAGGGTCAGGGCATGCTGCTGCTCTCCTGCCACTTCCTCACCCTTGAGCTCAACGCCCGCTGCTTCGGCCTGGTGCGGCCCGGGGTCGGCGTCTATCGCCCCAACACCAATCCGGTGCTGGAGTATGCCCAGTACCACGGTCGCTGCGCCTCCAACAAGTACCTGGTGGATCGGATGGACGTGAAGGGGATGATCAAGGCGCTGCGCAACGGCGACGCCCTCTGGTACGCGCCGGATCACGACTACGGCAGCCACGCCAGCGTCTTCGTGCCCTACTTCGCGGTGGAGCAGGCGGCCACCATCACGGGCACCGCCACCCTGGCCCGGGTCAAGAACACCGTCACCCTGCCCTGCTACAACATCCGTACCGCTACCGGTTATACCCTGCATATAGGGGCGCCGCTGGAAGGCTACCCGAGCGGTGACGACCTGGTCGATGCCGCCCGTGCCAACCGCGAGATTGAAGCCGCCGTGCGCCGTGCCCCCGAGCAGTACATGTGGCTGCATCGCCGCTTCAAGACCCGTCCCAACCCGGAGGATCCGGGTTTCTACTAAGCTCGTCCCCACGAAAAAGCCCTCGCACTGCGAGGGCTTTTTGTTGTCTACCCGAGGCTGCCTTACTGGCGGATCAGGCGGTAGATGGCGTAGCCGGGATGCTTGGCGTCACTCATCGGCAGGGTGGACTGGTACGCCAGATCCGCCCCCGCCAGGGCCTTGGCCTCCTCACCCGGAGAGGAGTAGAGGCGCACGTCAACGCCTGCGGGCAGCGCCTTCATGTGCCAGTTGTTGTTGGCCGCCGGGCTGAAGCCCGCCGGATTGGCAGCAGACTGGGACTTGAGGTACTGGGCGATGATCTCCCGCGTCTCGAAGGGATCTTCGTGCACAATGTTGCTGCCGTCGATGCCCGGGAAGTGACCGCCGCCGCTGGCGCGGTAGTTGTTGGTCACCACGTAGAACTTCTGGGCCGGATCCATGGGCTGGCCGTTGAAGGTGAGGCCGCTGATGCGCTGACCGTCGCTGACCTTGAGCCCCTCCTTGCTGTAACGGGCCGGCTGGGTGATGTCCACCTCGTAGCTCACCCCGTCGATCACGTCGAAGTTGTAGGTGGGGAAGCTCTCGTTCACCAGCCACTGCACCTCTGTCTTGCCTGTGTCTATGCGGTTGAACTGGCCGGCACTCATCTCCAGCCACTCCTTGACGGTGGCCCCGTTCACCTCGACCACCTGCAGGGTGTTCGGATAGATGTAGAGGTCGGAGACGTTGCGCAGGGAGATGTCCCCCTGAGCCACATAGGTGAAGTCATTGATGCCGTTGCGACCGCCACGGAAGGGGGCCGCCACCGACAGGATGGGGTAGGGCTCCTTGAGCAGACCGTCTTTTTGCAGTTGCTCGGCGTGCTGACGCTGGGCATCGCTCACCAGTTGCACCGAGGGGTCGTCCTGCACCAGGGCGAAGAAGCTGTGGATGGGGGAGGTGATCTTGCCAAGGGGCTCGTCCAGCCACTGGTTGGTGGCGTCGTGATCCGCCTGCACCAGGTCCACCACCCGCTGATCCACGGCGCTGCCCTCGCTGGAGTCGATCTTGCGCAGGCTGGCCTGGCTCTGCTTCACCTGCCACTTGCCGTCCACCTGTTCCAGCTTGAGGTCTATGATGCCGAGGTGATTGCCCCAGTAGCCGGGCATCACGGTCGGAATACCGCTCAGGGTACCGGCCTGGTTGTCCACCTCGGGCAGGTCAGGGAAGTCGCCGGGGAAGTTCTTGTGGGCATGGCCCAGCATCAGGGCATCTATCCCCTTCACCTTGGCCAGGTGCCAGGCGGAGTTCTCCATCATGGCCTCGTAGCTGTTGGCATTGATGCCGGTGTGGGCCACCACCACCACCAGATCGGCCCCCTTGGCGCGCAGCTCGGGCACATAGTGGTTGGCGGTCTCGACCATGTCGGCCACCACCACCTTGCCTTCCAGATGGCGCTTGTCCCACTGCAGCACCTGGGGCGGCGTCAGACCCAGGATGCCGACCCTGACGGTCTGTGACTGGCCCTTGTCATCCGTTACCTGACGCTCCAGCAGCAGATAGGGGGTGAACTTGTTGCCGCTCCAGTCGATTTGCCCCTTGGCGTCGCGCTTGAAGGCGCCCGCCTCGAACACGTTGGCGTTCACATAGGGGAACTCGGCCCCCGCCAGCACCTTGCCGAGGTAATCCAGGCCGTAGTTGAACTCGTGGTTGCCGAGGTTGCCCGCGTCATAACCCAGCTCGTTCATCGCCTTGAACACCGGGTGGGCCTGCTTCTCGAGGTAGCCGGCACCGGACTGTTCGAAGATGTAGTCCGCCAGCGGCGTGCCCTGGATCAGGTCACCGTTGTCGAGCAGCAGGTTGTTGGGGTTCTCGGCGCGGGCGGCGCGGATCAACAGGGCGGTACGGGAGAGGCCGAACTTGCGATCCTCCTTGTTCTGGTAGTAGTCATACCCCAGCACGTTGGAGTGGATGTCGGAGGTCTGGATCAGGCGCAGGGAGACTGTCCCCGGCTGCGCCTTGCTGTCATTTTCATTGCTGCAGGCAGTCAGCAGCACGATGGCGGCGATTGCCCCCAGCTTCATGGAGTTATTCACTGTCTTTTCCCTTTTATTATGAGTAACGCTTTACCAGCGGCGGGAATTTAACAGACGAATATGTCAGCAGATGACTCCGGGACTCATTTTTATGAAGCCCGGCACAAAAATAGCCTTATGAGGCCAGCAGAGCCCCGCTGGCCAGCTTGACCGCCAGCACCAGCATTATGATACCAACAACCATATCAATGACTTGCTGCACCCTGCTCCGGGCAAGCCAGGGAGAAAGCGCCGCCGCCCCGACCGCCAGCCCGTAGAACCACACCAGGGAGGCCAGCATGGCCCCTGCGGCGAAGGCGGGCCGCAGATCCTCGGCAAACTGGCTGCCGAAGGAGCCGAGCAGCATCAGGGTATCCAGATAGACGTGGGGGTTGAGCAGGGTCACCCCCAGCGTCATGGCCAGCACGCTCTTGACCCCCATCAGCTGGGGAGAGTCCGCCAGGGCAGCCCCCTGCCCGCGCCAGGCACTGCCAAGGGATCGCACCCCGAACCAGCCGAGAAACAGCACGCCGCCCCAGGTCAGCAGCGCCAGGCCGATGGGGCTGGCCGCCAGCAGGTTGGCTCCGCCAAACACCCCTATGCCGATCAGCACGAGATCGCACAGGCAGCAGAGGGTCGCCGCCAGCAGATGGTGGTTGCGGTGAATGCCCCGGCTCAGCACGAAGGCGTTCTGGGCACCTATGGGGATGATCATGGCAAGGCCGAGGGTAAAGCCTTGCAGTGTGGTCGCGAACATGGACAAACCTTTGTGTGGGAGATCTGGGGGCACTATAAGGGGAGGCGTAAAATCAGAGAAATTCATTCATTTTCTGATGCATTCAAAAAACTGATAAGACGGGGCAAAAAACGACATCTGGCAGGCTGTCAATTGCAGGATCTGACAATTGTGGCCCCGGGAGCCCGCCCCGAGAATCGCCGGAGTGACAAGATCGGCTTGGGGCAGTGGGTGATGGCGACAGAGGAGAGACCGGGCGACAGGTCAGCGTCACCCGGCCGGCATTCACTGCAACAGTCTGGGGAAGTTGGTGACCACGACCTGCTCCAGATTCGGCAGCAGTATGCCGCTGCTGACCCCCTTGGCGATGGCCTGGTAGCGATTCATCGACCCCGTCTTGCGGGTGACCTGGTTGAGGTGGTAGTTCACGGTGCGCTCGGTGATCCCGAGGATGCAGGCGATCTCCCCCGATGTCTTCCCGTCGCTGGCCCAGAACAGACACTCGGTCTCTCTTTCCGTCAGGGCCTCCTGGGGATCATCCTCCCTCATGCTTTGGCGCACTATCCGGATCGCCGCCTCGAAGATGTAGTTGGACATCCAGGAGAGGATGGGCGAGGACTCCAGCAGCAGGTCGCTGGACGCCCGCTCCCGGGTGATGAACGACAGTATGCCGTTCTCCCCCGCCGCCCCGTGCAGCGGAAACGAGATGCCGTTGCGCAGCCCGAACTCCGCCGCCAGCCCCATCACATCCATGCTCCCCTCTTGCAGGAAGCGCGCCTTCTCGTCCAGCCGGTTCCAGTAGATGGGCAGGGTCTGCGTGCGGGCGAGCTGGATGATGGGATCGCAGGCCAGCATGTTGTTCACCGTGTAGGCCTGCACCCAGGAGTCGGGGCACTGGTTGAACAACACCACCTTGGGCCTTTGCATCGACATGGGCAGGATGAGCGCGAATCGATAGTAGTCGTAGCCCATTCCCAGGGTGAAGCGGCCGATCAGCTCGGCCAGCCGGTTTCCATCCGTTACCAGCGTGAAATGTTCCAGATACTCAAGCAGTTGGTCGCGTGTCATAGGCTAGCCTCCCCTGGCCAAGGCCTTGGATTATAGCGCCTAACCATGAAATGGAGAGACATGAATGCTTGTTTTCAAAGGAAAATTGAAAGAACACCCCAGATGGGAGGTCGAAAACGAGCTTTATCGCTTTCGCAAGCGCGTCTTCTCCGATCGGCTCGGCTGGGACGTGGAATCCCACCGGGGTCTGGAGCGGGACAGCTTCGACAAACCCGATACCCACTGGGTGCTGATTGAAGATGAAGAGGGTCTGTGCGGCTGCATCAGGCTGCTCAGCTGCGCCCAGGACTACATGCTGCCCAGCATCTTTCCCGGTGCCCTCGCCGGCGAGCGGCCCCCGCGCGGCGCCGATGTCTGGGAGCTGACCCGGCTCGCCATCGATGCCGGCCGCGCCCCCGCGCTCGACAACGGCATCAGCGAGCTGACCTGCGTCATCTTCCGCGAGGTCCATGCCTTCGCCAGGGAGCAGGGGATCCGGGAGCTGGTGGCCGTGGTCAGCCTGCCGGTGGAGCGCATCTTCCGCCGCCTCGGCCTGCCCATCGAACGGCTCGGTCACCGTCAGGCGGTGGATCTGGGGGCCGTGCGCGGGGTCGGGATCCGCTTCCATCTGGACGAGCGCTTCGAGCGCGCCGTCAGCCGTCCCCTGCGGGGGCAGTACGCTACGGCCGGGGAACTGCTCGGCATGAGCTGACCCCATAAAAAAGTCCCGGGCTGACACCCGGGACCAAAACTCTCGCTATGGCCCGTTTCCACCCCATGCAAAAACGGACCGAATGAGTATCTTATGAATCTCACTCTGTCGCTACTGTCACATCTCACAGTGGCAGCCCCGGGATGCCCCCACGCAGTGCCCGTCGTATGGCCCGGTTGTTCTCCCGCCCCCGCTCCAGTAGCATCCTTGTTCAATCCCCTTCTCTGATAAGGAGCGCTGATGAAGACGCTGGACTACAAGCTGCTGCTGGCGCTGGATGCCGTGATGCAGGAACAGAACTTCGAGCGCGCCGCCCAGCGCCTGCACCTCACCCAGTCCGCCATCTCCCAGCGCATCAAGCAGCTGGAGCAGCAGTTTGCCGAGCCGCTGATCATCCGCAGCCAGCCCCTGCAGGCCACCCCCCTCGGCCAGAAGCTGCTGGCCCACTACCGTCAGGTACGCCAGCTGGAGCTGGAGCTGGCGGGGGAACTCTCCCCCAGCGAGCCCCAGGCGCCGATCCGGGTCAGCATAGCCGTCAACGCCGACAGCCTGGCCACCTGGTTCCTGCCCGCCCTGGCGCCACTGCTGGAGCAGCACCCCATAGAGCTGAACCTGCTGGTGGATGACGAGAGCCGCACCCTGGATCGGGTGCGCGAGGGCCAGGCGTTCGGCGCCGTCAGCCTGCAACCCCAGCCGCTGGCAGGCTGCTGCGTCGACGAGCTCGGCGAGATGCGCTACCTGCTGACCGCCAGCCCCGCCTTCGTCGCCCGCCACTTCCCCCAGGGGCTCACCCCGGCGGCACTGGCCAAGGCACCGGCGGTCGCCTTCGATCAGCGCGACGACATGCACGTCAGCTTCATGGCCCGCCACTTCGCCCTGGCCCCCGGCGGCTACCCCTGCCACACGGTGCGCTCGTCCGAGGCCTTCGTCGCCATGGCCGAGCAGGGGCTGGCCTGCTGTCTCATCCCAGAGTTGCAGATCCGCCAGCAGCTCGCACAGGGGCTGCTGCTCGATCTCAGCCCGGATCTCCACCTGGTCGAGCGCCTCTACTGGCACCGCTGGGTGCTGGAGCGGGGGCTCCACAAGCAGATCTCCTTGCGCCTGATCGAGCAGGGTCGCCGGGCACTGCAACCCCGCTGAGCGGGCCATTCACCTTGGCTTTGGAGGGGTAAAAACGTATAGTGCTGGGCGATCCGTCATCAGGTCTCCACCCAGGTTTTCCACTTCAGGTTCCTCACTTATGTTCCAAGACAATCCGCTGCTGGCCCAGCTCAAGCAACAAATCCGCGAAAACATCCCCAAGAAAGAGGGTGTGATCCGCGCCTCCGATCGGGGCTTCGGCTTCCTGGAGGTCGATGAGAAGACCAGCTATTTCGTGCCGCCTCCCTACATGAAGAAGGTGATGCACGGTGACCGGGTGAGCGCCCTGATCCGCACCGAGAAAGAGAAGGAAGTGGCGGAGCCGGATGCCCTGCTGGAGCAGGCGGTGACCCGCTTCGTCGGCCGCGTCAAGATGTTCCGCGACCGCCTCAACGTGGTGCCTGATCACCCCCTCATCAAGGACGCCATCAAGGCCCGCGCCAAGAAGGGTCTGGACGAGAAGTCCTTCAAGGAAGGGGACTGGGTAGTGGCGACCCTCAAGCGCCACGCCCTGGTGGATGGCAACTTCTCCGCCGAGATCACCCAGCTCATCGCCGACAAGGATGATCACAACGTGCCCTGGTGGGTGGTGCTGGCGCGCCACAACCTGGCCCAGATCGAGCCGGCGGACCTGCCCGAGTGGAACGTCATCGAAGAGGAAGAGCTGCCCCGTCGCGATCTGACCCAGGTGCCCTTCTTCACCGTCGACGGCGCCAAGACCAAGGACATGGACGATGCCCTGTCCATCCGCAAACTGGACAACGGCTGGGAGCTGCTGGTGGCCATCGCCGACCCGACCGCCTATGTGGCGGAAGGCAGCGAGCTGGACCAGGAAGCCGCCAAGCGCGCCTTCACCGTCTACATGCCGGGCCGCAATGTGCCCATGATACCGCGCACCCTCTCCGACGAGCTCTGCTCCCTGAAAGAGGGCGAGGAGCGCAACACCCTGTGCGCCCGCCTGCTGATCGCCGAGGATGGCCTGCTGCTGGAAGAGACCGAGTTCTTCGCCGCCCGCATCGTCTCCCATGCCCGTCTGAACTATGACGACGTCTCCGACTGGGCCGAACACGGCAAGGAGCTGACCATAGATGCCGGCGTCCTGGCCCAGCTGCCGCTGATGAAGGCGATGACGGAGGCGCGGATCAAGTGGCGCACCGAGCACGCCCTGGTGTTCCCGGACCGTCCCGACTACGACTTCGAGCTGGGGGAGAACGGCGCCGTGCTGGCGATCCACGTGGAGCCTCGCCGCATCGCCAACCGGATGATCGAGGAGTCGATGATCGCCGCCAACATCTGCGCCGGTCGCGTATTGGGCAAGAGCGTCGGTTACGGCATCTTCAACGTCCACACCGGCTTTGACGAGGAGTCTCTCGACGGCGCCATCGATCTGCTCAAGAGCGCCGAGGCGCCGTTCGAGAAGGAAGAGATCGCCAGCCTGTCCGGCTTCTGCGCCCTGCGCCGCTGGATCGACAGCCTGGACACCCGCTGGCTGGACGGCAAGATCCGCCGCTTCCAGAGCTATGCCCTGATGTCCGCCGAGCCGGGTGCCCACTACGGCCTGGGCCTGGATGCCTACGCCACCTGGACGTCCCCGATCCGTAAATACGGCGATATGGTCAACCATCGCCTGCTCAAGGCCGTCATCGCCGGCAAGGCCCCGGGTGAGCGTCCGAGCCAGGAGCTCACCGAACACCTGACCGAGTGCCGCCGTCTGCACCGCAGGGTGGAGCGCGACATCGGCGACTGGCTCTATGTCCGTTACCTCCAGGCCGCAGCCGGTACCGATCAGGTGTTCAACGCCGAGATCATCGACGTGATGCGCGCCGGCCTCAAGCTGCGCCTTCAGGAGAACGGCGCCGTGGTCTTCATGCCTGCCCGCCATATCCTGGACAACAAGGACAGGCTGGAGTGCAACTGGGACAACGGTCGCGTCTACCTGGACAAGACCGAAGTGGTCTATGAGCTTGGCCAGATCATCGAGGTGAAGCTGAGCGAGGCGGTGGAAGAGACCCGCTCCCTCATCGCCAAGCCGGCGGTGGCCCTGGTGCCGGGTCCGGCCCCGGAAGCACCGGCTGCCGAGAGCCCAGCGAGCGAGAGCAGCGAGGCGGCGGCCGACGCGGCCCCCAAGGCGGAATAAGCCCCGCCCCCCTGCATGCCAAGAGCCCGCAATACTGCGGGCTTTTTTTATGGGCGCGGCAACCCGGCAGAAACATCAGGAAGGTGAATGGGCGGGGTCGGCCTCTGCTTGCATCTGTGCCGACACTGCTGCCGACACTCTCATCTTGCCGCTGCGGGCATTGGCAGGCGTCGCCAGGGAGGCCAATCAGGGCCTGCCAAAGGAGGCGGGACAGAGCCCGAATGGCCGAAAGTGCGGGGAGCAAAACTGAAAGTGGGTTACAAAACCACTGATTCATTGATTAGTAGTTGATGATGGCGCGAGATCCATCGTCGTTACCCTCTGATCTGGCGCCACCAGATGTGCTCCAATTGGCTACAAATGATGGCTTTGTGACAGGAATCACATTGACACAGGGTTTGCGCAAACGACAAAAGGTGAGGTGCATCACATTAAAATGCCGTTCACGATGGGAAAGATCGAAATGTAGCCAAACTACAGCGCCCGAATGTGATCGGCGTCACTGTGTTGGGAGGGGGTAGGTCGGGGTATTTGAGAGCTGAGTCACAAGACACCCCGTTTTCAGCCTAATTTGATCACAAGCTGGTAGATTGAAGTTGCTTAGACGACAGGGATGGGGGTTCGGCAAAACCCGTCATCCCGACTACCACTTTTAATCACACAGGCTTAAAACGGGGTCCCGACATGTTATCACCGGATACCAAAGTCAAGATACAGAATTTTGGACGCTTCCTGTCCAATATGGTCATGCCCAACATAGGCGCCTTCATCGCCTGGGGTTTCATTACCGCCCTCTTCATCCCCACCGGCTGGCTGCCAAACGAAACCTTGGCCAAGCTGGTCGGCCCCATGATCACCTATCTGCTGCCCCTGCTGATTGGCTATACCGGCGGCAAGCTGATCGGGGGTGAGCGGGGTGCCGTGGTCGGTGCCATCACCACCATGGGCGTCATCGTGGGGACCGACATCCCCATGTTCATGGGCGCCATGATGGTCGGCCCGCTGGGTGGCTGGGCCATCAAGCGCTTCGACAAGGCGATGGAGGGCCGGGTCAAGAGCGGCTTCGAGATGCTGGTCAACAACTTCTCCGCCGGCATCATCGGCATGTTGTGCGCCATCCTCGCCTTCTTCGTGATCGGTCCCTTCGTCAAGGTGCTCTCCGGCGCCCTGGCCGGCGGTGTCGACTTCCTGGTCGCCCACAGCCTGCTGCCGCTGACCTCCATCTTCGTCGAACCGGCCAAGATCCTCTTCCTGAACAACGCCATCAACCACGGCATCTTCTCGCCGCTCGGGATCCAGCAGGCCACCGAGCAGGGTCGTTCCATCTTCTTCCTGATCGAAGCGAACCCGGGTCCGGGTCTGGGGGTGCTGCTGGCCTACATGGTGTTCGGCCGTGGCGCCGCCAAGCAGTCCGCCGCCGGTGCCTCCATCATTCACTTCTTCGGTGGCATCCACGAGATCTACTTCCCCTATGTGCTGATGAACCCGCGCCTCATCCTGGCGGTGATCGCTGGTGGCATGACCGGGGTCTTCACCCTGACCCTGTTCAACGCCGGTCTGGTCTCCCCCGCCTCCCCGGGCTCCATCTTCGCCGTGCTGCTGATGACGCCGAAAGCCTCCCTGATCGGGGTGCTGCTCTCCATCATCGCCTCCGCCACCGTCTCCTTCCTGGTCGCCGCCGTGTTTGTTCGCGCCCAGCAGCCGGAAGCCGACGAGGCCGATGCCCTGGGTGAAGCCACCCGCAAGATGAAGGCCATGAAGGGTGCCAAACCCGAGACCACAGCGGCCAAGAAGCCGGGTGCCGAGCTGACCGCAGTGCGCAATATCGTGGTCGCCTGCGATGCGGGCATGGGCTCCAGCGCCATGGGCGCCGGCATGCTGCGCAAGCGGGTGCAGGCCGCCGGTCTCGACATCAGCGTCACCAACCGTGCCATCAACAACCTGGACGATCAGGTAGATCTGGTCATCACCCACAAGGATCTGACCGACCGTGCCCGCCGTCATGCGCCCCACGCCCGGCACATCTCCCTCTCCAACTTCCTCGACAACGCCCTCTATCAGGAGCTGGTGCAAAACCTCAGCCTGGCCAATGCGGCCAACGACGACGTGGCCAACCCGCAACTGCTGGTGGCGGCCAACGACGACAGCTACGAGCCGCAGGCCGCCGAGGTCTTCACCCTGAGCCTTCAGGACGTGCATCTGGGCCTCAAGGCCGAGAGCAAGGAGGCCGCCATCCGGGCTGCCGGCAAGCTGCTGGCGGAGCGGGGCTATGTGGCGCCCGACTATGTCGACGCCATGCTGGAGCGCGAGCAGCTGGTCTCCACCTACCTCGGCGAGTCCATCGCCGTGCCCCACGGCACCATAGCCGCCAAGGAGCACGTGAAGCGTACCGGCATCGTCATCTGCCAGTACCCGGCCGGGGTCGCCTTCGGCGAAGCGGCCGACGAGGTGGCCCGCCTGGTGATCGGCATCGCCGCCCGCAATGACGAACACATTCAGGTCATAACCCGCCTGACCAATGCACTGGATGAACCCGGTCTCATCGACCGGCTGGCCAGCACCCAGGATCCCCAGGAGTTCCTGGATCTGCTGGGGGCCGAACAGGCTGCCTAATCGTCCTTCATCGTCTTTGGTTGTAGAGGTTAATATCATGAAAACATTGCATTTTGGTGCCGGCAACATAGGCCGTGGCTTCATCGGAAAACTGCTGGCGGACGCCAGCCATCAGGTCACCTTCGCCGACGTCAACGAGACCCTGATCGATCAGCTCAACCACCGCCAGGAGTACAAGGTGCACGTGGTAGGCACGGATCAGAAGCTCGACGTGGTGCGCAACGTCGCCGCCGTCAGCTCCGCCGGACACGAGGTGATAGCCCGCATCATCACCGCCGATCTGGTGACCACGGCGGTGGGCCCCAACATACTGGACAAGATCGCCAGCACCCTGGCCAAGGGGCTGCAGGCCCGCTTCGATGCCGGCAACCTGACCCCCCTCAACGTCATCGCCTGCGAGAACATGGTACGCGGCACCAGCCACCTCAAGCAGGAGGTACTCAAGTACCTGCCGGTCGCGTATCATGCCACCCTCGACAACTGCGTCGGCTTCGTCGACTCGGCGGTGGATCGCATAGTGCCCCCGGCCGCGGCGAACGACGATCCCCTGGAGGTGACGGTGGAGAGCTTCAGCGAGTGGATCGTCGACCAGACCCAGTTCAAGGGGGAACTGCCCCAGGTGGCGGGCATGGAGCCCACCGACAACCTGATGGCCTTCGTCGAGCGCAAGCTGTTCACCCTCAACACCGGCCACATCGTCATCGCCTACCTCGGCAAGCTGAGGGGCTATCGCACAGTGCGCGAGGCGATCGAGGATCCGCTGATCCGCAGCAAGGTGCGCCGCGCCATGGAGGAGAGCGGGGCCGTGCTGGTGAAACGCTACGGCTTCGACCCGCGCCTGCATGCCGCCTACATCGAGAAGATCCTGTCCCGCTTCGCCAACCCCTATCTGGTGGATGAAATCGACCGGGTAGGTCGCCAGCCGCTGCGCAAGCTGGCGGCGGGGGACAGGCTGGTGAAGCCGCTGCTCGGTACCCTGGAGTACGGCCTGCCGAGCGATCACCTGCAGGAGGGCATAGCCGCGGCATTGCACTATCACAACGACGACGATCCCCAGGCGGTGGAGCTGCAGGCCCTGCTGGCAGAGTTCGGCCCGGCCGGGACCCTGGCCCGCGTCACCGGCCTGGATGAGAACAGCGATGTGGTGCGCACCATAGTCGCCCGTTACAACAACTTGAAGTGACCCCATGGGGCGCACTCGCCGGCAGCCCGAGCGCGTGCTCCCCATATGATAGAAACCGGGAGAGAGGCACTCTCTCTCCCAGTCAGCCGGACCCTGAGCACCTATGACCACACACCAGGAAGATGATGTACTGGAGCGACTGAACGAGCAGGATGGCCCCCGCGGCTTCTTTCTCGAGGTCGTGACCATCCTGGAAGAGGCGGTCGACTCCCTGATGCGGCGAGCCTTTCGCCAGGAGGAGTATGCCGTCAAATACGCCATCGAACCCCTGCTCAACCAGAGCGGCCCCCTCGGCCAGCTGGAGGTGCGCCTCAAGCTCATCTTCGCCCTCGGCCTCATCTCCCTCGAGCACTACCAGGATCTCGAGGCCTACCTGAAGATCCGCGATTTTCTGGTGCGCGACCCCAAGGATTATCGCTTCAGCGACAAGCCGATCCGCGACCTGCTAAGCCGCCTGCATGCCATCCATCAGACCAGCATGATGCCGCAGGATCCCCCGGCCAACGAGGAGGACTGGCCCCTCTATCAGATGCAGCTCAACCGGCTCGATCAGATGGTGCGCTCCGCACTGGTGCTGGCGGTGACCGACTGCGTCACCGAACTCCACAAAGAGAGCCCCATCTGATCAGGCCAGCCCGCTGAGGCTACTCCCGGGATCCCGGCCTCCCCGAGGCCGCCTCTACCGGGTGTCAATTTGCCCTCCTTCCCCGCTACACTACTCCCAACCCCATTACCCACCCGAGGTTGGCATGATTGCACTCTCTCTCGCCGGGATCGCCCTGATCTCCCTGCTCGCCCAGTGGCTCGCCTGGTCCGTGCGCGTCCCCGCCATCCTGTTCCTGCTGCTCAGTGGCCTCTTGCTCGGCCCGGTGACGGGCGTACTCGACCCGGACCAGTTGCTGGGGGAGCTGCTGTTTCCGCTGGTGTCGCTCTCGGTCGCCATCATCCTGTTTGAAGGGGCCCTGACCCTGCACCTGACCGAACTCAAGGGGATAGGCAAGGTGGTACGCAACCTCTGCTCCACCGGCATGCTGGCCAGCTTCGCGGTCATAGGCGCCGCCAGCTACTGGCTGCTGGGGCTGGACTGGCGGGTCGCCATGGTGCTCGGTGCCGTGCTGGTGGTCACCGGGCCGACCGTGGTCGCCCCCATGCTCAGCGTCATTCGGCCGGTACGGGAGGTGGACAAGATCCTGCGCTGGGAAGGGATAGTCATCGATCCCATCGGTGCCCTGTTTGCGGTACTGGTGTTCGAGGCGGTACGCCTCGGCAGCCAGGGGGATCTCATCGATCACACCCTGCTGGCCCTGGCCAAGACGGTGGGGGTCGGCTCCCTCATCGGGATGGCGGCTGGCTGGATCACCACCCTGATCATGCGCAAGGACTGGTTGCCGGTCAGCCTGCACAAGTTCGGGGTGCTGGCCCTGGTGCTGGTCACCTTCACCCTGTCGGACTGGCTCAGCCACGAGTCCGGCCTGCTGGCGGTAACCGTGTTCGGCATCTGGCTCGCCAACCAGGAGGGGCTGGATCTGGAGGAGGTGCTGGCCTTCAAGGAGGATCTCGCGGTCATCCTCATCTCTTCCCTCTTCATCCTGCTGGCGGCCCGCCTCGATCTGGCGCAGCTCTGGCAACTCGGCCCCATGGTGCTGGTGCTGCTCTGCGTGGTGCAGTTCGTGGCCCGCCCGCTCTGCATCCTGGTCTCGACCCTGGGCTCGGATCTCCCCTGGCGCGCCCGCGCCCTGCTCGCCTGGATAGCCCCCCGAGGCATAGTGGCGGCGGCGGTCAGCGCCTCCTTCGCCATCAGCATGCACGAGGCCGGCATTGAAGATGCAGACAAGCTGGTGCCCCTGGTGTTTGCCGTGATCATCTTCACCGTGGTGCTGCAGAGCCTGACGGCGACCCCGCTGGCCAGGCTGCTCGGCATGCGCCAGCCCGCTCCCGACACCTGGCTGCTGATCGGCGCCAATTCGGTGGCCCGCGCCATCGGTCGGGCGCTGGCGGATCAGGGCATCCCCGTCCATCTTTCCGATCCGGCCTGGGAACATTGCAAGCTGGCCCGCATGAGCGGCCTGCCCTGCTATTTTGGCAATCCGCAATCGGAACACGCCGAGCTGCACCTGCCCCTCACCAGCATCCATACGGTGCTGGCGCTTTCCCCCAACCGTCACAACAACGCCCTCGGGGTGCTGCACTTTGCCCACCTGTACGGGGAGGAAAAAGTCCACTCCCTGCGCTCCAGCGAGCAGCACGGCAAGGCGAACCGGGAGAGCGCCACCTTCCGCGCACGCCAGGATCTGTTCGGGCCAGAGATGAATTTCGCCCGCCTGAGCGGCCTGCTGAGCCGGGGCGGCCAGATCAAGGCGACCCGCCTGAGCGACGCCTTTGACTGGACCCAGTATCAGGAGGCCAATCCAGGCGCCATTCCCCTGTTCATCGTCGATACGAGGGGAAAACCCCGGGTCGTCACAGGCCCGGTGTCACCGCTGGCCGGTGAGCTGCTGATCGCCCTGCAGCCGCCACGGGAGCCCCAGGCGGCTTAATGCGCCGACGATCCGGCTCCCTGCGCCTGCGTCCGCCGCGGGCGACTAGACTTGAGGGTGGCGCCATGAGTCACAGGAGGGTGTCATGACAGTCAGCGAATTGCGTGCGCTTCACCAGCAGCACAGGTTCAAGGAGGCGGAGATCATGCACGACATCATCTCCCCCGGCTGGATAGTGGAGTTTCGGGGGCAGGACGGCCACCTCTACGTGATGACGGACACCCTGGGGTGCCCGATGAGCTTCTCTTCCACCGAGGAGGCTCGCGACCATATCCACCTGGTGGCCGATTGCCCCATCCAGGTCGAGCACCTCTATCGCTTCTTCGAGCGTTGAGACTGATGCCAGCAAAAAGGCTCCCTAGGGAGCCTTTTTTCATTCCGGCTGCAGCGGCTCGGCTTCCTTGCTCTCCAGCCGTCTGACCGGCTTTTGCAGGATCAGGTTGGCCGGGTAGGTCACCAGATCGCCGTTGTCATCCCGCACCCGCAGGTAGAACAGGCCTATCTCGGTGATGACGCCGGTGACTGAGTCATCCTTGTCGAGAATGCGGATCCGGTCGCCGATCTTGTAGGGGAAGGCGAAGAAGATGGTGATGCTGGCGGTGATGTTGGAGAGGATCGACCACTGAGCCACCATGGCGACCCCGAGCACGGCGAAGAAGGAGGAGGCGAGCACCACCAGCCGGGAGAAGTCGAGCCCCCACACCCCCGCCAGGATCAGCAGGGTGGCGCAACCGAGCAGGAAGTGGAACACATGCTCCACGTAGAGCACCCGGTTCTCACTCACCTGCCGGCTCTGGCCGAGCGCCATCAGGCTCTTGTGAATGAGGCCGCGGATCAGGGTATGCCCCAGCAGCAACAGCAGGGTCACACCAAAGGATTCCCATGTCGTCATGTGCGCTCCTTACCACCAGCGCCGATATTTGAGCCAGACCGCCAGCCCGGTCGCCAGCGTCAGCAGGGAGCCACTGAAGACCCAGAAGGCGGCAGGACTCTCGGCCCCCGGTATGCCCCCCAGGTTGATGCCAAACAGGCCGGTCAGGAAGGTAGCAGGCAGGAACAGCAGTGCCATCACCGACATCTGGTAGGCGCGGCGGTTGGTCGCCTCCGCCATCAGGTTGTTGATCTCGTCCGCCAGCACGGCGGTGCGGGCCACCCCGGCATCGAGATCGTCCAGCCAGCGCCGCAGCCGATCGGCGATGTCGAGCAGGCGGCGGCGATCGTCCTCGTCCAGCCAGCTGATCTTCTCGTTGGCGAGGCGCGCCACCAGATCCCGCTGGGGGGAGAGATAGCGGCGGATCATGATGAGCTGCTTGCGGATCAAGGCCAACCGGCCATTGGCGGGCAAGTCGCGGGTCAGCACCCTCTCCTCCAGTTCCAGGATCTGATCGTGCAGCTCCTCGACAAACTCCCCCGCCCGCTCGGTCAGGGCATCGCAGACTTCCACCAGCCAGTCGGCAGGGGAGTCCGCGCCCCCTCCCAGTTTCAGCTGCTCGAAGACGTCCTTTTCCGACAACAGAGGACGGCGGCGACTGCTGATGATGAGATCCGGCGTGATGTAGATGCGCAGCGCCACCATCTCCTCGGGGCGGTGATCCTGGTTGTGGTTGATGCCACGCAGGATCAGCAGCACTGTCTCCCCCATCCGCACCAGCTTGGGCCTGTTGCTCTGACCGAGCAGGGATTCGCGCGCGGCGTCATTGAGCAAGGGGGTCTGCAACAGCCAGCGGGCCGCCTCCGGATTGCCGTAATCCAGATGCACCCAGCTGGGCTGGGCTGCCGGGATCTCGCTGCCTGTGGCCAGCGGGGTCATGCCCCCCTTGCCATCCAGGGTCAGGCCATAAATTACGTCACTGGGCACCCGATCCATCTCGTCTCCTTCTCGTTCATGCTCAGGCCCCAGCTTACACGAAAGCGGGGGCCGACTCAGCCCCGCACCGGGAAGGGGGCGCCTGTGCTACCATGCCTGCTCTCGTTTCATGCCCGTTTCAACTACAGGAAGCCATGCCATGTCCATCTGGGTCGATGCCGATGCCTGCCCCATTCCGGTCAAGGAGATCCTCTACCGCGCCGCCCACCGCGCCCAGGTTGTCACCACCCTGGTGGCCAATCAGGGGCTGCGGGTTCCCCCCTCTCCCTTCATCAAGACCCAGCAGGTGGAGAAGGGTTTCGATGTGGCGGATCATGTCATTGCCCAGCAGGTTCAGCCCGGCGATCTGGTGATCACCGGCGACATCCCCCTCGCCTCCTGGGTGATAGATGCCGGCGGCGAGGCGCTCAATCCCCGTGGCGAGATCTACACCCGCGAGACCATCCAGGCCCGGCTCGGCATGCGTAATTTCATGGAGGAGCTGCGCTCGGCCGGGGTGCAGACCGGCGGCCCGGCCCCCTTCAACGCCGCCGACAAGCAGCGCTTTGCCAATGCCCTCGACAGATGGCTGCTCAAGGGCAAGCTGACCTGAGTCATCGCAACAAGGCATCATGGCCTGGCTGACGATGAGCCCCTGCCACAGATGGCAGGGGCTTATCGTTTGCCGACCCATCCTCCCCCTCACCTGGCGCCACGCTTGACCCACAGACGACGCCCCACCCACTCCCCGTGCCAGTCCCGCCAATAAGATTTATTTCTGATATAACTTTTGGTGTCAATTTAGTCACAAACTAATATTTTTAATTCTATCGGTATCGATTGAATTATCAATGTCGCTATCCTAGACATATTAAAACACCACAAATAATAATTTAATCAGTATTGGTTTGACCAATTACCACCATGCCTAAAGGATGCCTAAAATACCTACCAAATATTGAGTATGTCTGACCAATAAAAGTAAAACCCAATCATAACAACACCTTTTATGATTTCATTATTCGTTCAATATTGAGGCGGCCATGGCTGCAGGATTCGCTGTTCCCATACAGGAGTACCGGGATGATCTTCACTTCATATTAAGCACAGGAATTGAAGGGGAATATCAATGAGCAAGTCAATGAATGTATTTCTTTCACTGTTTTTCACTCTTTTCTTATTTAGTTGCGGCGGTGGGGGTGGCGGAGGAGAGGATAATCCGACCAATCCGGCGCCCGTCACCAAATCACTGACCCGGATCGACATATCAGCCGACACCGCTGGCAACAAGGCCCGAGCCGACGCCAACCCCAGCACCCCGCTCGGGATCAGCACTCAATATCTTGCCATCGCGACCTACAGCGACAACAGCACGGCCGACATCACGGAGCAGGCAAGCTGGAGCAGCGCGGATAGCACCATTGCCACCATAGATGAGAAGGGCCTGGTCAAAACACTCAAGGTCAGCAGCACCGGTATCAGTGCCAGCTATCAGGGGGTTACCAGCAATATTTCCACCCTCACCATCACGGATGCTATTGCCACCAAGGTCTCCATCATTCCCCCCACAACCAGGTTGGCAAAGGGGCTGACCCTGCAACTGCAGGCCATTGCCACCCTCTCCGATGATACGACCAGGGATGTGTCGACCCAGGCCAGCTGGCAGAGCAGCAACCCGACCGTGTTGAGTGTCGATGACAAGGGAAAAGCTACCGCCATCGAAGCCGGTGATGCCACTATCACGGCCACGGTACAGGGGGTCACAGGCCAGACCACTGTCTCGGCAGTCGATCTGACCGTCAGCCAGATCCAGATCATCCCGGCCACAGTACAACTGGCCATAGGTACCACGACCAAGCTGACGGCCATCGCGACCTTCGCCGATCAGAGCACTCAGAATGTCTCCTCCCAGGTGGGTTGGTTGAGCAGCAACACCGCCGTCGCCACCGTAGATAGCACGGGTCTGGTGACCGGCGTTGCGGCGGGATCCACTACCCTGTCAGCCAGCCTGCTGGGGGTCACTGCCAGCACCAGCATCCAGGTCAACAACACCAGTGTCAGCGCTCTGCAGGTCATTCCTGCCGTCACGGCCATAGCCCTTGGCACCAAGAGCCAGTTGCAGGCCATCGCCACCTTTGGCGACGGTTCGACTCAGGATGTGTCATCACAGGTCCAGTGGAGCAGCAACGACCCCTTCATCGCCAGTGTCGATAGCCTGGGACTGGTCACGGGGAGCGGCATTGGTCAGGCGACCGTCACCGCCACCCTTGGCGCCATCAGCCGCAGTGCGACCCTGACTGTCACCAATGCCATCGCCACTGCGCTGCAAGTCATACCGCCGACGGCCTCCCTGCCCAAGGGGACCAAGCTGCAGTTCCAGGCCATCGCCACCTTCAGCGACAACTCATCGCAGGACGTAACCAGCCAAGTCAATTGGAACAGCTCGGATATCAGCGTCGCGACCATAGATCTGAACGGTGAAGCCACCGCGTTCAGCGAAGGGGGATCGAGTATCTCGGCCAACTTCTTGGGCGTCACCAGCAATACTGTGCTGCTGGTGGTTACCAATGCCACCGTCAACAGCATCCAGGTCGTCCTGAATGGTGGCAGTGGCAACCTGGCCAAGGGCAGCTCGGTTCAGTTCAAGGCCCAGGCCGTGCTGAGCGATGGCAGCACCCTGGATGTCTCCAGCCAGGCCGCCTGGTTCAGCAGCGATCAAACCAAGGTCACCATCAATGCCCAGGGCCTGGCTACCGGGGTTGCCGTGGGTACCAGCACTATCAGTGCCAGCCTGAACGGTGTCACCAGTGCCGGGACTGTGCTGACCGTCACCAATGCCACCGTCAGCCAGATCCAGATCACCCCGCCCAGTCTCACCCTGGCCAAGGGGACCAAGGGCAAGTTAACGGCGATCGCCACCTATAGCGATAACAGTACCCAGGATATTTCGAACCAGGTGGTCTGGAACAGTTCGAACATAGGGGTGGCCACCGTCAACCTGTCCGGCGAAGTCAGTGCTGTCAGCAACGGCAGTGCAACCTTGACCGGCAGTGTGGGCGCGGTCACCAGTAACAGCGTCAGTTTGAGCGTGACCAATGCCAGCGTGAATCAGATCGATTTGTCGGCAACGGCATCAACCCTGGCAGCCGGCACCAAGGCTCAATTGACCGCCGTTGCCAGCTACTCCGATGGCAGCAGCCAGAACATTACCCCCCTGGTCTCCTGGAGCAGCAGTAACAGCGACGTCGCCACCGTCAGCACCAGTGGTGAAGTCACTGCAGTGTCCCCGGGGACGGCCGTCATCACCGGCAGCTTCGGCGGGCAAGTCAGCAACTTGACCGTCACAGTCACGGCTGCGACTGTGAGCGCCATCCAAATCAGCACTCCCCTTACCTCACTGGCATTGGGGACCAATGGCCAGTTGAAGGCTCTCGCAACCTACTCTGACGATACCCTGGTTGATGTCACCAGCCAGATCAGCTGGAGCAGCAGCGCCCCGACTCTGGTCAGCGTGGATGCCAATGGCCAGATCAAGGCGCTGGCGGTGGGTTCTGCCGTCATCAGTGGCAGTCTGGGAGGAACTAGCGCCACCATCAATATCGTAGCGACGGCGGCGACCCTGACCGGGCTCACCATAGACCCCATTCCCAATCTGGCGAGCGGGAATCAGGCGCAACTCAAGGCGACGGCCAGTTTCAGCAACCTGACCAGCCAGGATGTGAGTGCCCTGGTCAACTGGCAGAGTGACAACACAGGAGTCGTGACCGTCTCCGGCACAGGCTTGGCCCAAGGGGTGACCGCAGGAACAGCCAATATCACCGCCAGCTTCCTGACCGGGACAGACAGCAAGCCAATCACCATCACGGCGGCAACCCTCGGCAACCTGACAGCCAGTTGCACCACACAGGTCCAGCTGGGAGCACTCGGCCTGCCGATCGCCAACATAGTGACCCGCAAGGCCGTCGCCACCTTCTCCGACGCCAGCACGCTGGATGTCAGCAACAGCGTCATCTGGAGCAAAAATGGCATCGTCATCGGGGTAACCCTGAACAACACCGATATATTGCTGTTGACCCAGTCGGTGACTTACCAGGCCACTCTCAATGGCGTGACCAGCAACACCATCACCTGCCCTTGATACCGGGCATTGAGCCACCAGACAGAGAGGCCGCCAGCATTGGCGGCCTCTTCTTATCTTCTCAACATGTGGCAAGTCATGATGAGCAGAACCACCTTTCGGCTGACTCACCCAGAAAAACAAACCCCTGCCGAGGCAGGGGTTTGTCAAGGTGATGGCGAGGTGCGATTAGATCATCACACCGGCGATCACGGCGGAGAGCAGGCTCACCAGGGTGGAGCCGTACACCAGCTTCAGACCGAAGCGGGAGACCATGTTGCCCTTCTCTTCGTTCAGCGCCTTCACCGCACCGGCGATGATGCCGATGGAGCTGAAGTTGGCAAACGACACCATGAAGATGGAGAGGATGCCGACGGTGCGGGGCGAGAGATCGGCGGCAATCTTGCCCAGATCCATCATGGCCACGAACTCGTTGGTCACCAGCTTGGTCGCCATGATGGAGCCGGCTTGCAGCGCCTCGCCACCCGGGATGCCGAGGATCCAGGCGATGGGGTAGAAGATGTAGCCCATGACGTGCTGGAAGTTGACGCCAAACGCCATCTCGAACAGGTAGTTGACCAGGGCGATCAGGGCGATGAAGCCCACCAGCATGGCAGCCACTATCACGGCAACGGAGAAACCGGCCATGATGTACTCCCCCAGCATCTCGAAGAAGTTCTCCTTCTTCGGGGTATGGTGCTCGTCCCCCTCGGCCAGCGCCTTGGCGTCGGTCACGGTATTGTCAGGCTCGTACGGGTTGATGAGCGACAGCACGATGAAGGTGCTGAACATGTTGAGCACCAGCGCGGCCACCACGTAACGGGGCTCGATCAGCTGCATGTAGGCACCGACGATGGACATGGAGACGGTGGACATGGCCGTCGCCGCCAGAGTGTACATCTGCTTCTCGTTCAGGTGCGGCAAGGTGTTCTTGAGCGCGATGAAGTTCTCGGACTGGCCGACGATCATGGAGCTGATGGCGTTGAAGGACTCCAGCTTGCCCATGCCGTTGATCTTGGCCAGCACGGTGCCGATGCCACGAATGACGATGGGCAGCAGACGGATGTACTGCAAGATACCGATCAGCACAGAGATGAAGACGATGGGCATCAGCACCATCAGGAAGAAGGAGAAGGCCCCTTCGTTGACCAGGCCACCGAACACGAAGTCGGTCCCCTGCTTGGCAAACTCCATCAGCTTGGTGAAGCCGGCGGCGAAGCCACCCACGACCGCCAGGCCCACTTCGGAGTTGAGCATGAACCAGGCCAGCGCCAGTTCCACCACCAACAGCTGCCCGATATAGCGCAGCTTGATCTGTTTCCAGTTGCGGCGGTTTGCCAGCAACGCCAGCGCGAGGACCATCACGAGTCCAAGCACAAAGTGAACGTATTCCATACCAGTAGCACCCAGTGAATTGTTATTTTTGACCGGCGCCATCATAAAGAATCGTATATTTAAAAATCAGATAGCCATCACAATCTGGCTCAATAATATGTATGCGAGATAATACAAACGTTTTTAAATTAATTAACCATTAACGGTATATTAATCGCTCAGAGAAAAGTAAAAATATCCTTATAAAACATATGAATGGAAATATGGAAGTTGCACTGACAACACCGATGGATATTTCAGCATCATTCTCGCAACATTCACTCCTCTGCGCGGCACATATTTCAGCCAAGAATATTTAATCAGTCGGGACGAAAAACGTTTACCTCCGATAAATAATTAGCAAACGACCGCAAACCTTCACCTGGTGCCATCCCGGTTGTGCCTCTCTGTCGCCATGGGGACGGATGAAGCCGCCCCGAGGTCGCACGGGCTTAAGCGTTCAAAAATCCGCCACACCCGGCAGCGCTTTCTGATACAATGCGCGCCCTTGCGCACGACGCATCCCCGTTTTCTCCGAAATAGAGTCCTTTTGTGAACAACAGCGAATTTAGCAGCCTCAATCTCTCCCCCGCCCTGCAAGAGAACCTCACCAGCCTGGGTTACCTGCAGATGACCCCGATCCAGGCCCAGAGCCTGCCCCTGGTACTCGAGGGCAAAGACCTGATTGCCAAGGCAAAAACCGGCAGCGGCAAGACAGCCGCCTTCGCCCTCGGCCTGCTCTCACGCCTCAACGTCAACCGTGTCGACGTACAGGCCCTGGTGCTCTGTCCGACCCGCGAGCTGGCGGATCAGGTGGCTCAGGAGATCCGTCGTCTGGCCCGCGCCCTGCCGAACGTCAAGCTGGTGACCCTGTGTGGCGGCACCCCGACCGCCCCCCAGTCCGCCACCCTGAGCTTCGGTGCCCACATCGCCGTCGGCACCCCGGGTCGCATTCTCAAGCACCTGGAGCAGGGCACCCTGGAGCTCTCCAGCCTGGAGACCCTGGTGCTGGACGAAGCGGATCGCATGCTGGACATGGGCTTTGGCGAAGACATCAACAAGGTGATCCGCCATGCCCCCGAGCGCCGTCAGACCCTGCTGTTCTCCGCCACCTATCCGGAGGGGATAGCCCAGATGAGCCGCGGCGTGCAGCGCAACCCGGTCGAGGTGAGCGTGGAGTCCCTGCACGAGGGCAGCGCCATCGAACAGAAGCTGTATGAAGTGCCGGCCGGTCAGCGCCTCGACGCCCTCACCTGGCTGCTGAGCCACCATCAGCCGAGCTCCTGCGTGGTGTTCTGCAACACCAAGCGCGCCTGCAACGACGTGGCCGATCACCTGGCCGCCAAGGGCTTCTCGGCCCTGGCGCTGAACGGCGATCTGGAGCAGCGGGAGCGGGATCAGGTGCTGGTACGCTTCGCCAACGGCAGTGCCACCATACTGGTCGCGACCGACGTGGCGGCCCGGGGTCTCGACATCAAGGAGCTGGGCGCCGTCATCAACTACGAGCTGACCTACGACCCTGAAGTGCATGTGCACCGCATCGGCCGTACCGGTCGTGCCGGCCAGCAGGGCCTGGCCCTGAGCCTGTATCAGCCCAACGAAGCCCAGCGCGTCAACCTGATCGAGGAGTACCAGCAGGCCCCCATGCCGCTGGGGGATCTCGATACCCTGGGCCGCGACATCAAGCCGATAGCGCCGCAGATGGTGACCCTCTCCATCGATGCGGGCCGCAAGACCAAGGTGCGGGCCGGTGACATCCTGGGGGCCCTGACCGGCGAAGGTGGCATTGCCGGCAGCGACGTGGGCAAGATCCAGATCTCCGAGCAGTACTCCTACGTGGCGGTCAAGCGTCAGGTGGCGAGCGCCGCCCTCAAGCGGCTGCAGGAAGGCAAGATCAAGGGGCGCAGCTACCGCGCCCGCAAACTGGGCTAAGGTTCTTCACAAGCCGTTGGCCAGACCACAGGCGCCTGACAGGCGCCTGTTTCATATATTTCGATGCCGCCATGCGGCAAGACAGGCACCATGACCCAAGCAATCCAAACCGACGTGAGCTGCCAGAACTGCGAAGCCTGCTGCTGCCGCCTCGAAGTGATGCTCTTTACCGACACAGGCGTGCCGGATCGCTATGTGCTCGATCGGGAAGGAGAGATCCCCGTGATGCGCCGGCTGGACGATGGCTGGTGCGCCGCCCTCGACCGCAACACCATGATGTGCCGCATCTATGAGGTGCGACCCCTCATCTGCCGCGAGTTCGAGATGGGGGAACCCGACTGTGTCGACGAGCGGGACAAGTGGTTTATCAAGCTGGAATAAGGCTGGCAGACAGAACGGCCCCGGGCTACCGGGTCAGCTCACCGGTGTGACGTCGCCGCCGAGCCGCTCCCCCAGCCAGTGGATGGCCGCCGCCTCCTGCTCGAAGTAACACACCGCCCTGAACGGCAGATCGCTGAAGACCTGATCCGCCAGATAGCGCTTGAACCCGCCCACCACCACCACCGCAAGAAAATCGCAGCCATTGGCGGCGCACCAGCCAAACTGACGACGAAAACGCGCCAGCACCTCGGGACCGGCGGCCTCGAACTCGGTCGCCACCTCGACGATCCCCCAGGGAGTATCGCGCAATCCTGCGATCTGCTGGCTGAACGCAGCCTCATAGGCCATGGCGCCCGCCAGATTGAAGGGGCCGCTCGGGCGGCAAATCAGCACCTGCCCCTGTCGCTGCATCTCGAAATGGCCGTGTGGCTGCAAGTGCACGTCCCCCTCCTCCCCTGATTTTTTCGTCGCGCCGACGCTGCCTGATGTTGCAACAAGGTAAGGATTTATATGCAAAAAGTCCATGGAGCACCGGCCCTCACCGACAGGCATCGACGCCAGATGGCACAATTAAGGCGCGCAGCGAAGTGAAGGCGGAGCCAGCATGTTCTGTTGCAGTTAATAAAACGTTGCTGCTATCATCCGCGCCAACCAAACATTCCACCAACTGCAACCTTTAGCCTTGGCGCAAGGATCAAAGATGAAGAATCAAGACGCGAGTTATTACCAAAGGATCTGGCGCTGGCATTTCTATGCCGGTCTCTTCGTCGCCCCCTTTCTGATCCTGCTCTCCCTCACGGGCATCGTGTACCTGTACAAGCCCCAGCTCGACAACCTGCTCTACCCCGAGCTGATGAAGGTGGCCCCCGCCACCCAGACCCTGAGTGCCGACCAACTGCTGGCCAAGGCGAAGATCGCCATGCCCGATGCCAGCCTGCGCAAATACCTGCCCCCCGTGGCCACGGATGCGAGCGCCCAGATCATCGTCAATCAGGGCGAGCGCGAGCTGACCCTCTTCATGGATCCCGCCAGCGGCGCCCTGCTCGGCACCATGGACAACAAGTGGAACCTGCAGGCGGTGGCCCGTGCCCTGCATGCGGAGCTGCTGCTCGGCACCACAGGGGATCGCCTGATCGAGCTGGCCGCCGGCTGGGGAATCGTACTGCTCGTCAGCGGACTCTACCTGTGGTGGCCGCGCAAGGGACCCGGCGTAGGGGGTATCCTCTGGCCCAGAATGAACCAGCGCGGACGCCTCTGGTGGCGCGACCTGCACGCCGTGGTCGGCTTCTGGGGGGCGGGTTTCCTGCTGCTGCTGCTGCTCAGCGGCATGACCTGGACCGGCTTCTGGGGCGATCAGTTCGCCAACGTCTGGAACCGTTTCCCGGCCGCCATGTGGAACGAGGTGCCGAAATCCGCTCCTCTCGCCCGCACCCTCAACCATGCCCATGAACAGACTGTGCCCTGGGCGGTCGAGAACACCCCCATGCCGAGCTCGCAACCGGCACCGGAAAGCCATGATCACAGCGCCATGAACCATGGCGGGGAACACGACGGCATGGTCATGGCCAGCCACCGCATCCCTCTGCAACGGGTAGTGGAGATCGCCACTGAGCGCGGGGTTCACCCGGGTTACAGCATCACGCCGCCGGTCGGTGACACAGGCGTCTATACCATAGCCCTGTTCGCCGATGATCCGCGCAACGACGCCACCCTGCACATCGATCAGTACAGCGGCAAGGTGCTGGCCGACGTGCGCTGGCAGGATTACGGCCCGGTCGCCAAGACGGTGGAAACCGGCGTCATGCTGCACATGGGCAAGATCTACGGCTGGCCCCACCAGCTCGTCATGCTGATCATCTGCCTGATGGTGCTGGCAAGCTCGGTGAGCGGGCTCTGGATCTGGTGGAGCCGCCGCCCCCAGGGCCGGCTCGCCGCCCCGCCCCTGCCCGCCAAGTTGCCCCCCATGGGCGGCGCCATCGCGGTGCTGGTGCTGCTCGGGATCTGCTTCCCCCTGGTGGGCGCCTCCATGCTGGCCATCTGGCTGCTGGACTGCCTCTTCTTCTCCCGCCGGACGGCCGTAGCGCCCGCCAGCTGAGGCCACTCGGCAACGATAGCCGCAGACCATAGACAAGAAGGGCTCCTCATCAGGAGCCCTTCTTGTTTCATCTCGCCCTATTTCATGGCCTCGACCAGCGCGAGGATCTTGCGTGCCTTCTCGAAGTGGTCGAGTCTCTGGGTCTGGATCCACCAGGTCGCCGCCTCCATCAGCAGCTCGGGGTCGTCGTTCCTGTTGGCGAAGAAGGCATAGAAGGAGACGCCCACCCCCTCCCCCTTCTGACCAATCTTCTGCTGGCAGACCTGGATGATTTTCTGTTTAAGTGATTCACGCATCTGTTATTTTTCCTCATGCCCGGGTCAGGGCGAACCCCTCTTCCAGCGCCTCAAGGGGCAGGTAGCGACCGATCACCACCAGCCGCGAGCAGGGCACCTCATCCCCCCAGGGGGAACCGTAATCGAACCCCGCTACCCTGTGCACCCCCTGCACTATCAGGCGGCGCGGCTCCCCGGCGATGGCCAGCACCCCCTTGTAGCGCAACATGTCGTTGCCATGCTGCTCTATGCACTGCTCCATGAAGGCCCCTATCTTCTTCAAGTCCAGCTCGCCCCCCTCGAACAGGTAGGCCGAGATGACATCCTGCCAGGAGCGGGGCCGGGACGAGAGGGGGGCAAACGCCTCGACGCCCTGACCGCCCCCACGCACTATCTTGATGCCTGGGCTCAGGCTCAGCTCGTCGCTCAGGGAGAAGGCATCCAGATCGAGCCAGAGCCCGGCCGGGCACTCCCCCCGCACTATGTCGATGATCTGCGCCTTGGGGTTGATGCCCTGGACTCGCGCTATGGCCGCCTCCCGGGTCGCTCCGTCCACCCTGTCCGTCTTGGTGAGCAGGATGCGGTCGGCAAAGCCGAGCTGGGCCGCCGCCACCGGATGTTCATCCAGCTGACGACCTAGGTGTTCACAGTCGGCCAGGGTGATGACGGCATCGAGGCGCAGGGCATCCCGCAGCGCCTCTTCCACGAAGAAGGTCTGGATGATGGGGGCCGGATCGGCAAGCCCCGTGGTCTCGACGATCAGCCGCTCGAACTGCAACTCCCCCGCCGCCCGTCGGGCCAGCAGATCGCTCAAGGCGGCCCGAAATTCCCCCCGCACGCTGCAGCAGACGCAGCCGTTGCTGAGCTCCACCACGCTGACCCTGTCACACCCCTGCAGCAGGGAGCCGTCGATATTGGCGGCGCCGAACTCGTTCTCGAGAATGGCCACGGAGGCATCGGCGTGATGGCGCAGGAAGTGGTTGAGCAAGGTGGTCTTGCCGGCGCCGAGAAAACCGGTCAGCAGGGTAACCGCTACAGCCTGTGTCATGTTGGAAATCCTGTGATATGGGGATCGTATAAGCCGAGAAAAACGTTCAATAAAGGGTGATCGCCACAGCTTGCGTCATATTGGGAGTCCTGTGATGGGAAGTCGCAGGGAGTCAGCAGCAACGCCCGCCATTCTTGCCGCCGTAGCGGGCATCCTGGCGTTCGCGAAAGAACTCGTCGTGGCTCATGGGGGTCTGCTCCGGGTGGGTCAGCCGCATGTGCTGCACATAGTTGTCGTAGTCGGGCACACCCACCATCAGCCTGGCGGTCTGTCCCAGATACTTGCCCGCCTTGGCCAGGGTATCAAACATGCTTGCTCCTTGTTCGCCGTCGAGGAGAGGCCGGCACCCCGGGGTGCCGGCCTGCCGACTTACTTGAGGCTGGGGGCCAGATCGCCGTCGTCATCAGACTCGGGCCGCGGGGCACCTTGCTGCGCCGGCATCGGCTGGTAGGGCGTCTCCCTGGCGGTCGGCTGCGGGTTCTTAAGCGCCTTCATGGCCGTCTTCAGGGAGAAGAAGGCGAGGATCACCACCACCCCCATGAAGAACAGCGTCAGCCCCGCATCCAGCCGGTTGTTGAACACCAGCTGGGTCAGCTGTGACTCTGTGTACTGGGCCGGGATGGCGCCGCTGTCGATCATGGCCTGGAACTTGTTCGCGATGGCCAGGAAGCCGAGCTTGGGATTGTCGCTGAAGGTCTTCTCCCAGCCCGCCGACAGGGTGCAGATGAGCAGCCAGCTGGTGGGCAACAGGGCCACCCAGGCGTAGGCCTGGCGCTTCATCTTCACCAGCACCACGGCGCACAGCATCAGCGCCATGCCCGCCAGCATCTGGTTGGCGATGCCGAACAGCGGCCACAGGGTGTTGATGCCGCCGAGCGGGTCCACCACCCCCTGATGGAGGAAGTAACCCCAGGCCAGCACGCAGAGGGCGGTGGCCAGCAGGTTGGCCGGCAGGGAGTCGGTCCGCTTGAGGGAGGGGGAGATGACTCCCATCAGATCCTGCAGCATGAAGCGCGCGGCCCGGGTGCCGGCATCCACCGCGGTGAGGATGAAGAGCGCCTCGAACAGGATGGCGAAGTGGTACCAGAAGGCGACGTTCATCAGGCCGCCGAGGGCACCGTGCAGTATGTAGGCCATGCCGACCGCCAGGGTCGGGGCACCGCCGGCACGGGAGATGATGCTCTGCTCACCCACCTCGCTGGCGATGCGGGTCAGGGTCTCAGGGGTGATCTGGAAGCCCCAGCTGCTCACCACGGCGGCGGCGGAGACCACCACGTCGGCGGTGCCCGCCGGTGCCAGCACCGCCAGGGGGCTGTTCATGGCGAAGTAGACGCCCGGATCGATGACGCAGGCGGAGACCAGGGCCATGATGGCGACGAAGGACTCCATCAGCATGCCGCCGTAGCCGATGAAGCAGGCCTGGTTCTCGTTGGCCAGCATCTTGGGGGTGGTGCCGGAGGAGATGAGCGCATGGAAGCCGGAGACGGCGCCGCAGGCGATGGTGATGAACAGGAAGGGGAAGAGATCCCCGGCCCAGACCGGGCCTGTCCCATCCACGAACTGGGTCAGCGCCGGCATCTGCAGGGTCGGCTGGGTCACCAGTATGCCGATGGCCAGGCCTATGATGGTGCCTATCTTGAGGAAGGTGGAGAGATAGTCCCGCGGTGCCAGCAGCAGCCAGACCGGCAGCACAGAGGCGACGAAGCCATAGCCCACCAGCATCCAGGTCAGCTGCACCCCGTCGAAGTCGAAATAGGGCGCCCAGGTCTGGCTCTCGGCCACCCAGCCACCGGAGACGATGGCGAAGATGAGGCACACCAGACCTATGATGGAGACCTCGCCGATGCGGCCTGGCCTCAGGTAGCGGGTGTAGATCCCCATGAAGATGGCCAGCGGTATGGTGAAGGCGACCGTGTAGGTGCCCCAGGGACTGTGGGTGAGCGCCTTGACCACTATCATCGCCAGCACCGCCAGGATGATCACCATGATCATGAAGGTGGCGACCAGGGCGATGACCCCGGCGACCGGGCCCATCTCCGACTTGATCAGCTCGCCGAGGGAGCGACCATCGCGACGGGTTGAGACGAACAGCACCATGAAGTCCTGCACCGCCCCCGCCAGCACCACCCCGGCCAGCAGCCAGAGCATGCCGGGCAGATAGCCCATCTGGGCCGCCAGCACGGGGCCGACCAGGGGGCCGGCGCCGGCGATGGCGGCGAAGTGGTGGCCAAACAGCACCTTCTTGTCGGTCGGCACATAGTCCAGACCGTCGTTGTGGCGCACCGCAGGCGTCATGCGGCTGCTGTCGACCGCCAGCACCCGCTTGGCGATGAAGAGCCCGTAGTAGCGGTAGGCGATAAGATAGACGCACACAGCCGCGACCACTATCCAGAGCGCATTGATCTGCTCGCCCCTGTTGAGGGCGATGTAACCGAGGGAGCTGGCGCCCAGCAGTGCCAGCAGCCCCCATCCGAGATGTTTCCCTAACCTGTCCATAAGCCTGTCCCTGCCATTGGTTTTTTACATATGGAACCCCATACGCTTACATCTCTATAGCAATCGAAGCCGTGCCACAATCGAGGCCCGTCACAAGTCGGCGACCCGTTCCGAGAATTTATCAATATTGCCGGCCGGATCACGGCCATCGGGCCTGAAGAGCAGGAGGAAAGCGCTGAAATACTTGAAGAAAACGGCAAGGAACAGCAACAGGAAGGGCCCCTTCACGGGGCCCTTGTTCGCCTGGCGTACCAGTTCATGGCTGAACAGCGATCAGGAGAGCGCCAGCCCGACCGAGAGCAGCAGGCTGAACAGGAAGGCGCTGATGGCGGTCTTCTTGAGGGCGCCGGTCAACACCTCGCCGTCGAAGCTCTCGCGCAGGGTGCGGGCGGCATCGGTGAGGGGCTTGATGGCGGGCAGGAAGATCCAGGGCCAGATACTCATGGGCTGGGTCAGCAGGAAGGCGATGGTGGCCAGCAGCGCCGCCCCCAGCAGCACCCAGTGGTAGGCGATGGCGCGGTTGCGGCCGAGCCGCACCGCCAGGGTGATCTTGCCGCTGGCGGCATCGCTCTCTATGTCCCGCACGTTGTTGATGTTGAGCACGGCGGTCGCCAGCAGGCCGCAGGCGGTGGCGGGCAGCAGCAGATCCCATTCCAGGGTATGGGTGAACAGGTAGTAGGAGCCGAGCACCCCCAGCAGGCCGAAGAACAGGAATACCGAGATGTCCCCGAAGCCGCGATAGCCGTAAGGGGTCTTGCCCACCGTGTAGGTGATGGCCGCGACTATGGCGGCGCCCCCCAGCAGGATGAACGTCAGGATCTGCTGCCACGCCTCCCCGAAGGCACAGACCAGCAGGGAGAGGCCGCTCACCACGGCCGCCAAGGCGGTCAACCCCATGGCGATGCACATCTGGTGGCGAGTGATGAGGCCGGATACCACGGCACGCTGGGGCCCGATCCGCTCGCCGTTGTCGGCACCGGAGACCGCATCACCATAGTCGTTGGCCAGGTTGGAGAGGATCTGCAGCAGGATGGCGGTCAGCAGGGAGAGGCCCATGATGGCGCCGTCGAAGGCCCCCCGGCTGGCTGCGAGCCCCGAGCCCAGCAAAATGGAGGAGCACGCCAGGGGCAGTGTTCGCAAACGCGCCGCCAGCAACCAAACAGAGAAGGTATTTGTCATATTGTGATGGCCAAACAATCAGATATTGATCGTGTTAAGGGTTATCGAACCGGATTTAGGTATACTTGGCTCCGTGGGGGCTGGGCTCCCTCGGGCAATTTACATGGAAGAATGGGCAGATAATATATAGGAAATCATCGCCCTTTGGCATCAACCTGCGCCATCCTCCCCAGAGCGATTGCGACTATCCGGCTCAGACAAGACATCCATGTTGGCTCAGACCCATCTCAAGCAACAACTGGACGCCCTGCGTCACAGCAATGTCAGCGGCTTCGTGCGGTTGCGCGTGGCGGCCAACGTCGACCTCTTCCCGGGATGGCTGGCGGCGCAGACCCTGTATCCCCGCATCTATTGGCAGGCCCGCGGCCCCAGGAGCCCTGAATACGTGGCCCTCGGCGCCATCCACGAGCTGACCCGGCCAGCGGATATCCAGCGGGTCTGCGATCTCGCCAACTCAACGAGTGAAGACAGCCCCCGCTACTACGGCGGCCTGGCGTTCGACCCGGCCCAGCCAGGCTGGCAGGGGTTCGGCCCCTGCCGCTTCGTGCTGCCGCGCATCGAGCTGGTGCGCCGGGGGGAGTGTGTCAGCCTCTGCCTCAACCTCTGGCTGACCGACGGCAATCTGGATGCCGAACTGCAGGCGGCCGAGGCCGCCCTCGACGCCCTTCAGCCGGAAGCCCCCCTGCCCGCCCTGCAAAAACGGCCCTGGCAGCGCCGGGATGTCCCGGGTCAGGCCCAGTGGCAAACCCTGGTAGAGCGGGTAACCAGCCCCGCCTTTCAGGCCCACACCCCCAAGGTGGTGCTCTCCCGGGAGAGTGTGCTGACCCGCCAGCATGGGGATGATCCCCTCTGCCCCTGGTCCCTGCTCACCCAGTGGGCAAGTCACGCCCAGGAGTGCTTCCACTTCGGCTTCCAGTTTTCCCCCGAGCAGAGCTTTATCTCTTGCTCCCCCGAGCGCCTCTATCGCCGGGAGGGGAGCCACCTCTTCACCGAGGCGCTGGCGGGGACCATACGCCGCTCCGGTGACGAGGCGGCCGACGCGGCCCTGGCCGCCGAGCTGCTGGCCGACAGCAAGAACCGGCTGGAGAACCGGCTGGTGCACGCCGACATCCTGAGCCGGCTGGCCCCGCTCACCACGGACGCCACCCTGACCGAGCCGCGCATCCTGAAACTGCGGCTGCTGCAACACCTCAAGTGCGACATCGAGGCCGAGCTCAAACCCGGCGTGTGCGACTGGCAACTGCTGGCCGCCCTGCACCCGACCCCGGCGGTGGGCGGAGCCCCCCGCGAGGCGGCGCTCGCCTTTATCCGCGAGTTCGAGCCCCATGAGCGCGGCTGGTACGCCGGTGCCTGCGGCATGCTGAGCCGGGAGACCTCGGAGTTCTCGGTCGCCATTCGCAGCGCCCGCATCACGGCCCGGGGCATCAGCCTGTTTGCCGGTGCCGGCATAGTGGCCGGATCCGAGCCCGCCGCCGAGTGGGCCGAGCTCGACAACAAGATCGCCAACGTGCTCTCCCTGCTGGGATAGCGTTTTTCATCGACCCACTGCGAGAGCCTTATGCCCGCCAGCCAATTGCCTGAGCACCGAGCGTTTGCCAGCCAGCATGCCACCTTCAACCACGTCTGGTCTTCCCTCTTGCTGGAAGAGCTCTATCGCCTCGGGGTGCGGGACATAGCGCTGGCCTCCGGCTCCCGCTCGGCACCGCTCACCATGGCCGCCGCCGCCCATGCCGGCTTTCGCCGCCATCTCCACTTCGACGAGCGGGGCCTGGGTTTCATGGCGCTGGGGCTGGCCAAGGGGAGCGGCCGCCCGGTGGCGGTGATCATGACCTCGGGCACCGCGGTAGCCAACCTCTGGCCCGCGGTGGCCGAGGCCCAGCTCACAGGCGTGTCGCTGATTATTCTCTCGGCCGATCGACCGCCCGAGCTCATCGACAACGGCGCCAACCAGGCCATCGATCAGCAGGGGATCTTCGGTCGCTACCCCGTCTATCAGCAGAACCTGCCGAGTCCCACCCCGACCATACCGGCGGCCTTCGTGCTGAGCTCGGTGGATCAGGCCCTGGCCAAGCAGGCACTGACCCCGGGGCCGGTTCACTTCAACTGCATGTACCCCGAGCCCCTCTATCCCGGCGAGGCGTACCTGGACTTCTCCGACTACCTGGCCCCGCTCGGCGACTGGCTCCATTCAAGGGAGCCCTGGAGCCCCTGGCAGCAGGGCGAGCAGCACTGCCCCCACCAGCCCGACTGGGCCGCCTTGCAGGGCAAGCGCGGCGTCATAGTCGCGGGCCGCATTCAGGATCCGGCCGAGGCGCAGCGGGTGGCCCAGCTGGCGGAGCGCCTCGGCTGGCCGCTGCTGGCGGACTTGCAGAGCCAGATCCGCTTCGACAGCCGCAACCTCATCCACATGGATCTTGCCCTGCAAAACAGCTGCTTCGTGACCGAGCTGGCCCGGGCCGAGGTGCTGCTGCAGTTCGGTGCCCGCCTCATCTCCAAGCGGCTCGGCCAGTTCATCAAGCAGCACCCCTGGCAGGATTACTGGCTGGTGGACCCGCAACCGGCCAGGCTGGATCCGGACTACCGGCTGCGTCGCCGCCTGGTGTGCACGCCCGGCGCCTTCGCCGCGGCCCATCCGGTGGACCATCGCCACCTGCCCTGGCACCGGCTGGCGGAGCGCCAGCAGGGCATCAGCAGTCACATTCGCCGCGCCTGCGATCGCTTCTCCGAGCTCGGGGTCTGCCACCGGCTGACCCAGCTCATCCAGGGCCAGCTATTCGTCGGCAACAGCATGCCGGCCCGGTTGATGGACATGCTCGGCGAAACCGGCAAGGGCCCCAGCCGGCTGATGACCAACCGCGGCGCCTCCGGCATCGACGGCCTGATCGCCACGGCCTTCGGTTTCTCCCTGTCCAGCGACGAGCCGACCACACTGCTGCTCGGGGATCTCAGTGCCCTGCACGATCTCAACAGCCTGGCCCTGCTCGGCAAATCGAGCCGCCCCCTGGTGGTGATCCTGCTCAACAACGACGGTGGCAGCATCTTCCGCATGCTGCCGGTGCCGACCCGGGATCAGCTGCTGGAGACCTACTACTGCCTGCCCCACGGCCTGCACTTCGAGCACGCCGCCGCCATGTTCGGCCTGCACTACAGGGCGCCGACCACCCTGGCCGAGTTCGAGCAAGATTACGTAACCGCCCTGGAAAAAGGGGTAACCCTGATTGAAATCAAGGTGCCGAGCAACGAGGTGGCCGAGGATCTCAAGGCACTGGGATCCCTTATCCGTGGCATATGACATCAAGGTCCTGCGTGACAACGAGGTGGCCGAGGATCTCAAGGCATTGGGAACCCTTATCCGTGGCATATGACATCAAGGTCCTGCGTGACCATGAGGCAGCCGAGGATCTCAAGGCATTGGGAGCGGCTATCCGTGGCCACTAACAGAACCCAGCCAACACTGGTGCTGCTGCACGGCCTGCTCGGCAATGCCGACGACTGGCGGCCTGTCATCCAGGCCCTGCCCGGCATCGAGTGCCTGGCCCTGGATCTGCCGGGCCACGGCAGCAACAAGGGGCTGAGGGTGAGCGGCTTTGACAAGGCCCATCGCTGGCTCTGCGGCGAGCTGGCCGCGCGGGATATCGCGCGCTATCGGCTGGCGGGCTATTCCCTGGGGGGGCGGCTCGCCCTCTATCACGCCAGCCAGTCCCCCGCCGGGTTGCAGGCGCTCCTGCTGGAGAACTGCCATCCGGGTCTGCCAAAGGCCGAGCGTGCCGCCCGCCTCGCCCACGACGAGGGCTGGGCCCGGCGCTTCGAGTGCGAGCCCCTGGCCCTGGTGCTCGCCGACTGGTACCGGCAGGGGGTGTTCGCCGATCTGGACGAGGAGGCCCGTGGCCGCCAAATGGCGAAACGCCTTGGCAACGAGGGTTCCGCCGTGGCGACCATGCTGCGTGCCACCTCCCTTGGCAAGCAGCCGGATCTCGCCCCCTGGCTGGGCCAAACCCGGTTGCCGGTGCGCTGGATCTCCGGCAGCCGGGATCACAAATTCCATCGCCTGGCTTGCCAGCTGGTCAAGCAAGGCTGCAATATCAATCACTTGGCTCTGGATGGCGGGCACAACCTGCACGCCAGCCAGCCCGACACCTTTGCCCGGCTCCTGCAAGACTGGGTCAAGCAACCAGAAGAGAAGAGTCATGACTGACGCAATGACGGAAGCGCAACCCTATGCCACCGTCGCCCCTGACAGGATTGCCCGGCTGACCATTACCACACCAGAAGGAAAAAACCATGATTGAGGCAATGACGGAAGCGGAACTGTACGCTCCCATTGAGTGGCAGGATTGCTCCGCCGGTTACGAGGACATCCTCTATCACAAGTCCCTGGATGGCATTGCCAAGATCACCATCAACCGTCCCCAGGTGCGCAACGCCTTCCGCCCCCGCACAGTGAAAGAGATGCTGCAGGCCCTGGCCGATGCCCGTTACGACGACAAGGTGGGCACCATCATACTGACCGGCTTTGGCGAGAAGGCCTTCTGCGCCGGCGGTGACCAGAAGATCCGGGGCGACTACGGTGGCTACCAGGACGACGAGGGGACTCACCACCTCAACGTGCTCGACTTCCAGCGCGACATCCGCACCTGCCCCAAACCCGTGGTGGCCATGGTGGCCGGTTACGCGGTCGGTGGCGGCCACGTGCTGCATATGATGTGCGACCTGACCATAGCCGCCGACAACGCCCAGTTCGGCCAGACAGGCCCGAAAGTGGGCTCCTTCGACGGCGGCTGGGGCGCCTCCTACATGGCCCGCATCGTCGGCCAGAAGAAGGCTCGCGAGATCTGGTTCCTGTGCCGCATGTACGACGCCAGCCAAGCCCTCGACATGGGGCTGGTCAACACAGTGGTGCCGTTGGCCGAGCTGGAGCGGGAAACCGTGCGCTGGTGCCGGGAGATGCTGCAAAACAGCCCCATGGCGCTGCGCTGCCTGAAGGCCGCCCTGAACGCCGACTGCGACGGCCAGGCCGGCTTGCAGGAGCTGGCGGGCAATGCCACCATGCTCTTCTACATGACCGAAGAGGGTCAGGAAGGGCGCAACGCCTTCAACGAGAAGCGCCGCCCCGACTTCTCCAAATACAAGCGGAACCCCTGATGACACTCGCCCTCTATCGCTACCAACTGCCCTTTACCCAGCCCCTGACCTTTCACGGCAAGGTGGAGGTGGCGCGAGAGGGCCTGCTGGTGCGCATCAACGACGGCTGGGGGGAGATAGCCCCCCTGCCCGGTTTCTCCAGGGAGAGCCTGGCCGAGGCGCAGGCCGAGAGCCTGGCCTGCCTGGCGCAGCTGGCCCGGGGACAGACCCCGGCCCCCCGGCTGCCTTCGGTGCAATTCGGGCTCGACTGTGCCCGCCGTCACTGGCCACAGCAGGACGCCAGCCTGCCCGAACCCTATCCCCTCATTCAGGGCTCCCCCCAGGAGCTGCTCAAGAACTGGAAGCAGTGGCTGCACGAGACCCCGCTCAAGGCCAAGCTGAAGGTGGCCCGCTACCCCATGCGGGACGAGCTGGCGCTGATCCGCCTGTTGCTCGATCGGCGTCCCAATCTCAAGCTGGTGCTGGATGCCAACCAGGGCTGGACCCGCGAGGAGGCCTGGGCCTTCTGCGGTCACCTGGATCCGAACCGTATCGAATACCTGGAAGATCTGTGCGCCGACTTTACCGACATCGCCTTCGTCGCCAACCGCACCGGCATGCCGGTGGCCCTCGACGAGTTGCTGGCCCAGGGCAAGCCCTGGGAACCCATACCCCAGCTGAAGGCCCTGGTGCTCAAGCCGACCCTGCTCGGCTCCCTGGCCAACAGCGAGGCCCTGGTGGCCCGCGCCCGCGAGCTGAAGCTGAAGGTGATCGTCTCCTCCTGTTTCGAGTCCGGCGTCGGCCTCGGTCAGCTCGCCCGCCTCGCGGGGGAGTGGGCCCCGGATCAGGCCCCCGGCCTCGATACCAGGCGCTGGCTGGCCAGGGACCTGCTGGACAAGCAGGGTCAACCCGACCCAAGCCTGATGACTCCCCTGTTTCACCGTGACTGAAGGGGCCTCCATGCAGCCCGTCCGTGCAGCTGACGCCTCGCTGACAGCCTGCCCGGTGCGCCACTGGGCACAGGCGGCGCCCGAGCGCACCGCCATCCACGGCGACACCTCCCTCAGCTACCGGCAGCTGGATGCGCGGCTCAACGGCCTGTGCGACCAGCTCGAGCTGGCGGGTTTAAAGGCCGGCGATCGGCTGGCCGCCGTGGTGCGCGGCGCCCTGGAGGACGTGCTGCTGGCCTGGGCCTGTGTGCGCAGCGGCCTCGTCTTCTGCCCGCTCAATCCCGCCTTCCCCCTCCCCAGACAGGCCGAGCTGGCCGCACAGCTGGACGCCTGCGCCTTCTGGTCCGCGGGCGAGACTCCGGTGGGGAGCGGATTGCCGTTGCGGCTCGACTTCACGGGCGAACTGCCGGCCAGTGAGGAAGCCTGGCCGCTTGAACCGGCCCAACAGAGCAACATGATCCTCACCTCGGGATCCAGCGGCAGCCCCAAGGCGGTGGTGCACCGCCTCGCCAACCACCTGGCCTCGGCCCGGGGTTCGGCCAGCCTGATCCCGCTCGATGGCGACAGCGGCTGGCTGCTCTCCCTGCCGCTGTTTCACGTGGGCGGCTACGCCATCCTGTTCCGGGTCTTCCTGGCGGGGGCCAGCCTGGTGCTGGACGATCGCACCCAGCCCCTCAAGGAGCGGCTCGAGGATCAGCCCATCACCCACCTCTCGCTGGTGCCGACCCAGCTCTGGCGCCTGCTGGCGCAAGGCTTCGACCCCGCTCGCACCCGCCTGCGCGAGCTGCTGCTCGGGGGGGCCGCCATCCCTGAGCCCCTGGTCAACCAGCTCAAGGCCCTGGGGTTCACCCCCAAGTCGAGCTATGGCCTCTCCGAGATGGGCAGCCAGGTCTGCACCGGCCAGCCTGCCGGTGCCGGGGTGGTGGGCAGGCCCCTGCCCGGGCGGGAGGTCTGCATCCGCCAGGGGGAGATCTGCGTGCGCGGCGACACCCTGTTTGCCGGCTATTTCCAGGCCGGAGCGCTGGTGCTGCCGCTGGATGAAGAGGGCTGGTTCCACACCCGGGACAAGGGTTATTTCACCCCGGACGGCGAGCTGGTGGTGGAGGGGCGGCTCGACAACCTCTTCATCTCGGGAGGGGAGAACATCCAGCCCGAGATCATAGAGCAGCGGCTGGTGGATCACGGCGCCGTGGCCCAGGCCCTGGTGGTGCCCATCCCCAGCGCGCAGTGGGGGCAGCGACCCGCCGCCTTTATCGACTGGCTGGCAGAGCCCGTGCCCCACGCCGAGCTGGCCGCCTGGATCAGAGCCACCCTGCCCGGCTTTATGGTGCCGGATCGCTGGCTGCCCTGGCCGGATCTCGGCGGCAGCCTGAAACCCTCCCGCACCCTGCTCGCCCGTAGCCTGCGGCAAGAGGAGTGACGCCGCCCCCCATATGGGGCTGAGTCCTTGCTATCAACACAGCTCCCTTTGGGGCTGTTTTTATGTTGTTTGCTCCCGAATACATGATTTCTCGGTGCCATCTGGTTCGTTGATATTCTTTTGGAGCCCAATACCCTGTCTGGTCCCCACGTCACTCCATCCACCAAAGGGATCATGATGAATCACCTCTCTACCCGGCTGCTGCTCCTGGCAGCCCCCGGCCTGCTCGCCACCTCGGCGCTGGCCAGCTACTCCCCCGACTGGCAACAGTATCAACTCACAGGTGAATCCAGCCGTCAGCTGGGGGACAGCCTCACCGAAGTGACCTATGAGCTGAGCGCCCGCAGCGGCGACGCCCCCTATCAGCAGCTGAGGGTGTATCGCCGCTTCGACTGGCGCGACGCCAACCTGGCGGCCCTGGCCGAGCAGCAGTGCGGCGAGCCGCAGCTCAGGGTCGAGCAGGGCTGGCAGATCCGCTACCTCAGCTGCGAAGAGGTGGTGCCGGCCGGCAAGGCCGTCCCGGCCCGCAGCCATGACTTTGGCTACGGCATGAAGCAGGGCCGCTGGGAGCCGCTGGCGGGCACCCCGACCGCACCCCGTCAGGACAACCTGCCGCTCCCCGAGCGCATCGTCCTGGGTCACAGCGAGCAGGAGCTGGATCGCTGCGAACTCAACGCCGAGGGGCGCTGCGCCGAGCAGGCATGGCAGTACCAGCCCCGAGACTGGCAGCAATTGAAAGTGCTGGAAGAGACCCCCAACGAGCGGGATGGCCGCCTCGAGCAGATCTTCTTCCGCCTGCAACCGGTGGCGGGCAGCCAGGCCGCCCGCCAGGTGAGCGAGATCCACGTCTGGCGCCAATACAGCTGGCAACTGGACGAGACCAGGGCACAGCAGGAGTGCGATGAACCCCAGACCCGCCAGGAAGGGGACAAGACCATCAGCTACCGGGTGTGCCGCCAGACCCTGCCCGCCGGCAGCGAGGTGCAGGTGGTCTTGAAGGACACCGGCTATCAATACCCGGTCGGCGGCAGCGAATGGCAGACCCTGCCGGAAACAACCGAGTGGCAGGAGAGCCGGGTGCTCAATCGCCCCCTGGTGCTGGCCAGCAAGGAGGAGCAGCTCGACTGCCGCCGCGCCGACGGCCGCGCCTGTTCCGAACCGGATCTGCCCGATACCGATCTGCTGGACGCCGACGCCGCCAGGATAGTACAGGACGCCAGTGGCCAGCCCGCCCCGGTCTGGCAGGAGAACTATGGCCACGATGACCGCAAGCTGCTGGCGGTGTCCCGCGGCATCCAGAGCCTGCTGGCGGCCAATCAGCCGGCCCATCCGGCCATGAAGCTGCTGCTGGAATACGTGCGTGCCCACAACTACCACAACTACGGCAAGCACAAGGAGGACGGCCCGGCCGCCGCCGAGGCGCTGGCCGAGGCACTGACCGCACTCGGCGCCCATCCGCTGCTCTACCCGGAGCAGGCCAGCGACGAGGTGGGTGCCGTCATGGGGGCCTGGAGTATCGCCCTGCACGGCCAGTTCAGGAGCCCGGCGGTGCAGAGCCGCTTTGGCACCCTGCTCGGCCAGTTCAACCAGATGCTGGCCTACGCCACCCGCCATGCCAGCGAGATCAACGGCCAGTACCCCTGGGCCACCGGCCTGTTCGATCTGCTCAACTTCCTCGACTTCGCCAGCGACCATAGCGACGCCTTCGCCGCCGACTTCCGCCAGCAGGATGGCGAGCTGCGCCAGCAGCTGCACGCCCTCGGCATGAGCGAGCTCGCGTTGTGGAAGGGACGGGACGGCGCGGATCTGTTCCTGCTCAACAACGTGCTGGATGCCTACACCCGCCTCTACCGGGTCGCCCGCTACACCCGCCCGGACGAGCTCGATGGCTACCGCAGGCTGCTGGATGACTCCGTCATCGCCCTCGTTCGCCACCACGACCTGATCCCGGGCGGCCAGCAGAGCCAGGATCTGCTGGACGACATGTCGCTGACCCTCTCCACCTACTACCTGACCTACACGGATCGCACCGGCGAGGCCTGCATCAGCGGCGACTTCACCGGACTCTGCACCCCTGTCCGGGTGGAGGACGTGCTGCCGTTCGAGCACACCTGCTCGCCGACCCTGCGCCTGCGGGCCCAGGATCTGACCATGGATCAGGCCGAGGGGATCTGCCGTGAGCTGGGGGCCGAGGAGCAGCAGTTCCACCGCCAGATGGAGACCGGCGGTCAGCCGGTGGCGGACGATCTCAACGAGGCGCTTGAGCTGGTGATCTTCGACTCCTCCGCCGACTGGAAACGCTACGGCAGCGCCCTGTTTGGCGGCGTCTCCACCGACAACGGCGGCATCTACATCGAGGGGGATCCGGCCCGTCCCGGCAATCAGGCCCGCTTCTTCGCCTATGAAGCAGAGTGGAAACGCCCCGCCTTCCAGGTGTGGAACCTGCGCCACGAGTACGTCCACTACCTGGACGGTCGCTTCAACCAGTACGGCAGCTTCGGCCACTACCCGCTCAACCGCACCACCTGGTGGTCGGAAGGCCTGGCGGAGTTCATCGCCCACGGCCAGTGCTTCGCCCGCGGCCTGGACAACGTAGCCGGCCGCCCGGCGGCCGAACGACCTGCCCTGGCCGACATACTGCACCTGGATTACGACAAGGGGGGCGAGATGGTCTACTCCTGGTCCTACACTGTGCATCGCTTCCTGAGCGAGACCGGCCGTGGCGCCAGCTGGCTGGCCATGGCCCGGGCCCTGCGAGGCCCGGATCAACAGCAGGCGATGAGCGACTTCGAGGCCGAGCTGGACGCCCTGATCGCAAACGACAGCGAGGCCTATCAGGCCTGGCTCGTCCGGGATCTGCTGCCCTGGTGGGACGCCAACAAGGAATCTGAGGAGTGCAAGGCGAACGACTCGGCCCATTGAGGGTGAGCCATGAATGAGGAAGGGCGGCCATGGCCGCCCTTGTTTATGGCGCCCCTTGATGGGCTCAAGATAGCGCCGCGCTCTGCGACAGCCTGTGCCCGAGTGACGCCATGGGGGCGCATCAAACCTGACGCGCCACGGCAACTTGTAATAGAATGGCCCCCTGTCATCTCTTACTTCAGACCCGAACCGCACCGCGCATGAAGAAGTTTGCCAAGATCCTGCTCGCCTGCCTCTGCCTGCTGCTGGCCTCAGTCGCCGCGCTGCTGGGCTACAGCGAGTGGACCGTCTCCGACGCCCGTCACTACACCTACGACGACGTCGAGGCGGTGCCCTACAATCGGGTCGCCCTGGTGCTCGGCACCTCCAAGTATCTGATCGGGGGCAGCCCGAACCACTACTTCAAGTACAGGATCAAGGCCGCCGCCGAGCTCTACAACAACGGCAAGGTGGACTACATCCTGGTCTCCGGCGACAACGCCACCGTCCAGTACAACGAGCCGCGCCAGATGCGGCGGGCCCTGATCCAGGCGGGCATCCCCGCCAGCGCCATCTACAGCGACTACGCGGGCTTTCGCACCCTGGACTCCATAGTGCGGGCCAAGGAGGTGTTCGGTCAGGCCCGCTTCACCGTGGTCTCCCAGGCCTTCCACAACGAGCGCGCCATCTTCATCGCCCGTCACTTCGGCATCGAGGCGGTCGGCTTCAACGCCCTGGATCCCAGCGCCTATCAGGGCATCAAGACCCGGGTGCGCGAGGTGTTCGCCCGGCTGATGGGGCTGCTCGACCTCTACGTGCTGGACAAGGGGCCCAAGTTCCTCGGCGAGCCCATCGTCATCGGTGGTCCCATCCCCTGTCAGCCCCTGAGCACCATAGGGGCCAGCCAGCCCTGCCTGCCGATCCCCGCGGCCAAGACGCCGGCCAAGCCCGCGAAGCCATCACAACCCGTGCCCAGCGCGGCGGTAGCGACCGCGACAAGTTCGGCCTTAGCCACGGCAGCCAGCAGTGCCCCCGCCACATCGAGTGCTGCCGAGGTGACCAGTGCGGCGGTAGCGACTGATGCAGACAAGGCAACCGACTGAGCTCGGTGACGAAACCCCAAAGAGAGACCCGCCAACCGGCGGGTCTCTTTTTTCATCTATGGCAGTAAATGCCGCTCTTTATGCCAGCGCCTGCTGGTAGCGACGCGCCACTTCCGGCCAGTTGACCACGTTATAGAAGGCGGCGATATAGTCCGGACGCTTGTTCTGGTACTTGAGGTAGTAGGCGTGCTCCCACACGTCCAGCCCCAGGACGGGCACCAGCCCCTCCATCAGGGGGCTGTCCTGGTTGGCGCTGCTCACCACCTGCAGCTTGCCCGCCTTGTCCACCACCAGCCAGGCCCAGCCGCTGCCGAAGCGACTCAGGGCCGCCTGGGTGAAGGCCTGCTTGAAGGCATCCAGTCCCCCCAGATCCCGATTGATCGCCTCGGCCAGCTCACCGCCCGGCTCACCGCCCCCTTGCGGGCTCATCACCTGCCAGAACAGGCTGTGGTTGGCATGGCCGCCACCGTGATTGCGCACCGCCCCCTGCACGCTCACCGGCAGGCTGTCGAAACGGGCGAGCAGTTCGTCCACCGGCAGGGCCGCCAGCTCGGGGAGCTCGGCCAGGGCGGCATTGAGGTTGGTGATATAGGTCTGGTGGTGACGGCTGTGGTGGATCTCCATGGTCAGCGCGTCTATGTGAGGCTCCAGCGCGTCATAGGCATAGGCGAGGGCAGGCAGGGTATGGCTCATGTTCGTTCTCTCTCTTGTTGGGCTCAATGCAATCGATGGGCGGGCTCGGTCTGGCACTGACATTGACCGAGGCAGCGCAAAATGCCGTCGTGATGACCGTGTTTCTGCACGAAGGCGAGCAGCTCGGTGCGGGTGCTGCGGCTATGGCGCAGGGCCGCCGCCCGCAGGGGATCCGGGCTTGCGGGAGACTGGCTGGTGGCGAGCAGGCAGTCGTGGACATGGCACAACATGTCGGCGGCCCTGTCCGGCAGCGTCATGGCCACCAGCAGATCCGCCAGGTTGTGGTGGGCCACTACCAGGGCGGCCACGGCTTCGTCCGCATCTGGCCAGCAGGCGAACTGCTGACGGGCCAGCCACAGGGCCTGCTGGTAATAGTCGAGCGCCCTGGCGTGCTCTCCCGCATCGAAGTGGCGATTGCCACTCAGGGTCTGCGCCTTCCAGTGCGCCATGCTGCTCTCCCCGTCGGTGGCACCGACCCATCCCTTCACCCAGGTTACCGTCATGACTCAGACACTCAAATGATAATAATTATTATTTAACTTATTTGATGAGCGGACACAAGGAATAGTTGGCGCAGCCTCTTTTTGCCCATATGGGTAGGGTTTTTCTGCAATCCCCGGTTTAGTGATCCCATCCACAGATACATTTGAGTTCAGCTACCATGCTGCTGCTACCGGCATGAGGCCGGTGGCTGCCGGAGCGCAGCCGGTTTTCACAAGGATGGTGAAGATGAAAAGATGGCTATTGGTGCTCCTGTGCGCCCTGCCCATGCTGGGCCAGGGGGCCGGCTATACCCAGACCCGCTACCCCATAGTGCTGGTGCACGGGCTGTTCGGCTTCGACAAGCTGCTCGGGGTCGACTATTTCTACGGCATTCCCCAGGCCCTGACCCGGGACGGTGCCCGCGTCTACGTGGCACAGGTCTCCGCCACCCAGAGTTCGGAGCTGCGCGGCGAACAGCTGCTCAGGCAGGTACAGCAGGTGCTCGCCGTCACGGGGGCCGACAAGGTGAACCTCATAGGTCACTCCCACGGCGGCCCCACCATTCGCTATGTGGCCTCGGTCGCCCCCGAGCTGGTCGCCTCCGCCACCAGCGTGGGGGGCGTCAACCAGGGCTCCGAGATCGCCGACCTGGTGCGCGCCAGGGTGGCGCCGGGCTCGGTGGCCGAGCAGCTGACGGTGGCCGCCGCCTCGGCGCTCTCCGGGGTCATCTCGCTGCTCTCCGGCGGCAGTGACCTGCCCCAGGATCCCCTCGCCTCCCTCGATGCCTTGACCAGCGCCGGTGCCCAGCGCTTCAACCAGCGCTATCCGGAAGGACTGCCCAGCCAGCACTGCGGCGAGGGGCCCCTGCTGGCCGACAACGGCGTCTACTACTTCTCCTGGAGCGGGCGCGGCAACATGACCAACATTCTGGATCCGGTGGATCCGGCGCTGGCACTGACCGGCACCTTCTTTCACGAGCCCAATGACGGCCTGGTCGGGGTCTGCAGCAGCCACCTCGGCAAGGTGATAGGCACGGCTTACCGGATGAACCACCTGGACGAGGTGAACCAGTCGTTCGGCATCCACCACCTGTTCGACACGGATCCCGTCACCCTCTATCGCCAGCATGCCAACCGCTTGCAGAGGCTGGGGCTATGAGACGGCTCCTGCTGGTCGCCCTCTCCCTGGGCGCGGCCCTGCTGGGCACACTCCTGCTCTGGCCCGAGCCTGCCCCTGATCTGGCGGCAGCCCCCGAGCGGGGAGCCCTGCGCCACCAGCTGGCCCAGCGGCTGGAGCAGGGCGAGACGGACGAAGAGGACGCCATGCTGGCCCGCTATCGGCAGTTTCTGCGGGCGGAAGGGAGCCTGACGGTGCCGACGGATCCCGGCCTCGCCAGCCTGCAGCTGCTGTTTGACGAGCGTGAACGGCTGCGCCGGCAACACTTCAGCCCCGCCGAGCAGGCGTCGCTGTTTGCCGAAGAGAGGCTGATGGAGCAGTGGACCCTGAGGCGCAAGGCGCTGGCAGAGGCCGACGCCGCCGACAGGGTGATGCTGGGGGAAGAGCTGGCGCTCTGGCTGGCGGAACAGCCCCAGTGGTTCAGGGAGGCGGAGGCCAACGGCCGCCTGCTCGGCGATCTGCAGCGCCTGGAGCGGCTCTCCCCCGCCGAACGGGACGCCGTGCTGCTGGAACAGCTGGGGCCTGAGGCGGTGGATCGGCTGCGCCAGCTGGCGCAGAGCCAGCAAGGGTTCGAGCGGCAGCTGGCGGGCTATCTGGCGGAACTCGAGCCCCTGCTCCCCCTGGACAGGGCCGGGCAGCAGCAGGCGATCCTGGCGCGCTGGTTCGAGCCTGGGCAGTGGCGGCGGGTGGAGGCGCTGACCCGGCAGAGGCTCGGGGAGCGGCCATAAATGGCGAGGGGGCCCCGACGGCCCCCTCGCTTCATGCTGTTATCGCACTCATTGCGGCTTGTTGGCACCCGGCAGCGGCTGCCAGGTGAGGCGGGTCACCTGGGTGCCCTGTACCTCGCAGGTGAGGCAGAGGTCCTGCCACCCCTTCTCCTGGCGCAGGGAGACCTCCCCCTTCATGCCCTCAGCGCCCGCCTTGAGCCTGGCCTGCTCGAAGGTCACCTTGTCGCCCTTGGCCAGCGCCATCAGCTTGCCGTTGCAGAGCCACCGGGTCAGCTCGGCCCCCTTCAGCTTGACGCCGCCTTCGCCAGCCTGCTGCTCCGCCTGACTCGGCACGAACAGCGCGCTCAGCTCGGCCGCCCGTTTGGTGAGCCAGGCCTCCCGCTGCTGCATGCTCATCTTGCTGACGAACTCGGCGGGCTGCCCCTTCTCATCCAGCCACTGAGTCAACTTGCCGCCGTCATCGAAGGCGAACTGGGCGGCGGGCTCCTTCACCCCGAACAGCTTGCCCCCCTTGAAGTAGTAGCGGCTCTCCCCCTCCTGCTTGCCCTGCTCGTTCAGTATGGGCACGGCTATGATGACGGGAACCCCGTCGATCCAGGCCTTGATGTCCACACCGTCATGGCTGAACAGCCGGGTGTCGAGACCATAGTCGGCCCCCTTCTCCATCAGGGTGAACTGCTCGGCCAGGGTGGTGGCCAGAGAAGGCAGGGAGCAGAGTCCCAGTCCCAAGCCGAGGCTCAGGGCGATCGCTGTCTTGCGCATAAGTGTCCTGTGATGGCCAAAAGGCCAGGTTAACTCTCTACCAGCCAGGCCCTCAGCCCCTCCCGGTGCGCGTCACTCAGGGGGAGGGACTGACGGGTCTGGTAGTCAAAATGGATCAGGGTCGTCTCGGCGGTCACCGCCAGCTCGCCCCCCTGCCAGGCCTCCTGCCAGAGGGTGAAGGAGCTGGTGCCGATGCGCCGCACCCCCGTCTTGATCAATACCTGCTGGCCATAGAACAGCTCCCGTTTGAACTGCACCGCATAGCCCGCGATGATCAGATGCCAGTCGTGCACATCCAGCTCGGGAGAGAAGAGGCGGAACAGGGGATCACGGGCCGATTCAAACCAGACCGCCGGCACCGTATTGTTGATGTGGCCGAGGGCGTCCGTCTCTTGAAAACGGGGTTGGATCTGCATTTCCAGCATGGATATCGACTCCTTGTCGTGGGACCGCGCACAGGCTAGCGCGCCAACCCTTATGACTCAAGCGTCCCGGCATCCGGGTGGGAGCCGCCTCCGGTTTCCGGCGCCGCCATCCCCTGTTCGGGTCTGAGCCAGGCGCTGCGAAAATCGAACCAGCCGAGAGCCGTCATCCGCACCCCGTGCACGCCGACCCGGCTCTCGAGCTCCAGCCAGTGGTGAAACAGCGGCACGAACCAGCCCTGGCGCTGCACCTCGGCCAGCAAGGCCCGCGGGCCTGGCTCGGCGCCGCTGGCGCGCCACTGCGTCAATCCCTGCCACAGGGCCTGCTGGCCGCCCCATACCCGGCGCAGCAAGGGGGTGCCCTGGAGCCAGGCGTAGGGGGCGAAGGCGTGTTCGTGCTCCAGGTTCAGGGTGCCGAGCCAGAGATCCACGTCTTGATCCTCCCCGCTCACCCAGCGGCCGTAATCCAGGGTGCGCACCTCGAGCCGGATCCCCTGCTCTGCCAGCAGGTTGGCCATGACATTGGCACACTCGTTGAACTCCAGATGCTGGTTGAAACAGGCCAGCACCAGCCGGGTCGGCAACAGCGCAGGTTGAGGCTCCTCGGCGGGCAGGGCTTCGCGCCAGTGGGGCAGCAGGCCGAGGGCACTGGTCCAGCCCCGTTGCAGCTCGGGGGCGACCCGTCCCATCAGGGCGATGGGGTTGAGCAGCCGGGTCAGCCACTGGCGCAGGGCGGGATCCTGCAGCGGGAGGGATCTGTCGTCCTGCAGCAGGAAGTAGCAGCCCGATTCCAGCTCCGACTCGCCGCGCATGGTGCCAAGCTCGGGGCTGTCGCGCCCCAGCTGCAGGTGGCTCTCCAGCCGCTCCGCCAGCTCCGGCAGCATCCAGATGTCGATCTCGTCGAGCAGGGCCCGCAGCCCGAAGTAGTCGTCGAAGGCCGCAAGGCACAGCTGCAGGGGATCGTTGGCGGTGACCCTGTAGGGGCCCGTGCCGACCGGGTGCAGGGCAAAGCCCGCCTCCCCCTTGAGCTCGCGGGGCAGGATGGCCGCCACCGGCTCCGCCAGCAGTTGCAGCAGCAGGGGATCCGGGCTGTCGAGGTGCAGATCCAGGGTGCGCGGCCAGCTACTCTCCAGCCGGGCGAGGTGGGCAAACAGCGGGCGATCCCGCAGGCCGAGCAGGCTCTCCATCACATCTTCCACCGCCAGCTCGCGGCCGTGGTGAAAGCGCACCGCCGGGCGCAGGTAGAAGCGCCAGTGACAGGGGCCGAGACACTCCCAGTGGTGGGCCAGGTCCCCCTCGATTTCCCCATTTTCCTCATTTCGCCGGGTGAGGCCGTTGAAGATCTGGCGGCTGAGGTGCACCTCGGAGCGGCGCAGGGGATCCGTGGGCAGCAGGTGGGGCAGTGGCCGGTAGTAGGGCACCCGCAGGATCTGGCGCCCCTCCCGGGTGGCCTGACCGAGCTGCTCGATGAGCAGCGGGGTGAGCAAGTCCAGCCGCCCCTCCGCCAGCCGCACCGCCTGGGCGAGCTGGCCCTGGCTCAGCAGATCCCGCAGGCGGCGGCGAGTCAGGCTCTCCTGATTGTCCAGCAAGATGAGCCGGGAGCGCCGCCCCCGTCCCGCCTCCGCCGACCAGCTGAGCCAGCCCTGATCCTGCATGCGCCGCAGCAGCAGACGGGCGTTGCGCGGGGTGCAGCAGAGCAGATCCGCCACCTCGGCGAGGCTGGTCTCCCGCTCATCGCAGCCAAGCTGCTGGGCGAGCCGTTGAAATTGCTGGTAGAGGCGGCGGCTGGGCATAAAAGAGGAAATCCTTGTCAATGAAGTCGTCAGTTTTTACTTCCTCATTTTAGCTCAATACTGTTGGCGAACGTGAGCACCACAGCACAGGAGCACCATCATGAGCCAGACCAACCCCCATGCACCGAACCGGATCCAGCAAGGAATGCGCCGCTACTTCCGCCGGATCCAGCCCCGCCCTCTGACCCTGATCGAGGATCCCATGCAGCAGCTCAACCGCCTGATGCAGTGGGACATGCAGCAGATAGACGACAGGGAGTATCGTCGCCGCCTCTGATCGGGCCAGGACTCCGGACGGGAAAGGGCGCGGCAGGATCACTGCAAGCCCCTGACAATGCTTTGCCGGATTGGGTGGTTTACATCGGCACAGGGCCTGCTAGATTGGACGTCTATCCATCCATAATGGCGACGACGTCCAACAAGGAGTGTGTGATGAAAGATGCGACCCTGGCCCTGCACCACGGCTTTTCCAGCGACCCCACCACCAAGGCGGTGGCCGTGCCCATCTACCAGACGGTGGCCTACGAGTTCGACAGCGCCCAGCACGGGGCGGATCTGTTCAACCTGGCGGTGCCCGGCAACATCTACACCCGCATCATGAACCCCACCAACGACGTGCTGGAACAGCGGATGGCCGCCCTGGAGGGGGGCATCGCCGGGCTGGTGGTCTCGGCGGGTTCCGCTGCCATCACCTACGCCATCCAGGCGCTGACCGCCGCCGGTGACAACATCGTCTCCACCCCCCAGCTCTATGGCGGCACCTACACCCTGTTCGCCCACATGCTGCCGAGCTTCGGGGTCGAGGTGCGCTTCGCCAAGGACGACAGCGCCGAGGCCATCGCCGCCCTCATCGACGACAGGACCAAGGCGGTCTACTGCGAGAGCATCGGCAACCCGGCGGGCAACATCGTCGATCTGGCGGCCTTCGCCAGGGTGGCCCACGCCCGCGGCGTGCCCCTCATCGTCGATAACACGGTCGCCACCCCTGTGCTGTGCAAACCCATAGAGCATGGCGCCGACATAGTGGTGCACAGCCTCACCAAATATGTCGGTGGTCACGGCAACTCCCTGGGCGGCGTCATCGTCGACTCGGGCAAGTTCCCCTGGGCGGATCACGCCGAGCGCTTCCCCCAGCTGACCCAACCCGAACCTTCATATCACGGGGTGGTCTATACGGACGCCTTTGGCCCGGCCGCCTTCATCGGCCGGGTGCGCACCGTGCCCCTGCGCAACACGGGGGCGGCCCTGGCGCCGATGAACGCCTTCCTGCTGCTGCAGGGGCTGGAGACCCTGAGCCTGCGCATGGAGCGCCACGTGGACAACGCCCTGCGGGTGGCCCACCACCTCAGGCACCACCCCAAGGTGGCCTGGGTCAGCTACGCCGGTCTGCCGGGTCACCCCCACTATCCGCTGGCGGAGAAGTACATGGGCGGCCGCCCCTCGGCCATCCTCTCCTTCGGTCTGAAGGAAGGGTATGAGGCGGGGGTGCGCTTCTACGATGCGCTGAAGATCTTCAAGCGGCTGGTCAACATAGGGGATGCCAAGTCCCTGGCCTGCCACCCCGCCTCCACCACCCATCGCCAGCTGAGCGAAGACGAGCAGGCCAAGGCCGGGGTCAAGCCGGAGATGATCCGGCTGTCGGTCGGAATCGAGGCGATCGAAGACATACTGGCGGATCTGGATCAGGCGCTGGAAGCCTGAGTCGGCACGGAGCGGGCATCTGCCCGCTCTTTTTTGTCCATCGGTGAACCACTTGCCTCGCCCCTTCGTACACCCAATCCCGCCACCGAATCGAGGTTCCCATGATAGTCCTGCACCACCTGAACAAGTCCCGCTCCCAGCGCATCATCTGGCTGCTCGAGGAGCTGGGCCTGCCCTACGAGATCAAGGCCTACCAGCGCGACGCCACCACCTTTTTGGCACCGCCCGAACTCAAGGCCATCCACCCCCTCGGCAAGTCGCCGGTCATCGAGTTCGACGGCCGGGTGCTGGCAGAATCCGGCGCCATCACCGAGTACCTGATAGCCCGCCACGCCCCCGAGCGGCTGGCCCCAGCCACCGACAGCCCCGACTACCCCAAGTACCTGCAATGGATCCACTTCGCCGAGAGCTCCGGCATATTGCCGCTGCTGCTGGACATGTTCGTGCGCAAGGATGGCAGCCCGATGCGCTTCCTGCCGGGCTACGCCCAGGCGGAGTGCGCCAAGGTGCTGGGCTATCTCAACGAGGTGCTGGCAAGCCGCCGCTATCTGGTGGGGGATCGCCTCTCCGGCGCCGACATCATGAACTCCTTCCTGGTGGATCTGCTGGCCCAGGGCGGCCAGCTGGCCCGGTTCCCGCACCTTGAGGCCTACTGGCAGCGGCTCAATACCCATCCGGCCCGCCAGAAGGCGGCAGCCCTGGAGCGCGAGCTGGATCAGGGGGCCTGAGCCCCGGCACCTCACCACAGCATGCAAAACGCCCCGGACTCGGGGCGTTTTCTTTTCAGCTCGGAAATCGAGGCCTAGAGCGCGTGGGAGAGGATCCGCGCCACCTTGTCGGGATCGATATCTTGCTGCTCACCCAGGGCGGTCAGCCCGAAGCGCTTGAGGTTGGAACAGATGGCGGGGATGCAGCTTTCGTTCAGGCCGTAGTCGGCGAGTCGGGTGCCCACTCCCATCTGCTGGAAGAACTGCTCGGTGCGGATGATGGCCTCCTCGATGCGCAGCGCCTTGTCCTCCCGGCGGGAGTGCCAGACCCGCTCGGCGAACTGGGCCAGCTTCTCCTGCTTCTGGGCCGCCTGCTCCCGCAGCAAGGAGGGCAGCACCACCGCCAGGCTCTGGGCATGATCCAGCCCATGCAGGGCGGTGAGCTGGTGACCTATGGCATGGGTGGACCAGTCCTGGGGCACGCCGCGCCCGATGAGGCCGTTGAGGGCCAGGCTGGCGGCCCACATCAGGTTGGCCCGCACCTGGTAGTTGGTGGGCTCCGTCAGCGCCCGCGGGCCGTTGTCCACCAGCACCTGCAGCAGGCCCTCCGCCAGCCGGTCCTGCACATCCCCGCCCACCGGGAAGGTAAGGTACTGCTCCAGGATATGGACGAAGGCATCCACCACGCCGTTGCCCACCTGGCGTACCGGCAGGCTGTAGGTGGTGGTGGGATCCAGCACCGCAAACCGGGGCAGCACCAGCGGATTGTAGAAGGAGAGCTTGGCCTCTCCCCGGCTCACCACGGCGGCGGGATTGCTCTCGGAGCCGGTGGCAGGCAGGGTCAGCACGCAGCCGAGCGGCAGCGCCCCCTTGACCGGCGCCTTCTCCAGCAGGATGTCCCAGGGATCCTCCCCCTCGAAGCAGGCTGCGGCGGCCACGAACTTGGTGCCATCCACCACGGATCCGCCGCCGACCGCCAGCAGGAAGTCGATGCGCTCGCGCTTGACCAGGGCCACCGCCTCCATCAGCTGATCGTACTGGGGGTTGGCACCTATGCCGGGAAACTCCAGCCACTCCCTGCCCGCCAGCGCCTGGGTCAACTGCTCATAGACGCCGTTCTGCTTGATGCTGCCGCCGCCGTAGAGCACCAGCAGGCGGCTGCCCGCCGGGATCAGCTCCGGCAGCGTGGCTATCTGGCCCTCCCCGAAACAGACGCGGGTGGGATTGGCATATTGGAAGTTGTACACGGCAGAGCCCTCGGTTGAATGCATGCAGGGGGATTGTGCGCCAGCCATACCATCAGGTCAAAAAACGGGAGCGAGCCATCAACAAGGTGATGCCCCCCCTTTGGGATCATGGTACTCAGGCATGACTTTCCATGGTGTCACTGGCGCAGTCCCCTGCTCCCTCATGGCGCCGCGCCATGCCGTCATCCCATCAGGTCAAAAACGGGAGCGAGCCATCAACATGGTGATACGCCCCCTTTGGGATCATGGTACTCAGGCATGACTTTCCATGGTGTCACTGGCGCAGTCCCCTGCTCCCCCATGGCGCCGCGCCATGCCGTCATCCCATCAGGTCAAAAACGGGAGCGAGCCATCAAAATGGTGATGCGCTCTCTTTGGCATGATGGTACTCAGGTGTGACTTTGCTATGGTGTCACTGGAGCAGGGGGCTCACTCCCCTGCTCCGTCATGGCGCCGCGCCATGTCGTCATCCTGACGCCTCTCACGGGGTTCTGTTTTCCAGCCATAGGGTCTAATCATGAAACTGAAGCACGCATGGATCGCAGGAGTGCTCACTCTCTGTGTCAATCCCCTGATACAGGCCGCCGAGGTGACCGCCAATGTGGCCGTCACTCCGGGCCAGGCCAGTCTGGCAGAAGAGGTGAAGGCCGAGGCGACCGTCACCGCCCTCGATCTCGCGACCCGCAAGATCAGCCTGAAGAATGCCGAAGGCGAGACCTTCGATCTGGTCGCCGGGGAAGAGGTGACCAACCTCCAGAACCTCAAGGTGGGGGACGTGGTGGCGCTGCGCTACCTGCAACTGCTGGATCTCGAGCTGCTCAAGGGCACGGCCGGCGTGAGAAAGCGGGTGGTGGAGGTAGAGGGGAGCAAGGCGGCCGCCGGCCAGCAACCGGGCGCCGGGGCTGGTATGCAGGTCACCATCTATGCCGACGTCATCGACGTCGACAAGGCGCAGCAGACCATCAGGGTCAAGGGGGTGGACAATACCCTCACCCTCAAGGTGAGGGATCCGGCCCAGTTCGCCCTGATCGCCAAAGGGGATCAGATCAAGGCCGTCCAGACCACGGCCATCGCCATAGGAATCGTGCCCAAACAGCCCTGAGGCACACCGTCTGCGGCAGGGAGGGCGCTGGCGCTCCCTGCTTCATCCTTCCCCGGCATCCGGGGCAACATCTTGCCCATCCGACACCAAAGATTGCCGTTCGAGTCGGTGTTATCAGGCCTGGGTGCTCTGCCCGCTCGACGACTTGCCGGTGAGCCTGTCCATGGCCGCCTTGAGCATGGCATCACGCTGCTCGGTCAGGGCTCGGGTCTGGGTCTCCCGCTCTTCGGCCGAGAGCGTCTTGTTGTCGGCCACCCCCTTGATCTGGCTCTCGAGATCGTCAAATTTTTTGCGATCGAAGCCGAGTGCCTTGTCCACCAGCTGCTGCACCACCGTATTGTTGGCACTCCCGGCCAGGGAGGCGCTCTTGCCGCTTCTGGCCAGATGCTCGTAAGTCAGTACCTGCTGCGCCTTGCCGGTCAGCACCTGGCTGGAGAGGCTGACCTGCTGATCCCAGCTCCCCTGCTGGCTGTCATCGCCACTGAGGGTGGCCAGGGCACGGCTGTGGGACGCACTCTGGGCGAGTTGCTGACCATAGGGTTTGATGTCCATGAAGGCTCCAAGCTGCTGCCGGCCAAACCGGCGTCCGGGGAGACACTCCCCGCCAATCACCATGACTCAGCAAGTTGCAGGCCAACTTGACCACCAGCTGGCAGCTATCTGGGATAGAGGGTGGATGGCGCCAGACGGGGGCGGCGGGCAGGCAGGATAGAAAACAGAGCGAGAAGAGGTACCCGGGGGTGCCTCTTCTCATCCCGGTGAGACGGGGTTCAGCGACGGCTGATCTGCAGCGGACCGAAGGTCTGGGCCACCGGCATGATCTCTATGCTGTTGATGTTGACGTGGGCGGGCTGCTGGCTGACCCAGAGCACGGTATTGGCGATGTCCTCCGGCTGAATGGCCTGCACCCCCTGATAGACGGTGGCCGCCTTGGCGTCGTCACCGTGGAAGCGCACGTTGGAGAACTCGGTGCCGCCACAGAGGCCGGGCTCCAGGTTGGTGACGCGGAGGGCGGTGCCCGCCAGATCGGCCCGCAGGTTCAGGCTGAACTGCTTCACGAACGCCTTGGTGGCGCCGTAGACGTTGCCGCCCGGATAGGGATAGGTGCCAGCGATGGAGCCGATATTGACCACGTGGCCGCGATTGCGCGCCACCATGCCCGGCAGCAGCAGGCGGGTGAGCAGGGTCAGGCCGCTGATGTTGGTGGCGATCATCTGCTCCCAGTCTTCCAGATCCGCCTTGTGGGCGGGCTCGAGCCCGAGCGCCAGCCCGGCGTTGTTGACCAGCAGGTCCACCTCGCTCCACTCGGCCGGCAGCCCGGCGATGGCGGCGCGGGTGGCGGCCTTGTCCTGCACGTCGAACGCCAGCGGCAGGAACTGTGCACCCAGCTCGTCGGCCAGGGCGGCCAGCCGCTCGGCGCGGCGACCGGTGCCTATCACCCTGTAACCAGCCTGCACCAGCAGACGGCTGATGGCCTCACCAAACCCGGACGAGGCGCCCGTTACCATTGCGATCATTTGAACCTCCATTGTTATTTATCTGGTTGAAACAAAAAGAATTCACTCATTATCCAGCTCGCGCCCCGTCACCTTGCGCCAGAGGAAGACCGACAGGTGCAGCAACAGCAGGCCGCTGCCCCCCAGAGCAAACAGCAGGCCGGTGAGGGCGTTGACCGAGGTGTCGGCGCCACACCACCACCAGACCAGCCAGCCCACGGCCCCGATGACGAAGGTCTGGATGGCGCAGATCGGGCAGCGCCCGAGTTTGGCCTTGATGGCGGTGGCCAAACAGTCGTCACAGCTCATGGCTGCCCCTCGATGTCAGGGGGCGATTCACGACGCATCCCGCCCGGCGGGGCGCAGCGCCAGCACCAGCCGGTGGGCATGCTGGCCCGGGCCGTAGTAATCCGGCAGCCTGAGCCTTGGGCGAAACCCCAGCCCGTGGTAGAGGGTCTGGGCCTCGGGGTTGGCATCGGCCACTTCGAGCCGGACGGCGCCCCAGCCCGCCTCGCGGCCTTCCCGGATCACCTGCTCCAGCAGGCGCCGGGCCCAGCCCTGGCGGCGCACCGTCCAGCGAATGGCGAGGGTCTGGATGATGAGCCTGTCCCAGCCCCTGTGCTCCAGCACGCTGAGGTAGCCCATCAACTGCCCCTTCTCATCCAGCAGCAGCAGGGTGCGCCCCCTGGCATGGCTGAGCAGGTAGTGCCAGCGGCTGCGGCCGAAGGCGACCTCGGGGGGGAAACAGTAGCGTTCCAGCTTAACGATGGCGCCCAAATCATCGGTTCGGGCCGCGCGCACGGTCAACACGGGGAGTCCTTGTTCGGTTATTTATCCTCAGCACCAGAAATGCGACTTGTATCACAAGTTACCAAGGCAGAATATTAGGCACTGTAACCTCTTGTTTCCCCTCGCGCCATTGTCGTGCTTGTCGGTGCATCGAAGCCCACTGGGGATCCTGCCTATTCGGGCAGTCCTTTCTGTGGAGCCGAAAATATGAGTACCTATGTCATCGTCGACGAGCTGGGCGACTGGCCCTGCCATGCCGACTATCTGCTGACCGCCCGCACCTACCTGCAACACGGTGTGCCCACCACCGGCGGCCGCCCCCGCATCATCAACCTCTGCCGCAGTCTGGAGCACCTGAGCGCGGGCTATTACTGCTCATTGCTGGCCCAGGCCCGCAGCCACCACTGCCTGCCGGGGCTGCAGGCCATCAGCCGGCTGCAACCCCAGCAGCCACCGGCCAAGCTGTGGCGCAAGCTGCAGGGCTGGCTGACCCGCCAGAGCGAGGACAGGATCCGGGTGCGCGCCATCTTCGGCCAGTGCGAACAGAGCGAGCTGGCGGGGCTGGCCCGCTACTACTACGGCCTGAGCCAGCTGCCGCTGCAGGAGCTGACCCTGAAACGGGGCCGTCACGGCTGGTCGGTGCGCCAGCAGCAGAGCCTCTCCCCCCTGGTGTTGAGCCCGAGCGAGAAGACGCTGATGGTGCAGCACGCCCAGGCGCTGGTGGGCACCGGGGGCGAGGAGCAGACGGCGCCCCTCTATCAGCTCGCCATCCTGATGGATCAGAACGATGGCCGGGCCAGCAGCGATGCCCTGGCGATAGAGCGCTTCATCCAGGCTGCCGCCGCCCAGGGGATCCAGGCCGAGATACTGGCCCCCTCCGCCATCGAGCGGCTGCCGGAGTTCGACACCCTCTGGCTGCGGGCCGAGACCGCGGTCGGCCACTACACCTTCGAGTTCGCCCGCCGCGCCGAGCAGCTCAAGATGCCGGTGATCGACAGCTCCCGCGCCATCCTCGCCTGCAGCAACAAGCTCTACCTCTACGAGCTGATGGTGCGCAGCGGCGTGCCCATGCCCCCCACCATGGTGGTGACCCGCCGCGGCCGCCACCAGGTGGACGAGCTGGTGCAGCGCCTCGGCCTGCCGCTGATGGTGAAGGTGCCCGACGGTGCCCAGGGGCGGGATCTCGCTATGGCGAGCGACGAGACCCAGCTCGCCCGCCTGCTGGACGAGGGGCTGGGCCGCTCCGCCCTGCTGCTGGTGCAGAGCCGGATCCCCGCCGAGTTCGACTGGCGCATCGGCTTTCTCGACGGCTCGCCGCTGTTCGCCTGCCGCCGCTACCGGCCGGAGCCCGGCAACCGCATCCGCCGCCGCAAGCACCCCCTCGACATGAGCCGGATCGAGGCGCTGCCGCTCACCGAGGTGCCGGAGCGGGTGTTGCAGACCGCCCGCCGCGCCGTGCACCAGCTCGGCAACGGCCTGTTCGGGGTGGATCTGCGCCAGCAGGGCCAGGGCTGCGTGCTGCTGGAAATCATCGACAATCCCTGGATACGTGGCGATATTGAAGACAGAGAGGCCAAAGATCTCTACGAGCGCCTGGCCAGGGCCTTCCGCCAACGGCTGGAGAACCGGGGGCAGAGCGCGGCAGGATAACAAGCAGGATCGGCAGAGGTGGGTATGATGACAATGCAGTGGTGGGACATAGCGCCCCTTGGCTGGAACAACATTCTGGCCTGTCTGGTGTGTGGCGGTCTGGGGGGGCTGGAGCGGCAGTTGCACGGCAAGCCGGTCGGCATTCGCACCTCCTCCCTCATCGTGCTCGGCACTTACTGCTTTCTCTCCATCGGCGCCGCCGTCAGCCCGCAGTCTGCGGATCAGGCGCGGGTGCTGGGCCAGCTCATCACCGGCATCGGCTTCCTCGGTGCCGGGGTCATGATGACCCGGGATGGTCAGGTGCTGGGGGTGACCTCGGCCGCCACCATCTGGATGCTGGCCGCCCTCGGTGCCCTGATCGGCATGGGAATGCTGCACCAGGCCGTGCTGCTCACCGGCGTGACCCTGGGGATCCTGGTGGGGGTTCACTACCTGGAGACCAGCTTCAAGAGCCTGCGCCGTGGCGTGCACAACCGGCTGGAGCACTGGCGCAACGGCAACGAGCGCGGCACACCGACCAGCCCCCGCCAGGAGGAGCTCGGCAGCGGTCTCGAGAAGTGACCCTGCCGCCAGCAGGCAACAAAAAGGGCTCCCGCGGGAGCCCTTTTGCTGTCTGCCGTCTCATTGCAACAGCAGGAAGCGGCCGGTGAGGGGCGGCAGGTCCACCGTCAGGCTGCTGCCCCCCATGGCCAGGCGCTCGCCGCTCTGCAGATCCACCAGGGCGCTGCCGCTGCGCAGCTTGGCCAGAGGCAGGCTGTAGCTCTGGGGCGTACTTGAAACGTTGAGCAGGTAGACGATCTGTTCCGCCGCAGTCTGCTTGATGTCCCCATAGACGCTGCCCTCGGCCACCAGCTTGACTCGCTCCCCCTGGTAGAGGGCGGGGTGGGCGGCGCGCAGGGCCATCAGTTGGCTGAGCCACTGCTTCAGATCGCTCTGCTCGCCGCTTGGCACGAAGCCGGTGACACCAGGCACCTTGCCGTCGCTGCGGGCCACGTGATCGTCGCACAGTCCCTGGGCCGCACAGTCACCGCCCACCTGGGCCGCAAAGCCCGGCACCTCGTCGCCAAACTCCTCGCCGTAGTAGAGGGTGATGGGGCCGGAGCGGGCCGCCAGGAAGCTGAAGGCCGCCTTGTGGCGCTGCCAGTAGTCCGCCTGGTTGAAGTTGCCGCGCTCCAGCAGATCGCCGAAGCGCACCAGATCGTGGTTGCCCAGCATCAGGTTCGGCATGGCGTGATCGGGGTAGTTCTCCACCTTGTTCCAGCTGGCGTCGAGCACGCCGGCCCCCTGCCCGCCCTTGCCGGACTCCTCCACCGCCAGCGCCTGCACCAGGCCGTAGCGCAGCGGGAAGTCGAACGCCGAGGAGAGCGCCGGGTTGTCGCTGCTGCCATACGCCTGGGCGCGGATCTCGTCGGCCCCCTTCCACACCTCGCCCACCATGTAGCCAAGAGTGCCCCACTGCTGACCGGCGGCCTTGCGCGTTGCGCTGGCCTGCGCCACCTCGGTGCGAATGGCGCGCCAGTCGTCCAGCCCCAGCTGATAGGCCTGATCGAGGCGCCAACCGTCGATGCCGTACTGCTGGACCCAGTAGCGGGCCACCTCCTTGAAGTAGGCGAGGCTCTCGGGCTGGCTGTAATCCACCAGTTGGCCCGGATAACCGGCACCGCCGCTCTTGAGGACGGGCAGGCGTCCCTCTGGCGAGGGCTTGCTCACCCCCACCCGGTTGACGTGGCCGAAGACGCCGTCGAGGAAGACGTAGAGACCGCGCTGGTGGGCCGCATCCACCAGGGTCTTGAGCTGGGCGTTGCTGCCGAAGTTGGGGTCCACGTTGAAGAAGTCGCAGGCGAAGTAGCCGGTGGCATCCAGCCGATCGTCCCCGGCCTGACCGGCGCAGGAGTCGAACACAGGGGTGAGCCAGATGGCGTTGACGTTGAGGCTCTTGATGTGGTCCAGGCTGTCGATGATCCCCTGCAGATCGCCGTTGTGCCTGGAGGGGCCGTAACCGACGCCGTAGTTGGCACTGCCGTCGCCGTCGACGAAAGATTCCACCATCACCTGATAGGTTCTCAGGTTGCAGGCGGGCTGATCATCACCGTAACAGGCGCGACTGTCCGAGGTGGGAGGCGGATTGACCACGGGGGGCTGGGTCTCGCTGCCGGATCCCCCGCCGCCGCTGCCGCACGCTGTCAGTAACAAGGCGGCCCCGATCAGGCCGCCATGGCGCAACCTTCCTTGTTTCATTGTTATCTTCCCGCTGTGGTGCTGGCGCAAGATGCGCCACCCTGAGGCCATGATAACGGCCTCGCCAGGGCGGGTCTGTGACTGAAAACGTTACCTGGCTCAACGAGTTAGCCCGTCACTCTCAGCCCGGGTTGCGATCCGGGAAGGCCTCGCGCTCGTCGACGGGGGCAATCAGGTGATAGACCTCCTGGGCCGACAGGGTGCAGCCCGAGGGCCACTCCAGCTGGTGGCGACGATTGATGAAGACCCGGGCACAACGCCGCTCCGAGTCCAGCGCAGCGAACAGGGGCTGGCTGCGCCAGGGGGTCAGGTCCAGCATCCCGGTGGTGCCGTCCGAGAGCACCACGAACAGGCACCAACCGTGCACATACTCCACATCGATAAAGACCGGCATCCCTTCGGCTCCGATTGAGAAAATCCGGCGCCATTATAGGCAAGCCCCCTGCCGCGCTTTGCAGTGGGGATCACACAACGCCCAGTCATTTATGCTGTCTTTGGGCTCCCCCGGGATCCCTCATTAAAAAAATCAATGTTATCAATAGCATCCTATGGCCCCCTGCGCCGCAACCTTTCCCCGCCCCCATTGTCATAACCCTGCAATATAAAAAAAGCTGTCCTCGGATGGGCATCAAAAACAGGCTTTATCAGGAAAAACAATGACAAAAATAAGACATTGGCTGGGTCCATTTTGGCCCATCGCCATTTTTTCGGTGATCGCGCTCATCGCCCTCTCCGCCAGCCGGGCAGGCCTGGGGCTCTGGCAACAGGAGCGGGTCGACGCCGTCGCCGGTTGGTCGCAACTGCTGCTGCAAGGTATCCGGGTCGACCTTGCCACCCTCTGCTGGCTGTGGGGCGTCCCCGCCGTCTTCACTCTGCTGCTGGCAGGCCCCCATGCCCTGGGCCGCGCCTGGCTGCAACTCATCCGGGTCTGGCTGACCCTGGGGCTCTGGCTGATGCTCTTCCTCGAGATCTCCACCCCCGCCTTCGTCACCGAATACGGGGTGCGCCCCAATCGCCTCTATATCGAATACCTCATCTACCCGAAGGAAGTGCTCGCCATGCTGTGGGCGGGGCGCAAGGGCGAGCTGCTGCTGGCCCTGGTGTTCAGCCTGCTGACTCTGGGGGGCGGCTGGTGGCTGAGCGGGCGCCTGATGCGGCACCTGAGCTTCCCGCGCTGGTATCTGCGCCCGGCCTTCGCCCTGCTGATCCTCGCCATCGGCTTCCTCGGCGCCCGCTCCAGCCTGGGGCACCGGGCCCTCAACCCGGCCATGGTGGCATTCGCCAGCGATCCCCTGGTCAACGCCCTGACGGTCAACTCCGCCTACTCCCTCTTCTTCGCCATCAAGCAGATGAGCAACGAGGAGAGTGCCGGCGAATTCTACGGGGAACTGCCCAGAGAACGGATCCTGGCGCTGGTGCGCGAGGAGAGCGGCCGCCCCGACCAGGACTTCAGCTCCGAGACACAACCCAGCCAGACCTTCAACTCAGCCAGCCATAGCGGCAAGCCGAAGAACCTGGTGATCCTGCTGCAAGAGAGCCTGGGTGCCCAGTTTGTCGGTTCCCTCGGCGGCCTGCCGCTCACCCCCAACATAGATGCGCTGTCCCGGGAGGGCTGGGCGTTCGAGCAGCTCTACGCCACTGGCACCCGCTCGGTGCGCGGCATAGAGGCGGTGCTGACCGGCTTCACGCCGACCCCGGCCCAGGCCGTGGTCAAGCTCGGCAAGAGCCAGACCAACTTCTTCACCATCGCGGATCTGCTCAAGCAGCGGGGCTATGACACCAGCTTCATCTACGGCGGCGAGAGCCATTTCGACAACATGCGCAGCTTCTTCCTCGGCAATGGCTTCACCACCATAGTCGAGCAGAAGGACTTCAAGAACCCGGTGTTCGAGGGCTCATGGGGCGCCTCGGATGAAGATCTCATGGCCAAGGCCAACGACACCTTCGAAGCACTGCACAAGCAGGGCAAGCCCTTCTTCAGCCTGGTGTTCAGCTCCAGCAACCACGATCCCTTCGAGTTCCCGGACGACCGCATCTCCCTCTATGAACAGCCCAAGGCGACCCGCAACAACGCCGCCAAGTACGCGGATTACGCCGTCGGCGAGTTCTTCAGGAGGGCCAAGGCATCGGACTACTGGAAGGACACCCTGTTCCTGGTCATCGCCGATCACGACAGCCGGGTCGGTGGCGCCAGTCTGGTACCCATCCCCCGCTTCCATATTCCTGGGGTCATAGTGGGAGAGGGCATAGCGCCGAAACAGGATCCGCGCATCGTCAGCCAGATCGACATGGCGCCCACCCTGCTCTCCCTGATGGGCATAAGTGCCGACTACCCCATGCTGGGCAAGGATCTGACCCGCATGCCGGCAGACTGGCCGGGGCGCGCCATCATGCAGTACGACAAGAACTTCGCCCTGATGCGAGGCAAGGACGTGGTGATACTGCAGCCGGAGCGGGCGGCGGAAGGCTTCATCTATGACGATGCCAGCGAGTCCCTCACCCCGGCCCCGCAGCCGGATGCCATGAAGGATGCCGCGCTGGGCCTGGTGCTCTGGGGCAACCTGGCCTACCAGCAGGGGCTCTACCAGACGGCGCCGGACGACAGGCTGGCCCTCAACTGACGGGATGAAGAAACGAAAAAACCGCCAGCTGGCGGTTTTTTTTCTGCCCCCTGGCGCTCAGGGGTGGGTGAAGCAGGGCAGGGATCGGCTGAACCTGTGCTCGAACACCAGGGAGGTCTCGAGGTGTACCACCTCTTCCCGGGAGGTGAAGTGATCGAACACGAAATTGCGCAGGTGCTCGGTGTCGGCGACGCAGAGGTGCACCAGGAAATCATCCTTGCCACCCATGTGAAACAGGCTGATCACCTCGGGCAACGCCAGGATGGCATCGCGAAACGCATCTATGATCTGCCGGCTGTGGCGCGCCAGCTGCAGGGAGACCATGGCCTGGATATGGCCGCCCAGGGCCTGATAATCCACCTCGCAGTGAGCGCCCTTCAGCACCCCGTCCTGTTGCAGCTTGCGCACCCGCTCCAGGCAGGTGGAGGGAGCCACCCCGACCAGGGCCGCCAAATCCTTGTTGGTCATGCCCGCATCGCGAAACAGATGGGCCAGGATGTCCAAGTCCAGTTGATCCAGGTTTCTCATCTCTACTCCTTCCATCGCTCTATTTTTTTAGACTCTGCCCGTAAACCGGGCCGAACACAACGCAGATTGACATCGCACCCGCGCCCTCTATGCTGTGCCGCACTCAAACAAGGGGCCAACAAGTTCGTTTGACACCCGATTAGCACCGACAAGGATCCTCATGCTCAGTGCCCACCCCTTCTGGAGCCTGGAGGTTCCGCGCCTCGACGGCCAGCTGTTGCTCACTCCCTGCCCCGGCAACCAGCAGGTTGCCATGCCGCTCGCCCTGGCCCAGTTGCAGCTGGCCGGTGCCGACGGTGTGCTCACGCTGATGACGAAGGATGAGCTGGCCGCACGCGGCGCAGGCACCCTCGGCTCACTGGTCGAGGCCAGGGGCATGGCCTGGTTCCACCTGCCCATAGCGGACGATGAGGCCCCCGATGAAGCCTTCGAGCGAGCCTGGCCCCCCGTGCTGCCGCAACTGCTCTCCCTGCTGCGCGAGGGCAGACACCTGGCCATTCACTGTCACGGAGGGAGCGGTCGCACCGGGCTGGTGGCGGCCCTGCTGCTGATGGCCCTTGGCCAGCCCCAGCCGGAGGCCATGGCCGCCATCCGGGCCCGGCGGCCCGGCGCCTTCACCCTGGCCTGCCACCGTCACTGGCTCGACACCCGGGGGCGACGGCTGGCCGGGGCCGACTGAAGGGTGCCCTGGCCCTTGAGCTGCGGACAATTGAACACCTTGGCGAACTCCTCCGGCTAATAGCGGGTGAGCCGGCCCTACACCTGGCCCTTGGGCTGCTCGTAAGTGAACACCTTGCCGATGTCCTCCAGCCGATAGCTGGTGAGCTGATAGACGTAGTAGTTGAGCCAGTTGGAAAACAGCAGGTGGCCGTGGCTGCGCCAGGTGGCGCGCGGGGTCTGATCGGGGTTGTCGCCCGGGTAGTAGTTGACCGGGATGACGGGGGTGAGCCCGGCCGCCAGATCCCGCCGGTATTCGCCGTCCAGGGTCAGGGCATCGTATTCGGGATGGCCGGTGACAAACACCTGGCGGCAATCCTTGGTCGCCGCCAGATAGACGCCGGCCTCCTCGGACTCGGCGAAGATCTGCAGATCGGTCTGGGCGCGGATAAGATCCCCGTCGAAGGCCGCATAGCGGGAGTGGGGCGCGACGAACTCGTCATCGAAGCCACGCAGCAGCGGCTCGTGCTCATCGAGGCGGTGGTGGCGATAGACCCCTGACAGCTTCTCGCCGTGGGTCTGCTTCTCCATGCCATACAGGGCTTTCAGCGCAGCCTGCACCGCCCAGCACAGGAACAGGGTGGAGGTCACATGCTGATGGGACCACTCGATGATCTCGACGATGCGCGGCCAGTAGACCACCTCCTCGAACTCCACCAGCCCGAGCGGCGCCCCCGTGATGATCATGCCGTCGTAGTTGTTGCCACGGACCTGCTCGAAGTCGTGATAGAAGTTCTCCAGGTGCGCCTGGGGCGTGTTCTTCGACTCCCGATCGTCGATGCGCAGCAGATCCACGTCCACCTGCAAGGGCGAGTTGGAGAGCATCCGCATCAGCTGGATCTCGGTCTCTATCTTCTTGGGCATCAGGTTGAGGATGAGCACCCGCAGCGGACGGATGTTCTGGGTGACGGCCCGGGATTCCGTCATCACGAAGATGTTCTCCTGCCCCAGCACTTCGGCGGCGGGCAACTGGTCCGGGATCTTGATCGGCATGCTGACTCCCTGTACTGCATCGGTAAATATGTCTGGACATCTAGAAGCCTATAATAAAGCGCTCATCCTGTCATCAGATACCTTTTGTATTCACCCCTGCCTTTGACTAGCATACGGCTCTGTGTGTCTCTCGTGCCCAACCCCATGACAGGAATCAAGATCTCGGTCGATCGGCTGCAAGTCGGCAATTACGTCTCCCTGCCACTGGGATGGCGTGAGCACCCCTTCCTGTTTTCCAGCTTCAAACTCAAGAGTGAAGAGGAGATAGAGCTGATCCGCCGGCTCGGTCTCAAGCTGGTGACCATCATCCCCGACAAGAGCGATGCCCCCCCCAAGCCCCTCGATCGGGTGCAGCCCGCACCGGATGGCGCAGACGATCTGGTCGGGCGCCAGCAGGAGATGCAGCAGGAGAAGACCAGGCGCATCGAGCAGTTGCAGCGCTATCGCCGGGATCTGCAGCAGTGCGAGAAGCATTTCCAGCAGTCCCTGGCCCAGGTGCGCAACCTGATGGGCAAGATCCAGTCCCGCCCCCTCAACGCCATCAATGAGGCCCAGGAGCTGATCAACGCCATGACGGAGCAGCTGCTGTCGGTGGACGAGATGGTGCTGCACCTGGTCTCCGACAGCGCGGATGGCAACAGCCTCCAGTTCCACTCCCTCAACGTCAGCGTGCTCAGCATGCTGCTGGCCAGGGAGTGCAAGCTGCCGGCGGAGGCTATTCGCCAGGTCGGCATGGGGGCCCTGTTCCACGACATCGGCAAGCTGAAGATCCCGAGCCAGATCCTGCGCAAGACAAGCCCCCTGACCAAGCCGGAGCAGAATCTGATGGCCCAGCACCCGCGCTACGGCCTGGAGCTGCTGAGCCTGGCCAGTGACTTCCCCGAGCCGGCGAAGCGCATAGTGCAGTACCACCACGAATACCTGGATGGCAGCGGACCACAGGGGCTCAGGGGGGATCAGCTCGACCCCCTGACCCAGATCGTCTCCCTCATCAACGAGTACGACAACCTCTGCCACCTGCAGGCCAAGGTGCCCTACTCGGCCCTCGGCAACCTCTACAAGCAGCGCAAGGCCCAGTTCAACACCGACCACCTCGGCATGCTGATCCGCCTGATGGGCATCTACCCGCCCGGCAGCGTGGTGCAGCTCTCCAACGGCCAGGTCGGGCTGGTGATGTCGGTCAACGCCTCCCGCCTGCTCTACCCTGCGGTGCTGGTATACGATCCCCGCATCCCGCGCCAGGAGGCGGCCATCATAGATCTCGAGCAGGCCGAGCTCTCCATTGCCAAGGTGATCCACCCCAAGCGACTGCCGCCGGCGGTGTTCGAGTACCTCAACCCCCGCACCCGGATCAGCTACTACTTCGAGCACAACAAGCCCTGATCGGGGTCCACCACCCAAGGAGTCTGCATGCGTATCGAGATCATCAGCACGGGGGACGAGATAGTGACCGGCCTGGTGGTGGACACCAACGCCGCCTGGCTCAGCGCCCTGCTGCTGGAGCAAGGCTGGCAGGTGCGCCGTCGCCTGACTGTGGGGGACAACCTCGCGGATCTGAAGGCCGCCTTGCAGGAGAGCGCCGACCGCGCCGAGGTGGTGCTGGTGTGCGGGGGGCTCGGCCCCACCGCGGATGATCTCACCGCCCAGGCGGCGGCCGAAGCCTTTTACCAGCCGCTCACCCTGTTCCCCGACTGGCTCGCCACCATGGCCGAGCGCTACGCCAGCCGGGGCCGCACCATGGCCCAGAGCAACAGCAAGCAGGCCTGGCTGCCCCGGGACTGCGAGATCCTCGACAACCCGGTCGGCACCGCCTGCGGCTTCGTGGTCAGCCACCCGGCCAGCCACGGCCAGAGCCGGCTCTTCTTCACCCCGGGCGTGCCGTTCGAGTTCAAGCAGATGGTGCGCGAGCAGATCTTGCCTCGCCTCAAGGCGCTGGCGGGGGAAGAGACGGACACCGAGCTGCGCCGCTTCTATACCTTCGGCATCTCGGAGTCCGCCCTCTCGGACAAGCTGGATGCGGCGCCCTGGCCTGCGGGTATCGAACTCGGCTACCGCTCCTCCATGCCCCTCATCGAGCTGAAACTCATCGGCCATGGGGCCAGCGCCGCCGACATGGCCGCCGCCGAGGCGCGCCTGCTCGGGGAGATAAGTCCCTGGCTGGTGGGACGGGGGAACGAGGAGCCGGCGCAGCAGATCCTGGCCCTGCTGGGGGCGCGGCCGCTGTGGCTGCAGGAAGGCGAGAGCCGGGGCGCCCTGCTGGCCATGTGCCACCCCCATCCGGTGCTGGAGGCCAGCTTCAGCCACAGCCTCCCCTGCGAGCTCGACCAACTGACGGGGAGCGGACAGGAACCCAGCCTGACCGTAGGCAGTGCGGGCCCCGACGGCGTGCCGCTGCTGCTGTGTGCAGACGGCCAGCGAATCGGCCAGAGGGTGAAGCTAAGTCACCCGGATCCCGAGAGCGGCCGCCGGATCCTCGCCTTCGCCGCCCTCGACATGCTGCGCCGTCACCTGCAGGGCCTGCCGGTGCTCGCCGACTACCTCACCCTGACCAGAACCGCCAGCCGCATCGGCTGATACCGGGCTAGAAGGCGCCTAAGCCCGCGCTCCCATGCACCCAGTACCCGGCGAGCGCCAGGGTCAGCAGGCAGAAGGCCTTCTCGTAGCCCCCGCCGCTCTTGAGGGGCAGACCGGGCAGCCGAAAGCGTCGGCGCCAGGGCCAGAACAGGGGAATGCCCGCCGGGGTGAGCCAATCCCCGAGCAGGTGGCTGAGGTAGCCGACGATGAGGGCGTCCTTCATCACCCCGGACAGAGGGCCGGGGGCCTGAAACTGCGCCAGCCCCCATATCCCCAGGCCCACCGCCAGCAGGCTGTGGGTGAAGCCGCGATGGCCGAACAGGCGGGAGAGCGGCCCCGAGATCCAGGGCAGTTGCCGACCGAGCAGGGACTGGGGGTGATCGAGATCCGGCAGCAGGGCACTGGCCAGGGCCATGGGCACTATGTGCCACAGGCTGCCTTCGGCCAGGGCCGGAGTGAGTTCGACCTTGTGGGCAAGCAGGGCGCAGGTAACGGAAAACAGCAGGTGGCCTTGGGCGGTCATGAGGCTCGTTCGGTTGGACAAGAGGGCAGTATGGTCGGCAGCGACCGGCGTCAGCGCCTCGGGGCGGCGGCAGATTAAAATCCCTTGAACCGCCTCTGGCAAGGTGAATCGTATCGCCACCCTGAACTTGATGTCCGTCGGGGGCGGCAGTCGGTGAAATAGTCAGCAGATACCGCCAAAAACACCTCATTTGACACTCAGCAAGCCGCCGCGCCTTCGCCATCGGCCCAACTCCCCGTCACACAGGATTTCCTCAACCCGGCTCACCCATTTGCACTCGGCTCGTTGACCCGGACGACGAAATGTCAGAATACTGCGGTTCTTGGCCGCCCCGGCGGCATCGACTCTTGGCAAGGATCCCGCCCCCGGCCACAGGGGGGCTAGCCGGATCGGGACAACGAAGGAGGATCCCGGTGTTAAGCAAAGCGTGGTTTCAGCTGTCGGCAGACATGACCTATGTCTGTCTGCGCATTACCCCGGGTCTCACCGAGCCCGTCCAGGAGCAACATGTCCTGGCCCTGCTGCGGCTCTCCAACTGCCGACGCTATCAGCCCCTCGACGAGGGGATCCGGCAGGCCGTCGCCCTGCTCAACACCCTGCTGACCCAGCCGGACGCCCCCTCCCACCCTCCCGTGCCCATAGCCCAGCGGCAGGATGCCCGGCTCCTCGTGCTGGTCGACAAGGATCAGATGAGCGCCAGCGCCCAGATCACCGCCGACTGGGGCGGCAACCCCCTGACCCTGGCGCAGTTGCAGGAGGCCGTGGCGGCGAGCCCAATCAAGCAGGGGGTGAGCGAGCGGCTGCTCGCCGCCGCCATCAAGGCCGCCAGCGAGGCGGCTCCCGGCGCCCGACTCAACCCCGTCATCGCTCTGGGCAAGGCGGCCAGACATGGCCAGGATACCCGCCTGGAGCGGCTGGTGGAGACGGCGGCGGAGCGGATCCTCAAGCCCCAGGAGGTGGACCACGGCAAGGTGGACATGCGCGATCTCGGCACCCTGCTCACCGTCAAGGCGGGCGCCCCCCTGATGCGGCGCCACCCCGCCACCCAGGGCATAGAGGGCTTCACGGTGACGGGCCAGGTGCTGCCTGCCCGCCACGGCAAGGAGAGCGCCATGACGGCGGGAGAAGGAACCTGTTTCTCCCCCGAGGATCCGGATCTGCTGCTGGCGACCCGCGCCGGGCTACCTTGCCAGGAGCGGGCCGGCATGAGGGTGGACGAGGTGCTGAGCGTCAAGCAGGTCGACATCCGCCACGGTCACGTCATGTTCGAGGGCTCCCTGCTGGTCACCGGGGACGTCATGCCCGGCATGCGGATCAAGACCAGCGGCGATGTGGTGATAGGGGGCTTCGTCGAGGGGGGCTATATCGAATCCGGCGGCACCATCACGGTGCGCAACGGCATCATAGGGCGCAAGCTGGAGGGGGACCAGTACCTCTGCCACCTCAACGCCGGGGGCGAGATCCACGCCAGCTATGCCCAGTACGCCAGGCTGGAGGCCGATGGCGACATCCATATCCAGAGCCAGCTCAGCCACAGCTATTGCCGCAGCGGCCAGGACATCAGGGTCGGGGACAGCGCCATGCGCAAGGGCCACCTCATCGGCGGCATCAACATCGCCAACCGCCTTATCATGGCGCCCGTGCTCGGGGCCTCGGCGGCGAACCGGACCCGGCTGCAGATCCTTGGTGGCTACTTCAGCCACAAGGAGCAGGAGCAGGCCCTGCGTCAACGCAAGCAGGCCTGCCGGGAGCAGCTCGACAAGCTGCAGGATCTCATCCTGCGGCTGCTGCAACTGCCCGGCGACAAGCGCAATCCCGAGACCCTGAAGAAGATCAAGGAGCTGCGCACCCGTCAGCTGGACGAGAGCAAGTCCCTTGACGAACAGCTTGCCGAGGCACAGCGCGAGCTGCAGGCCCTGATGGCCAACATGGACATCATCGCCACCCAGCGCCTCTTCCCCGGTGTCGAGGTGGAGATGGCCCATCACCACAACAGGGTCGACATAGAACACGGCCCCATCCACTTCGCCATCCGGGAAGATCAACTGCAACTGACCCCTTACGAGGGCCAGCACTGAGAGGCGCAATGGCCCCTCTTAGGCGATGGCGGCGTGATCCCGGCGGCGATTTTCGCTACACTCGGCCTCCCCTTGGCCCCATAGGGCGGGCCGGCCAGACTCAGGTAGTGAGAAGATGTACAAGCTGATCGCATTGGATATGGATGGCACCCTGCTGAACCCGCAAGGTCAAATAACCCCCCGCACCCATGCCGCCATCGCGGCCGCCCGCGCCCAGGGCGTGACCGTGGTGCTGACCTCGGGCCGCCCGCTGGAAGGCATGACCCCTTATCTGGCCGAGCTCGGCCTCACCGGTCAGGATGACTACGTCATCTGCTACAACGGCGCCCTGGTGCAGCAGGTTGCGGATCAACGCATACTGCGCAGCCAGCTTCTGACCGGCAGCGACGCCAGCGCCATCGCCCATCTGGCCTCTGAGCTGGGGGTCAACGTCCACGGCTTCTCCGTCCGCCAGGGCCTCATCAGCCCCAGGGTCAGCACCTACACAGAGCACGAGTCCCAACTGATCAAGATGCCGATCAACCTGGTGGACTTCGCCACCCTGCCCGCCGACGAGCAGATCATGAAGGTGATGATGATAGACCCCGAGCCCCAGCTCTCCCGCGCCATCGCCCAGTTGCCCGCCGAGCTCTATGAGCGCTACACGGTGGTGCGCAGCTCCCCCTACTTCCTCGAGTTCATGAACAAGCGAAGCAACAAGGGCACCGGCGTGGCCGCCCTGGCGGAGCACCTGGGCCTCACCGCCCACCAGGTGATCGCGGTGGGCGACGCGGGCAACGACCGCCACATGATCGAATATGCCGGACTCGGGGTCGCCATGGGCAACGCCACCGACGAGATCAAGACGCTGGCGCAACACACCACGGCCCGCAACGACGAGGACGGCGTGGCCAGGGTGATAGAGCAGTTCATCCTCAATGCCTGAATCGACGAGGGGCCTGCGGGCCCCTTCTGCTATCCGGCCATCAGGGCCGAATGTTTAATATATCCACCACGCCTTTTCCCCAAAATGCCCGCCAACTGCCGCACAAGCCCCTGATGCAGGGACTCAAGCTGGCTCAGCCGCCACGAGATTTAACATTAACGCATCATTTCGTTTGACATATTGAACGGCCTTGGCAGACTGGGATCGGGATCCAGGTTGTCATCGCCCAGGCTGACCGACGATTCTGGCACTGTGGCACGACCCTGATCCCATGACCATGCCTTGAGGCATGCCCTTGCGAGAGTGACGCGGCAAGGGCCTTCCCAAGGCGCAGGATGAGACCGCCAAGGATAGCCAAGGTGACCTATGCCCAACCCCAGTTCCCATTCCAAACCCGTCGTGTTGATGACCATGGGGGCCCAGGCCCGCAGTGGCCACGCCTACCAGGTAATGACCCACAAATACATCACCCCCCTGGTGGAGCTCAGCGGCTGCGTACCCCTGCTGGTTCCCACCTGCTGCGGGACAGCTGATCTGGAGCAGTATCTGGATCTCGTCGATGGGGTCTACCTGAGCGGGGCCGGATCCAACATAGATCCCGCCCTCTACGGCCAGGAGAACCTGACCCCGGAGAAGGCCCAGGACAGGGACAGGGATCTGTTCGACATAGCCCTGGTGCGCGCCGCCCTCGATCGGGGACTGCCCCTGCTCGGCATCTGCCGCGGCATGCAGGAGATCAACGTGGCGCTGGGCGGGGATATTCATCAGAAGGTCTATTGCGAGCCCGGCTATGCGGATCACAGGGAGGATGCGGACGATCCGGTGGAGGAGCAGTATGGCCACAGCCACCAGGTGAGCCTGGTGCCCGGCAGCTGGTTTGCCGACCTGATGGGGGAGGCGCAGATCCCGGTCAACTCCCTGCACGGCCAGGGGATCAAGACGCTGGCCAAGGGGCTGGTCCCGCTAGCCCATGCCGAGGATGGCTTGATCGAGGCGATCCACGCCCCTGCCCTCTCCCCCTTCCTGCTGGCGGTTCAGTGGCACCCTGAGTGGAAGGCGAAAGAGAATCCCCACTCCATCAAGCTGTTTAGCGCCTTCGGCGACGCCTGTCGCCAGTATCGGCAGCGGGCGGGCTAGTCGCCGAATCCCTTGCCCTTCAGCTTGGGCAGGGCCCCGCGATCCGGGCGCAGGGTACGGCAGACATCCAGCCCCTTGAGGCCTCGCTGGACATGGTCAGGGGCCTGCCCCAGCACCATGCCGTTGCCGCGATATAGCCGGGCCTCTTCCAGCTCGAACAGCTCGCCGCCGATCAGCAGCTGTTCGCGGCCATCGACCACCTTGCCCCGCTTCAGGGGCAGGGTCATGTCCACCAGGATCTCGCCGGTGGCGCACCCTTCACGCCAGCGGGCCTGATCCGAAAAGGGCGAAATGGCGATATCCCGCCAGGATCCATCCCTGAACTCCATCCGGTAGTGGTCGCGAAACAGATCGCAGCCCGCCAGCACCATGGGGATGGCCAACCAGATGACACTCTTCATTCCACTCACACCCTGTACTCCCTTGTCAGTCCGCGCCAAGGATAAATAAATGGCCTCGCCTGCGCATCTTTTCTCTGCCCCTCAAGAGGGCTCAGAGCAGCAGCCCGGCCAGCTCGTCGAGGGTGGCGAGCTCCACATCCGGCAGCAACTGCAACGACTGCCAGGGCAGCTGGCGCTCGTTGAGCCAGGCGGCCTTGAAGCCGTGCAACCTGGCCCCCAGCACATCCGTCTCGGGATGATCCCCCACGTGGAGTATCTGGCCGGGGGCGAGCCCGAGGGCCTGCTGCACCTGCACGAACATGTCCGGCGCCGGCTTCATCCTGGCCCCGGCCCCCGCCTTGCAGACCAGGGTGAAGTAGTCCGCGAGACCGGCCTGCACCAGATCCAGGTTGCCATTGGTGATGACCGCCAGGGGGTAGCGTTCCGCCAGGCGAGCCAGCAGGGCGTGAGTTGCCTCGCTCACCTCTATCTTCGAGCGCTCGGCGAGAAAGGCGGCGAACACCCGCTCTGCCTCCTGGTCCGCCCGGGAGGCGGCCATGCCCCCCTGCATCATGGCCTCGCGGATGCCGTGCTGGCGCGCCAGGCTGACGTCCTGACCCAGCTCGGGTCGGGCCAGCAGCAGGTTGCGCTTGAGCTCGAGCCAGCGCGGTTTGTCCAGCATGGCGGTGGCAAGGTATTCGCTGCGCAGGTGGCTCAGCATCCACTGCTCGGCCCGCGCTATGGCGGGGCCGTTGTCATAGAGGGTGTCGTCAAGATCAAACGAGATGGCGGCCACCGGCTGCCAGCGACGGTAGAACTGCATGGTCATTCCTCTTTATGGGGCTGTTCCCGTTACCTGTTGTCAAACCCATTCCCCTCATCCCCAAGCCTTCTCCCACTAGGAGAGAAGGGAGCAGAACCATTCGAGCACAGTCGCTTTTACTCATCTTCCGGGGTAGCGGGATCCCGTTTGGCCCTGGGGTGGGCGCTGTCATACACCTTGGCCAGATGCTGGAAGTCGAGGTGGGTATAGATCTGGGTGGTGGAGAGATCGGCGTGGCCCAGCAGCTCCTGCACCGCCCGCAGATCGCCGGAGGACTCCAGCATGTGGGTGGCGAAGCTGTGGCGCAGCTTGTGGGGATGGACGTGGGCATTGAGGGCCTGCTTGTTGCCCCAGCCGTCGAGCCGCTCCTGTACCGAGCGGGCCGACAACCGCTGTCGGCGCTTGGAGACGAACAGCGCCTCCCCCTCGTCCCCCGCCAGCAATGGCCGCACCTTGAGCCACTTCTGCAGCCACTCCACCGCCATCCTGCCCATGGGCAGCACCCGCTCCCGCGACCCCTTGCCGGTGACCCTGAGCTGGCGCTCATCGAGCTTCACGTCCGCGAGGTTGAGCCCCACCAGCTCGGCGAGGCGCAGCCCGGAGGAGTACATCAGCTCCATGATGGCGCGATCCCGCACCGCCAGCGGATCCTGCTCGTCGGTGATGTTGAGCAGCTGGTACATCTCGTCCACATCGAGGTTTTTGGGCAGCGGCCGCCCCTGCTTGGGGGTGACGATGCCGCGGGCCGGGTTGGCAGGGAGCCGCCCCTGGCGCACCTGCCAGTCGCAGAAACTGCGCAGGGCAGAGACCTTGGTGGCGAGCGATCGGGGGGCGAGGCCGGCCTTGTGCATCCGGGTCACCAGGCTGCGCACCTGGCTCGCCTCGAGCCGGCCCCAGTCATCGACCCCCAGCCTGACCAGCTCGGCGGCCATGGCCTCCAGATGGGCCTGATAGTTGCTGCGGGTATGAGGGCTGAGCTGGCGCTCGACCCTCAGGTATTCGATAAAGGCGGTGAGTTCCCCCGCCAGGGAGGCAGGCAGGGGGTCGGCGGCGGGGAGGGGTGCCTTAGCCACGAACCAGCTCGGGCAGACGCAGTTGCAGCAGACGCCCCAGCTGACCCAGCAGCAGGGTGTCGTTGTGGGGGCTGAAGTGGCTGGGATCCGAGCTGGCGAAGGCAAGCACGCCGAGATCCCCGAGCCGCATCAGGGCCACAGAGTTGACCAGCACGTCGCTGCCAAACAGCGCCTGCTTCTCGCTCTGGTTGAGCCGGCCGAAGTAGTAATCCGTCCCGGGCAGCCGCTGGCCCAGCAGCTGGTCGAGCTGCTTGCCGTCTGCCAGGAAACGCTGCTCGGGGCCGCTCAGCGGGAATTTCTTCGGGCTGAGCCAGAGCCGCAGGCCGGTCAGCCGCAGCCGCTGCACGAAGGCCTTGCCCATCACGGCGCTCAGCTCGAACAGGGTCTGGCAGCCATACAGCTCGCCATAGAGATCCGCATAGACCCGAAAGATCCGCTCGTTCTCGCTGGCGATCCCCATCAGTTCGGTGATCTCCTGCTCTAGCTGCTCGATGCGCTCGCGCTGTCTGTCCAGCTGGCGCTCCACCAGGGAGATGGTGCCCTTGTGCTCATGGGGAATGCGGATCCTGTCCAGCATGGCCCCGTGGCGCTGGAAAAACTCGGGGTAACGGGCCAGGTACTCCAGCACTGTGGCTTCGTCCATCAGTGATTCCTGCCGTTTGAGTTCGCTCATAACTTGGTTGATCCATCCGAAAAAGGGGCACAGGGCCCCGACATTACCGTTTGGCTGCGCGGAGGAGGTCCCCGCTCGATGCCTATAACTCTATCTGGCCGTTGAACACGTGCTCGGCCGGGCCCGTCATATGCTCGGCGGGCCCGCTCACTGGCTTACAGCTCTATCTGACCATCAAAGACATGCTCGGCCGGGCCCGTCATGTAGACCGGCTGACCCGGCCCCTTCCAGGCGATGGTCAGCTTGCCCCCCGGCAGGGTAACGGTGACCCGCTCCCTGAGTTTGCCCTGGCTGATGCCGAGCACCACGGCCGCACAGGCGCCGGTGCCGCAGGCCAGGGTCTCCCCCACCCCGCGCTCGAACACCCGCAACTTGATCTCGCTGGCACTGACCATCTCCATGAAGCCGACGTTGACCCGCTCGGGGAAACGCTCGTGGCGCTCCATGATGGGGCCCAGGGTCTCCACCGGGGCATCGGCCACCGAGGGCACCTCGATGACGCAGTGGGGATTGCCCATGGAGACGGCACCGCACATCACAGTGTGATCCTGCGCCCGCAACAGGTAGGTCTTCTCCGCCTTCTGGGCGCGAAACGGGATCTTGCCCGGCTCGAACTGGGGCACCCCCATGTTGACCGTGACCTGGTTCTCACCCTCCAGCTGCAGGATGATGCGGCCTCGGGCCGTGCTGACCGCGATGCGATCCCGGTTGATCAGCCCCTTGAGGCGCACGAAACGGGCGAAACAGCGGGCACCGTTGCCGCACTGCTCCACCTCGCTGCCATCGGCATTGAAGATGCGGTAGTGGAAGTCGAGCTCGGGATCATAGGGCGGCTCCACCAGCAGCAGCTGATCGAAGCCGATGCCAAAGTGGCGATCCGCCAGCTTCTTGATGACGTCGTTGCTGAAAAACACCTTCTGGGTGACACCGTCCACCACCATGAAGTCGTTGCCCAGGCCATGCATCTTGGAAAATTCAATCAACATCTTTTTTCCCTGCGCCGTTCAGGCCGTAACGAAAGTCGCCAACCACCCTGAAGTCGTTGTCCAACCCCCCATGCATCCTGGAAAATTCAATCAACATCGCGCGTTCCTGTCTCACCGTTTATCACGCTCTCACCTGGAGGAACGCTGAAAATCCATATAGCTCAAGGCAGCAGGTGCTCGCCTCGCCAGAGGTCGGCGAGCTGCTCCCGCTCACGAATGAGATGGGCCTGGTCACCGTCCACCAGCACCTCGGCCGCACGGGGACGGGTGTTGTAGTTGGACGACATGGTAAAGCCGTAGGCCCCGGCGGAACGCACCGCCAGCAGGGAGCCCTCGGCAATCGCCAGGGTACGCTCCTTGCCGAGGAAGTCACCGGTTTCACACACGGGGCCGACCACGTCGTACAGCGCCTTCTCGTGGGTCGTACGGCTGTCCACCTCTATGATGTTCATCCAGGCGCCGTAGAGGGAGGGGCGCAGCAGATCGTTCATGCCGGCGTCGATCAGCGCGAAGTTGCGAGTCTCGCCGGGCTTGAGGAACTCGACCCGGGTCAACAGCACGCCGGCGTTGGCGACTATGGCACGGCCCGGCTCGAACAGCAGGGTCAGATCCCGGCCCGCCAGCTTCTGCTTGAGCGCCTCGGCGTACTCGGTCGGGTGCGGTGGCTGTTCGGCGCCATAGTTGACCCCCAGGCCCCCGCCCACGTCCAGGTGATGGATATGGATGCCTTCGGCCGCCAGCTCGTCGATCAGCTTCAGCAGTTTGTCCGCCGCCTCCATAAAGGGATTCAATTCAGTGAGTTGAGAGCCGATGTGGCAATCCACCCCCTTGATCTCGATGTGGGCCATGGCCGCCGCCTTGCGGTAGATGGCGGGCGCCTGCTCTATGGGGATGCCGAACTTGTTCTGCTTGAGGCCGGTGGAGATATAGGGATGGGTGCCGGCGTCTATGTCGGGATTGACCCGCACCGAGACGCGCGCCTTCTTGCCCATGCTGCCAGCGACCCGGTTCAGGCGCTCCAGCTCGGCTTCCGACTCCAGATTGAAGCAGAGGATCTCTTTCTCCAGCGCGAGGCGCATCTCGGCCTCGCTCTTGGCGACGCCGGAGAAGACCACCTTGGCCGGATCTCCCCCTGCCGCCAGCACCCTGGACAGCTCCCCGCCGGAGACGATGTCAAAACCCGAGCCCAGACGGGCAAGCAGGTTGAGCAGCGCCAGGTTGGAGTTGGCCTTGACCGCGTAGCAGATCAGATGGGGAATGTCCCCCGCCGCCTGATCGAAGGCGTGCCAGTGGCGCTCCAGGGTGGCGCGGGAGTAGACATACAGCGGGGTACCGTACTGGTCGGCGAGCTGTTGCAGGGGAAGCTGCTCGGCCTGAAGCTGGCCGTCGGCGTCGTAGTTAAAGTGATCCAAGGGGGCGGTTCCTTCCTAGATTATTGCGGCGCGGCCTCGGAGGCCGGTGTGGCGGTCGCAGGCGAGGCGGCTTGCGGTGTACTCTCTGTCTTGGGCTGTGCCGGTGCTTGCTCAGTGGCGGCAGGCTGTTCGGCCGGTGGCATATAGAGTGGCCCCGTCAGGCCGCAGGCAGCCAACCCGAACGACAGCGACGCGGCAAACAGGCACTTGGTGAACTGGGTAATCATAATGGTTCGCTGCGAAAAAATTTTTGGCCCTCTATAATCGCACTCACATTGTTAAAAGCAACAGGATAAACCGATGAAGGATCACGAGTATCACGCCCTGACCGACGCCTTTTTCCAGTATGTGGAAGACGTTATCGACGAGGGGTATCCGGATATCGACTGCGAGCGAGCAGGCGGTGTGCTGACCTTAAGCTTCGAGAACAAGACCAAGGTCATCATCAACAAGCAGGAGCCCCTGCACCAGATCTGGGTGGCCACCCGCGAGAACGGCTTCCACTTCGAGCTGCGCGGTGACAGCTGGATCGACAACCGCTTCGGCGACGAGCTCAAGGCCCTGCTGACCCGAGCCTGCACCACCCAGGCGGGCGAGCCCGTCCAGTTCCCATGATGACAGAGTCTCCCATGATGGATCTGCATCCCCAAGGCGCCCGTCATACGGTGATCTGGCTGCACGGGCTGGGGGATTCGGGCGCCGGGCTCGCCCCCCTGGTCGATGCCCTTGCGCTACCCGCCACCCTGCCGGTCCGTCACCTGCTGCCCGATGCACCTGAGCGGCCCATCACCATCAACATGGGCTACAAGATGCGCGGCTGGTACGACATCAAGAGCTTCGACGACCCGGCGGATCGCGCCGTGGAGTCCCATGTGCGCGAGTCCGCCGATCGTATCGCTGCCCTGCTGGATCGGCTGGTGGCCGAGGGCTTCGCCCCGGGCAACATAGTGCTGGCCGGCTTCTCCCAGGGGGGCGTCATCGCCTCCTTCACCGCCCTGCGCCATCCGGTGCCACTGGCGGGCCTGCTCTGCATGTCCACCTATCTGGCGGCCCCCGAGCAACTGGTCGAGGAGATGAGCGAGGCCGCCCGCGCCCTGCCCATCTGCTACATGCACGGCATCTATGACGACGTGGTGAGCCTCTCCATGGGCTGGGACGCCAAGAACCGGCTGGAGGCGGCGGGCCTCAGCCCCGAGTGGCACGAATACCCCATGCGCCACGAGATCTGCCGGCCCCAGCTCGCCGACATCCGTCGCTGGTTGCTGGCGCGCCTCGGCGCCTGATTTTCGGATCACGGATACGACAACGGCCTGCATCATGCAGGCCGTTTGTTTTCATCCCTTCCGGCGCTACACCGGCACATCATCCTACTTCCCTCACCCGACTTCCCGGGCCGCCCCCGGATTGTCCCGCTGCGGGCTCTGGCTGCGGTAGGGGATCACCTCCAGCTTGTCGCCCATCTGCACGATCTCGTAATACTGGGGCAGGTTGAAGTTGCTGAACTGGCCCGCATTGCTGAATCGCTCGTGGCCCGAGGTGTAGAAGCGGTTCACCCCCTGCACCAGTTCGTCCTTGTTGCCGGCGAAGTGCTGGTAGATCTCCACCCGGTTCGCCTCGTCAAGGATATAGATGTTGGTGCCCGCATCCCGGGTATCGAAGAAGAACTGCACCAGCCCTTCGCTGGCGTAGGCGTCGACTATGCCGGGCAGGTGCTGGCTGTGGGTCTTGTCGAGCCGCAACGGCAGGTGATCCAGCTTGTTGTGGGAGATGTGGCGGTAGAAGTCGATGGCGTTTTCCAGCTTCTTCACCGAGACCCCGCGCCGCTCGAAGAAGATGCCGTACTTCTCTTTCCCCAGCGCCAGCGTCTTGACCAGCTGCTGCTTGTCCCGGGCCAGACGCAGCTCGATGCACTCGGCCACCAGCTGCTGGAAGCGGGCGCGCACCAGGGAGCGGAAGTGCTGGCTGTAGCAGAACACCTCTATCTTCTCGGGGGCGGCGGCATCCTGGTGCATCTTGCCGAGTATGGTGGTGAGGGCATCCACCACCGCCTCCTCCCCCTGGAAGTGCAGGGTGCGGATCTCGCTCCAGGAGTTGCGATAGACGAGATCCACGGATCCCACCAGACACTCCTGGTTGCGGCCGAAGGAGAAGACGTCCGCGGCATTGGCGTCGAATTCGATCACCTGGCCCACCCAGTGGCTGGACGGATCCGTCTCCAGGTTCAGGAAGATGGAGAGCTGGTGGATCTCGCAGGGGCGGCTCAGGGCCAGGTTGGTGGCGCGAGGGTACTTGACCGGGAAGGTCCCCGAGAGATCGCGGCAGAACTGGTGCAGGTTGTCGATGTGCAGATCCGAGCCCTGATTGAACAGGTGCACCCTGGACTGGGGCGTCAGCAGGCCGTTGAAGTAGGCCCAGGCCACCAGCTTGCTGATGTAGCCGTTATATTCGAGCGGCGCCCGGCCTATGATGTCGGCGGGCTCGAGGGAATGCTTGTAGAGATACCAGCCGGCGCGATTCAGGCGGCCGTGGGGCACCTGTACCAGGCTGAGATCCGGCTCCCCGAGATCCGGCGCTATCTTGAGGTTGATCCGCTGCACCTTGCCCGGCAGGCTCTCGAAGGCGGCATAGAGCTTGCGCGACAGTATGCCGATGTCTTCCGGGTTGATGGACTCGCTGATGTTGTTGCGCCGGGCGAACTGGATGAGGTTGCGGTAGCTCTGCATCAGGGCCTCCAGCAACTCGGCGTAGGCCACCTTGACGTCCTCGACCTTCCACTCCTGGCGATGATCCAGGTGATGCAGCCGCTCCGGGCTCCAGCCCCAGTAGGCCACCAGCTGGGCCATCTGCTCCCGGCGCCAGTCCGGGGAGTGATCCTCCTTCGGATGGCTCAGACCGTCGCACACCTTGAGATAGAAGCAGCGGCGCACCAGATCCAGGCGCTGCATGTCGCCGATGGATTTCAGGTAGTTGGTCACCTTGTCCAGCATCAGGCAGTAGTTGTCGAGCCGGTAGTGCATCCCCTCGTTGTGCTGGAACCAGTCGCGGCTGGTCACCGACAGCAGCCGGGTGTTGGGGTACTCGTGGGAGTAGGCCTCCATCAGCACCGACTTGAGCACCGCCTTGTAGGGGGAATCTATGCCCTTGTAGAGCTGCCACAGGGCTGAGCCGAAATACTCCTCGGCCGGGATGCGGTCGAAGCCCCCGAGATCGAGCCAGTCATCCTGGCTCAACTTGCCGTGGGCGAACAGGCCGTTGACGTAGTCGTCGTAGTGATCGTCATATTCAGCCGGCACCAGATACCAGAGCAGCCGCTTGCCCGCGATGTGCATGGCACTGCGATAGAACTCGTCGAGCAGCAGCAGGTGCTGGGCGCTGCCGCAGCTCTCCCCCTGCATCTGGGCATCGTTGCGCTGGCGGAACTTGTCTTCGGGGATCAAAAAGAAGTTGAGATCGACCCCGCGCTGCTCGGCCCACAGGGAGAGGTGCTGGCACTTCTGCTCCAGCAGGGCGAGGCGTTCCTGGGACAAGCCGGCCACGTGACAGACCCAGATGTCGAGATCCGAGTGGCAGCACTGGCCGATGGAGGAGGTGCTGCCCATGGAGTAGAGGCCCTGGATCGACTTGTCGTGGGTGCTGAGGCCGCCCTGACAGTTGGCGTTCTGGCACAGATCCTGGATGAAGGCCTGCTGGGCCTCGTTGGCGACGAAACTCCAGATACCATGAGGCACGTCCCCTGCCACATAACCGGGCAGAAGGGGATGATTGAAGTGCAGCATGACAGGCAGCAGTTGGAAGACCTGCTGCCCATAGCGACTCATGAGATCCAACGCTCGTTGCGTCTTGAGACGATTCAGCTCGTCGTAGCGCGCCACCAGCGTGTCGAGTTTTACCAGCAATGCCCTACCTATGGGGAAGAGAAATGACGCACCAAAACGGGGAGACGTCAAAAAAGTGTGATCATGTTAACAATGCAAACAGCAGTGGTAAACAAGCCCGCACACAATCACCGGATTATTTCTGGCACGCCCCGTAACGGTATCAATGGAAAGCAATAAAAAATAATATTTTCAATTAGTTGCCATCATATAATGAGCGAATGAAAATTAATTTCAGCGACCCTTTTTGAGCTTGGCCCCGCTTTTGCCGGCTGCGCCATGAAAGCCCATGCAAAGGGTGGTAAGATCGTTTTCCTCACTAAAGATGAAACAACTGATTGATATGGCAGCCCGAACCCTGAGAATTGCCACTCGCAAGAGCCCACTGGCCCTGTGGCAGGCCAACTTTGTAAAAGATCGGCTGGAAGCCCTCTATCCCGATCTGCGAGTCGAACTGGTCCCCATGAGCACCCAGGGTGACAAGATCCTGGATACGCCGCTGGCCAAGGTCGGCGGCAAGGGGCTCTTCGTCAAGGAGCTGGAGACTGCCATGCTGGAAGGGCGGGCCGACATCGCCGTCCACTCCATGAAGGACGTGCCGGTGGAGTTCCCCGAGGGGCTAGGCCTGCACACCATCTGCGAGCGCGAAGACCCGCGCGATGCCTTTGTCTCCAACCGTTTCAAGCAGATAGACGAGCTGCCCCAGGGGGCCGTGGTCGGCACCTCCAGCCTGCGCCGCCAGTGCCAGCTGCGGGCCGCCCGCCCGGATCTGGTGATCCGCGACCTGCGTGGCAACGTCAACACCCGCCTCGCCAAGCTGGATGCCGGTGAATACGACGCCATCATACTCGCCGCCGCCGGCCTGAAACGGCTGGAGATGGCCCACCGCATCACCGCCTTCCTCGAGCCGGAGCAGAGCCTGCCCGCCAACGGCCAGGGAGCCGTCGGCATCGAATGCCGCCAGGACGATGTCGAGCTGCACGCCCTGCTGGCGCCGCTGGAACACGCCGAGACCCGCATCCGGGTGCTGACCGAGCGCGCCATGAACCGCGCCCTGCAAGGGGGTTGTCAGGTGCCTATCGGTGCCTATGCCCTGGTGCAGGGGGACGAAGTCTGGCTGCGCGGCCTGGTGGGCAGCCCGGATGGCACCCGGGTGATCCGGGACGAGATCCGCGGCCCGCTGGCGGACGGCGAGGCGCTGGGCCACGCCCTGGCCCAGCGTCTGCTGGCCGCCGGTGCCGACGCCATTCTGGCCGAGGTCTATCGCCCATGAGTGCGGTTCTGGCCTTGTCATGGTCACAACCGACGAGCGTGACCTGATGGTCCCGCTGGTGGTGCGCCCGGCCGCCCAGGCCACCCTGCTGGTGCAGTTGCTGCGCCAGCAGGGCCATGCACCACTGTGCTGCCCGCTGCTGGAAACCCGGCCGGGCAGTGAACTCCCCCGCCTGCCCGAACTGCTGCCCCAAACGGACATCATCATCGCCGTCAGCGTCCATGCCGTTAAATTTGCCCATCATTTTCTGTTGCAAACTGGTCTGACCTGGCCACATATTGACTACTTTGCGGTCGGTCAGGCGAGCGCGGATGCCTTCAGCGAGGTGGGTGTCCAGGCCCTCTGCCCGACCGATCCCCGCAGTGAAGGCCTGCTGGCCCTGCCGCCCCTGCAAGGGGTGAGCGGCAAGCGGGTGCTGATCCTGCGCGGCAACGACGGGCGGGATCTCATCGCCCGGACACTGGCCTCACGCGGCGCACTGGTGCACTATTGTGCCACCTACGAGCGCCACTACCCCGAGCTCGACGGGGACGCATTGACCCGCCACTGGCAGGCAGCCGGCCTCGACAGCCTGCTCATCACCAGTGGTGAACTCTTGCAGCGGTTGCTGGCCCTGGTGCCCGGCCCGCAGCGACCCTGGCTTTATGACCGCCTGCTGGTGGTGCCCAGTCCCCGGGTGGCCGAGATGGCCGAGGGAGCTGGTTTTACCCGTATCGTGATTGCCCAAGGTGCATCCAACCAGGCTCTGGTGGCCGCCCTGGAACTGAGGAAGATGGAATGACTGAACAGCAAGAAGTCCAGCCGAGTGCTGCGGCCCCCGGGGCCGACAACAACAAGCCCGAGCACAAGGCCGTCGGCAACAAGAAGGGCGGCGCCGGCGTCGTCCTCGGTGGCGTTGCCATCCTGCTGGCCCTGGGGCTGACCGGCGGCCTCTATCTGCACGGCCACCAGAATGCCGTCGCCCAGCAGGCCGAACTCGGCGCCCTCAAGCTGCAGCTGGCCGAGGCCATGGGCAAGCTGGATCAGAACAACAGCAAGGATGCCGAACAGTTCAGCGCCCTCGGCAAGAGCCAGCAACAGCAGCAGGAGGCCCTGGACGCCCTGCAGCACAAGGTGCTGGATCTCGACGACAAGCGCCCCAACGACTGGATGCTGGCCGAATCCGAATACCTGGTACGCATGGCGGGCCGCAAGCTGTGGCTGGAACACGACATCGTCTCCGCCATCACATTGCTCGGCAACGCCGACGAGCGGATCAAGGCGCTCAACGACCCCAGCCTGATGCCCATTCGCAAGGCGCTGGCGGAAGACATAGCCAAGCTCAAGGGGATGCCGCGGGTCGATCGCGAAGGCTTGACCCTGAAGCTGGCCGCGCTGTCGGACCAGATAGAGCTGCTGCCCCTCTCCACCGTGAGCATGCCACAAGCCAAGGCCGAGCCGGATCAGGCGGTCAGTGCCAATCCGGACGAGTGGGAGAGCAATCTCAAGAAGAACTGGGTCAAGTTCACCGAGAACTTCATCACCATACGCCGCCGCGACGGCGCGGTGGAGGCCCTGCTCTCACCGCAGCAGGAGATCTTCCTGCGGGAGAACCTCAAGACCAAGCTGTTGCAGGCCCAGCTCGCCGTCTATCGCGAGCAGCAGGCGCTCTATACCGACAGCCTGGAGAAGGCCCAACGCTGGCTGACCCAGTACTTCGATACCGACAACAGCGCGACCCAGTACATGCAGTCCGAGCTCGACAAGCTCAAAGACGAGCAGATCCAGTTTGACTACCCGGATCAGTTCAAGACCCAGGCCATGCTGGAACAGGTGCTGACCGAGCGCCTGCAACGCATCCTGGCCGGCAACTGAGGAGGAGACCATGATTCGTCTGATCGTCGTGGTGGCCGTGATGGTCGCGGGCCTGATCTTCGGCCCCGAAGCGTCCGGCAACAAGGGCTATGTGCTCATCTCGCTCGGCAACTACACGGTGGAGTCTTCGGTCACCAGCGCCGTGATCCTGGCGGTACTCTTCTACGGTGCCCTGCTCATCGTCGAGTGGGTGCTTGGCCGGGTCTTCGGCCTGCGCCGCAAGACCCAGGGCTGGTTCGGCTCGCGCCGTCGCCGCAAGGCGAACCTGCAAACGGTGAATGCCACCCTGGCCATGGCCGAGGGGCACTACAACCAGGCCGAGAAGCTGCTGATCAAGGGGGCCGACAACAGCGACACCCCGCTGCTCAACTACTTGAGTGCCGCCAAGGTGGCCCAGGCCCGGGGCGATGACGTGCGCCGGGATCACTACCTGCAAAAGGCGCAGGAGGAGAACCCCAAGGCCGAGCTGGCATTGACCCTGATCCAGACCCAGCTGCAGATAGAGCAGGGCCAGTACGACAGCGCCCTCGGCAGGCTCGAGTCCGTCTACGCCCTGCACCCGCGCCACCCCATGGTGCTGGATCAGCTACGCCAGGTCTATCTGGCCCGGGAAGACTGGGCGGCCCTCATCGATCTCGCCCCGGCCCTGCGCAAGGTGGGCAAGTTGACCGCCCAGCAGGAAGAGGCGCTGCTGCACCAGGCCTGGATTGGCCGTCTCGAGGCCGCCAGCGGCGCCCTCGAGACCCTGCGCCCGGTGTGGCAGGCGCTGCCCCGCAAGCTGCGTCAGGACCCCGCACTGCTGGCCAGCTACGGGGATCGTCTGCGCCGGCTCGGTGCCGACAGCGAGGCGGCCGACCTCTGGCTGGAGGCCCTGCGCAAGGATCCCTCCCCCGAGCTGTTCGCCCGCCTGCCCAAGCTCAGGCTGGATGACTATCAGCCCATGCTGACCCTGCTCAAGAAGATCCAGGATCAACCGGGCGCCGAGGCGGCACTGGCGCGAGTCTACCTGCTGGCCGGCCAGCTGGACGAGGCCCAGCACCTGCTGGAGCAGGAAGTGGCGAAGCGGCCGGATGCCGCCCTCTACCATGCCCTCGGACAGGTGATGGACAAGCGCCGTCTCACCAACAAGGCCAACGAGTACTATCGTCAGGCCCTGCAACTGGCCGACGTCTGACCTTCCCCGTCACGGGAGACAAAAAAAGAGGCCGCAATTGCGGCCTTTTTCTATTCCGGGTTTCTCCACGTTTCGCGATCGTTCGAATACGCTTCGCTATTCGAACCTACGAGAACGGCTGGATGTGGAGGCTTGATTGGCCATGTAGGTTCGATTAGCCGCGCAGCGGCGTAATCGGACGAGGTAACGTCGTTGCGGACATCGCCACATCATCGGACGAGCCACAACCTCGCCTCAGGCCGTCAGCCGCTCCAGCTCGCCGATAAGCCAGACGGCCTCCTGGCGGTGAGAGCCGCACACGTCCTGCATGGGCCGAAAGCTGCTGCACACCGCAGGACGCTCGGGCTGGCCGAAGATCTTGCAGCCCAGCCATTGATCGAGCTGAACACAGGGAACGCCGGCCGGCTTGCCCTCCGGCATGCCGGGGATGGCACTGCTGATACTGGGGGCTGTGCAGCAGGCACCGCAACCTTGACGACATTCCATATGATGCATTCCTGTGCATGGCGAAGCAGTCTATCAAAGGGCCCCGATTCCCCTTAGCCTTATCCGCCCTGTCCCGCCAAATAGTCCAGACCCGGACGCAGGGCAACAAAAAGCCCGACGGCAGCAGCGGTCGGGCTTTTCATCTTGCAGCAGGTTCAACCCACTCTCATCAGAGAATGATGTCGCGCACCACGATGTCCTTGCGGTCCAGGAAGTGGATCGACTTGATGCGGCGGCATGAGGGGACGGGACTTGCCGCCACAGCCATCTTCCCGCTTACAGGATGATGTCGCGCACCACGCTGTCTTTGCGGTCCAGGAAGTGAATCGACTTGATGCGGCGGATGGTGCGTGACTTGCCGCGGATCAGCAGGGTCTCGGTGGTCGCCATGACGCCGTTGCTGGTGATGCCTTCCAGCAGATCACCCTTGGTGATGCCGGTGGCCGAGAAGATGACGTTGTCATTCTTGGCCAGATCTTCCAGCTTGAGCACCTTGCTCACGTCGATGCCGAGCTCCTGGCAACGGGCAATCTCCTGCTCGCCCAGGGCACGCACCTCGGGGCTGTCCCCCTTGACCTGGTGACGGGGCACCAGGCGCGCCTGCATGTCGCCGTCCAGGGCGCGGATCACCGCCGCCGAGATCACCCCTTCCGGAGCGCCGCCGATGCCATAGAGCATGTCCACTTCGCTGTCCGGCAGACAGGTGAGGATGGAGGCGGCCACGTCCCCGTCGGGGATGGCGAACACCCGCACCCCCAGCCCCTGCATCTCCTTGATCGCCTTGTCATGACGCGGCTTGGCCAGGGTGATGACGGTCAGGCGGGAGAGGGGCTTGCCGAGCGCCTTGGCCACGGCCTTGAGGTTCAGCTCCAGGGCCTGATCGAGATCGATGGCGCCCTTGGCACCCGGACCCACGATCAGCTTCTCCATGTACATGTCGGGGGCCTTGAGGAAGGAGCCCTTGTCGCCCACGGCCAGCACGGCCAGGGCATTGGACTGCCCCATGGCGGTCATGCGGGTGCCCTCTATGGGGTCGACCGCGATGTCCACGGCGTCGCCCTGACCCGTGCCCACCTTCTCGCCGATGTAGAGCATGGGGGCTTCGTCGATCTCCCCCTCGCCTATCACAATCTCGCCATCGATCTGGATCTGATTGAGGATGTGACGCATGGCCGCAACGGCCGCGCCATCGGCGATATTCTTGTCACCACGTCCGAGCCACTTGTAGCCAGCCAGTGCAGCCGCTTCCGTCACTCGGGAAAATTCGATTGCCAGTTCACGTCTCATCGCATATCCAACCTTAGGAGCTCGAAAACGGGCGGCATTCTACCACAAGGGCAAACCTTTGCGCGCAAAAGTGGCGACCAGCCACATAAATCCCGGTTTTCATCCCGCTGACATGAAACCGCCACGGCTTGTTCACACCCCGGTCACCCCGCTGTCATCTGTCACTTCTAGCATGGCCCCGTCTTTTAAAACAGAAGCTTGCAACACAAGGGATCATGATGAAAAAGCTGACAGTAGTAGCACTGGCTCTCACCGCCGCCTTCCAGGCTCAAGCCGTCGAAGTCTATAAAAATGACTCCACTCTGCTCGATCTCTATGGCCGCATCTACGCCGGCCAGTTCTTCGGCGAGAAGAAGGAGCTGGATGCCAATGGCGACATCAAGAACGAATACAGCGACAAGCAGGGTGCCAACCAGTTCGTCCGCCTGGGCGCCAAGGTAGAGAGCGAGATCAACCCGGGTCTCAAGGCCCTGGCCCAGTACGAATTGCAGATCTACGTCAATGACAGCGAGAAGACCGTCAGCGAGAACTCCGACAACATGCGTACCCGCCTGGCCTTCGCCGGGGTGGGCGCCGACTGGGGCAATGTCACCTTCGGCCGCCAGAAGGGCGCCCCCGGCCTGCTGGCCGACTGGACCGACGTGTCCCTCTCCGACGGCTACGGCAACGACGCCCTGGGCGCCAAGACCGACACCTTCGCCACCAACCGTGCCGGCTCTGTTCTGAAATACTCTGGCCTGTTCAACGGCTTCCAGGTCGATACCAGCTACAAGTTCGACGGCGGTGACACCGAAGAGACCACCAGCAAGGACAGCGATGCCGCCTACGGTGCCGCCCTGGCCTACACCTTCCCGTTCAACCTGGCCCTGGGTACCGCCTACAACGTGGGTATCCGCGACAAGAGCGGTGAAGAGGATGCCAAGCTGTGGCTGCTCTCCGCCAAGTACGACAACAAGGCCGTCTATGCCGCCCTGAGCTACGCAGACGGCAGCGACTTCCTGGCCACCGGCAAGGATCACACCGGCTGGGAAGGGGCCCTGGGTTACAACTTCGAGAGCGGCTTCGGCCTGATGGCCCTGTGGAACAAGCAGAAGGTGGAGCAGAGCGGCAAGTCCGACTACGACTCCATCGACTACTACACCCTGGGTGCCCAGTACAAGTTCAACAAGAACCTGAGGGTCATCGGCGAGTACCGCATCAACAACCTGGACAGCAATGACAGCGGCAAGCTGAACACCAAGGATGACTTCCAGCTGGCGGCCCGTTACGACTTCTAACACCGGTCCCAGACAAAACGGCGCGCAGATCCCTCTGCGCGCCGTTTTTCATTCTCCCCTCCCGCTGGGGGGGGGCTGAGCCACAGAGGCTAGAGCTTCTTCTGCCAGAACAGGGCCCGGCCCACTTGCGGGTTCAGCTCATAACCCTCGAAACCGCTGGCCAGGTAGGCTGCCTGGGCCACCCTGTTGCCCTCCAGCACCTCCAGGGTCAGCTTGCAGCAGTCGAGCTCCCGGGCGAGCCGCTCCACCTGTGCCAGCAGCCGTTTGCCGAGGCCGCGCCCGCGATGATCCGGGTGCACCGCAAGGTCGTGGAGGTTGAGCAGGGGCCGGCAGGCGAAGGTCGAGAAGCCCTCGAAGCAAGTGGCCACCCCGGCCGGCTGCCCATCGACCCAGGCCAGCAACACATGGGCACCGCTTCTCGCCGCCAGGGCCTGCGCCAGATTGGCCTTCACCTCATCGGCGAGGGGGCTGCCCCCGCCCATCTCGTCTTTCGCGTATTCGTTGAGCAGATAGACCAGCACCTCGCCGTGCTGCCGGTTATGAAGGTCTGCCCTGATGATCTCTTCCATGTTCCGTTTCCTGTTTCCCTGGGGCGGCATCGGCGCCACCGAACCCGGATGGTAAACCAGCCCGTTGCCACAACCAAGACTCATCCGATCCGTCACATCAGGGCAATGAGCCTCAACTGACCGCAAAACTGGTCGTAGGTGTGGGCTTTTTGCATCTTTGCCTTGCCAGCCAAATGAAAATAAATATCATTAGCACCCTCCCGCATCGGGAGCATTTAAATAATTACTAATAAATCAATAAGTTCAGGCCAACAGGTCGATTAGAAGAGTCACACGCAGATGCATAACCCCAACCCCCCGCGCGCCCTGCTGGGCGTCGCATTGCTGTCCCTTTGCGCCAGCGCCCAGGCCGAAGACGAGACCCTCACTGTGGTCGGCAAACGCAGCCAGCACGAAGAGGTGGCCACCGCCACCCGCACCAGCACCCCGGCCAAGCTGGTGCCCCAGACCATAGAGAGCGTCTCCGCCAGCGAGCTGACCGCCTACGGCCAACCGACCCTGAGCGAGGCCCTGAGCGGCATCCCCGGGGTCAACGCCAGCGGCGACACCCGCTTCGACGGCGTCAACATCCGCGGCTTCAACGCCAGCAACGACTTCTACCTCGACGGTCTGCGGGACGACATGCAGTACACCCGCGACCTTGGCAACATAGAGCGGGTCGAGGTGCTCAAGGGGCCGGCCGCCGTGCTCTACGGCCGTGGCAGCACGGGGGGCATAGTCAACCGGGTCAGCAAGAAGCCGCAACGGGGCCAGGCCTCCAGCGTCACCGCCCGGGTCGGCAGCTTCGACAGCCAGCGCCTCGCCGCGGATCTCAATGCCGAGGCTGGCGAGCGGGTGCAGCTGCGCCTCAACCTGGCCCAGGAGGACAAGGAGAGTTTTCGCGACGGCGTGACCAGCAAGCGCACCCTGCTGGCCCCGTCCGCCAACTGGGAGATCACCGACAAGCTGAACTGGCTGGTGCAGTACGAGCGCAACGGCAGCGATCGCACCCCGGATCGCGGCATCCCCGGCGTCAACGGTCGCCCGGCCGACGTGCCCATCGAGAGCGTCTACAGCGACACCAGCCGCGACTTCATCGATGACGTGGCCCAGTCCACCCGCTCCCAGCTCACCTGGGATCTGAACGAGCAGTGGCAACTGCGCCAGCAGCTCGGCTACACCAGCCTCGACAGCCAGTTCGACAACACCTATGTCACCAGCGTCAAGGGCGACCAGGTGACCCGCGCCCGCTGGCAGCAGGATCTCAAGGCCAACAACCTGACCAGCAACACGGAAGCGGAAGGCCAGCTGCAGACCGGTCCCGTCGAGCATCGCCTGCTGGTGGGCCTGGAGCAGAGCTGGCAGGAGCGCACCCCCAAGCTCTATCAGAACGCCACCGCTATCCCCCCGGGCAACCTGTACGATCCGGGCTCACTGCCCAGCTACAACGGTGCCATGAAGCTCTCCAGCGACGCCAGACACAGGGTGCGTGGCTACGGCCTCTATGTGCAGGATCAGCTCAGCCTGGGGGACTGGCACCTGCTCGGCGGCCTGCGCCGGGACGCGTTCACCGTCACCAGCCGCCGCAACGACCTCGACAAGGAGGAGACCCTCTCGGTCACCAGCCTGAGCCCGCGTCTGGGCCTGGTGTGGAACCCCATCGAGGAGCACGCCTTCTACACCTCCTACAGCAAGACCTTCACCCCGGTCGGCGGTGAGCTGATCGGCATCACCCCGGGGGACAAGAACAACAACCTGGATCCCCAGCACACCCGGCTCTACGAGGGGGGCGTGAAGAGCGACTGGCTGGACGGCCGCCTGGCCACCACCCTCTCCATTTACCGGCTGGAGATGTACAACAAGCGCAGCAAGGATCCGCTGGATCCCACCAAGGTGATCCTCACCGGCCTGCAGCGCACCGACGGCATAGAGCTGAGCGCCCGCGCCCAGCTCACCGACGCCTTCTACCTGCACGGCGGCATCGCCATCCAGGATGCGGAGCAGGTCAAGGCGGATGCGGATCTGCAGGGCAAGCGGCCGATGAACGTCTCCCGCGAGAACGGCCAGCTGTTCGCCGGCTACCAGAGCGGCAAGCAGGGCTGGTATGGGGAAACCGGGGTGACGGCGGTGGGGGATCGCTTCGCCGACAACGCCAACACCACAGTGCTGCCGGGCTACGCCCGCTATGACGCCCGCGCCGGCTACCGCTGGCAGCACTGGGATGCCCAGCTCAGCGTGGAGAACCTGACCGACCACGACTACTTCGTCAGCGCCACCAGCGCGGCCCAGATCATGCCGGGCAGCCCCCGTCAGCTGAATCTCACCGCCGCCTACCGCTTCTGATCCTCCTGCCCACAGCCAAACTGGCCAGCCTCTGCTGGCCAGTTTTTTATGACGCGCCACCATGATGAAACCCAAGAGACTCCCCCTTCACAACAACAAGTGGGTGCGCCGCATCCACGCCTGGGCGGGCTTTGCCACCCTCACCCTGATGCTGCTCTACGGCCTGACCGGCCTCTGGCTCCAGCACAGGGCCGTGCTGCCCCTGCCCGGCCCCCACACCGAAAAGTCGAGCGAGGAGATAACGCTAACCACGCCGCTGGCGAGCCCTGACGCACTGAAAGCCCTGCTGCAACAGCGTTACCCCGAGGGCTTGGAGGAGGGGCGGATCACCATCACCCCGGCCCGGACCCTGCCCACCCCCACAGGCCACCTCACCCTGCCGGCGCGCTGGGAGCTGCGCGGCGTCACCCTCCGCCAGAGCCTGGCCGCCAGTTATGTGGAGGGTACCCTGCTGGTGCAGATCGAGCTGCAGCGGGCCAACGTCGCCGCCAGCCTCAACCGGCTGCATCGCGGCATGGGCACTGGCCTGGCCTGGCAACTGGTCGGCGATCTCGCGGCCCTCTCCATGCTGCTGCTGGCCCTCACCAGTTTGCTGATGTGGAACAAGCTGCACGGCCCGGCCGGCCGCGGCATCGCCCTGCTGCTGACGGGCGCCGTCGCGACAGTGCTGGTCGCCCTGCTCTAGGGCTTTTACCGACACCAAAACGAGATCCGCCTCCCACCCGGGGTAACCCTGCCCATCCCCCGGGTAACAAAGGGTAACCGGCCACCGATGGGGGTCACAGTTGACGACCCCCCGGCTGGAAGAGGCATGTGCCCGGCTGCTAGGGTGCCGGGTTTCAGCCGTCGGAAACCATCATGCGCATCTCCAGCATCGAGTGCGGGCGAGTCCTGGCCATCCTGGCCGTGATGACCATTCACCTCTCCCCCTTCAGCAATCCGTTCGATCCCACCCTCTGGGACGGCACCCCCTACCTCTGGCTCGGGGCCATCATCAACCAGCTGTGCCGCTTCGCGGTGCCGCTCTTCTTCCTCTGCGCCGGCTGCTTCCTGCAACCCGCCCTCGCCGCAGGCAAGCCGATGGCGGTGGCGCTGCGCTACTGCCGCCCCCTGCTGGGGCTCTGGCTGGCCTGGAGCCTGCTCTATCTGCTGGTGCCCTTCAACCCGGTCGCGGCCATGACGGAAGGCTATCTGACCAGCATGGCGGGCCAGTGGCAGATGCAGCTGGGGGATCCTCTCAACGCCTGGTGGGTGGGTGGCATGATCCACCTCTGGTTCCTGCCCGCCCTGATGCTGGCCGTCCTGCTGCTGGCCCTCTGCTGGCGGGTCAGGCTGCCCCGACTGGCTCTGGTGGCGGGCGCCCTGCTCTACGGGCTGGCCCTGATCGGCGGCTCCTATGGTCCGCAGCTAGGGGGCGAGTGGGCCCTGCTGACCCGCAACGGCCCCTTCTTCTCCCTGCTGTTCGTGGCGCTTGGCGCCGAGCTGCGCCTGCGTGGCTGGCAACCGGATGCTAGGCGCAGCGCCCTGCTGATGGTGGCGGGGATGGGTCTCTATGCCCTGGAGGCCGCGGGCCTGCTGCGTTTCGCCGCAGTGCCCCTCAACCGTCACGACTTTCTGCTGGGCTCCCTGCCCTGGGCGCTCGGCCTGTTCGGCCTGCTGCTGGCCAACCCAAACTGGGGCAGAGGCAGTTGGCTGGAGCGCCAGGCTCCCAAAGTGCTGGGTCTCTACTGCCTGCACATGATGCTGGTGGTCTGGCTGATGGTGTTCGGCCCGCAAGGCAAGCTGCTGTGGTGGGAGCTGGTGAAGGTGCCGGTGCTGCTGGTGCTCTCCCTGCTCGCCTGCCGACTGCTGGCGACAAACCGGATCAGCGGCTGGCTGCTGCGGGCCCGCTGAGGCCGCTCTGGCCAGCGAGCCTGCATGAGCCAAGGGATACGAGCAGCGGGTGGGTGCCAGCGCGGTGCACGACAGGGTATTTGACGTCAACGACTCCCAGAGCCGTCTCGCCTTCGGCACCCCATAAACCGGTCCGAAGAGCGGGCTCAGAACCTCAGGGTCAAGCCGATATTGGCCTGCCACTGGGTGAGCAGATCCCCCCGCACCCGGAAGGCGCACACCTCGGGGTTGCAGAGAAACGCGCTGTCGTCATTGAGCAGGGAGCCGTAGCCGCGCACCTCGGCCCGCAGCGCCAGATGTTGCCCCAGGCGCGGCTGCACCCCGAGCGCCAGGGACATGGAGGGGGCCGTCTCGCTGTCATAGGCATCGAAGCGGGTCACCCCTATCCCGGCGCCGAGATAGGGTGCCATCAGGTTGTCCGAGAGGGTCAGGGCCCCGGCGAAGTGCAGGGTATCCACCGTCAGCCTGTCCGGCTGATCCGGGGAGATGGGGGTGGACTGATGGCTGTAGAGCAGCTCCACCATACCCGGATCATCCACCTCCCGGCTGATGAAGAGGCCCCAGTTGCCCGAGCTCTCCCCTTGCAGTGAGTCGATGCCGGTCGAGTGCGGCGTGGGAGCGGGCTCATCCATGGCCTCGAAGTCGATGGACGAGCTGTAACCCAGGAAAGGGGTCAGCTGCCAGCCCGAGGTGGCGGGCTCGGCCGCCCAGCCCGTCAGCGGCAAGCACAGTCCCAGCATCATCATCGCTCGCGTCACGCTCTTCTCCCGGTTGCATGGATTGCGTCAAAAGCATATCAGAGCCCGCTCCATCCGACCCTTGACGGGGGCTGTATCGCCCCGTTTTGGCGGCCCGCCCCCGTTCCCCGCCCTCTCTTTTCATCAAAGCTTGCGCCGGCTCACATTATTCATCTGGGATTAACCTCTGCCACGTAAGCTGTCGGCGCCACAGAGGTGGCGTTAACAGGACGAGGATCTCAGGAATGGTTGCCGCGCAACTCAACGACCCACAAAGCACGCTCTCCGATACCCTGCGGGCCACCGCCCACGCCATCGAGGAGAGCCACATCAGCCTGCGCCAGATGCTGGCTCTGGTGGGGGAGCAGGGCATGTTGCTGTTTTGCGTGCTGCTCACCGTTCCCTTCCTGCTGCCGGTCTCCATCCCCGGCGTCAGCACGCCGTTTGGGCTCCTGATCCTCTTCATCGGCGTCGGCATCACCCTCAACCGGGTGCCCTGGCTGCCCGCCGTCCTGATGGAGCGGCGCTTCGCCGCCGAGCACATCAAACCGGCCCTGCACAAGGGGGCGGATCTGCTGGCCCGCATCGACCGCCTCATCCGGCCGCGCCTGCTGATCCTGACCGGCAGTTACGCCATCAACCGCTGCAACGGCCTGCTGATCATGCTGGCGGCCCTGCTGCTGATGCTGCCGCTCGGCGCCATTCCCTTCACCAACGCCATGCCCGCCTGGGCCATCTTGCTGCTGGCCATCGGCATGTTGCAACGGGACGGTCTCTTCGTCGCCCTCGGCTACGCCCTGGTGAGCGCCACCCTGGTCTGGTTCAGCGTGCTGGCCATAGGCCTGCTGATGGCGGGCCAGAACATCTCGACGCTGTTTGGCTGAGACGAGCGCAGATGCAGACAAACGAAGGAGGGCGACACAGGGTCGTCCTCCTTCGTTGCAAGCCCGGGTGCTTTTCAGGGATCCCCGTCGTGGGCCACCTGGTTGCGCCCGCCCCGCTTGGCCCGATAGAGCCACTCGTCCGCCCGGGCCAGCACGGCGCTGAGTTCCTCCCCCGGCCGGATCAAGGTGGTGCCCAGACTCACGGTGACGGGGGCCGGATCCGGCGCCATGGCCGCCACAGCGGCGCGGATCCGCTCCGCCACCTTCAGCAATATCCCCTCGTCTATCTGCGGCAGCAGGATCAGAAACTCCTCGCCGCCGCTGCGCACGAACAGATCCTCCCCCCGCAGCTGGGCGGACACGCACTCGCAGACCCGGCACAGCACCCTGTCCCCGGCCTGGTGACCGTAACGGTCGTTGATCTGCTTGAAGTGATCGAGATCCAGCATGATGAGGCCGGTGAGCGGCTGGCCCTGCACCCTCTGGTGGTATTGATCGAAGAAGAAGTGGCGATTGTAGAGGCCGGTCAGCTGATCCGTCTCCCCGAGCCGCTTGAGCCGCCGTTGCAGCTCGTGCTGGCGGGTGATGTTGCGGGTCATCCAGGCCACGGCCCGCTTGCCGTCGTAGAGGGAGGGCAGCGGCGCTATCTTGCCCTCGAAGCGCTGCATCCCCTGGGGCCCTGCCTCGGCATCTATGCCCTCCACCTCGGCGGGAGAGAGATCGTACTCCACCACCTGCACCTGGCCGCCGGCCAGGGCACGCGCCACCTGCTCCATCACCCAGAACGCCTTGTCTGCCGGCAGCACGTCGAACAACCGCTTGCCGATCAGGGGGTTGCCATCCTGATATGACTGCTGCTCCACCCCGCCTATGTACTCGATGTAATGACCATCTTCACTGAGGATGAAAACGGGGTCGGGCAACTGGGTCATCACTTCATAGAGTTGTGCCACTGAGAGAGCCATCTGTGCTCCTTTTAATCTGCGGGGAGGGCCCTGAGCTATCTGTCATAGACGCCCCGATCAGTATCGCATACGCCCAGAATGTCGTGGCTGCGCCGCAGGTGTGGTAGTGAACGGCTATTCCCCCGGACCCGCCATCGGTACCCGCAGAGGGGTATATGGCACCACTCGGCCCATGACAGGCGCTCGCGGCGAGCGCGCTGGCGCCTTGAAACGAAAACGCCATCGAGAGGGGCTCGATGGCGTTTTCGGTGGCCGGGATGAGGGGATCAGCGGCTGGCGGAGCGGCTCCCGCTCCAGAGCAGCTCGCCGCTCTTGAGATCCATCAGGCTCATGGCGAGGCGGTAGCGGCTCCCCTCGGAGAGAAGATCCCCGTAGAGCATGTAACCGGCCCCGGTCTGGCGACCCAGACGCACCAGGGAGGCGGGATTCATGCCCCCCTGCTGGTACTCGAGCTGGCCCGTGATGGCCGCCACCTGGCCGGGATCCGCGAAGCGAAAGCCGCTGTTTGCCTGAATGCGCTGGCTCATGGCCACCGCCATGGGCTGGGTACTGAAGGGCTCCCCTGTGCCGTTCTGGGGCGCCATCAGCAGCAGCACAGGGCTGCCATCCTGGCTCAGCGCCTGCACCTCGGGGGCCTTCAGAAAGGCATCCGCCATGGCGAGCGCCAAGCCGGTCGGGGCCACGGGTGCGGGCGCAGGCACCGGCTCTGCCTTGTCAGGCTCGACCACAGGTTGCTCTGGCTGGCTCACCGGCTTGTCCGGCTCGCCGACCGGCGCAGGCGTCCCCCCATAGGGATTGACCGCACAGCCGCCCAGCAAGAGGGCACCCACCATCAACAAGGAACGCAGCTTCATCTTTTCTCTCCACCGGAAGTGCGCAAGGCGCACTTCGTCAATCATCCATTTTGACGGAGCCCGGCTCCGCCTCCCCTCCATGCTAGAGACAAACCGGCCCCGGGTCGATGCGCATATGGGACGGGGGCGACAAAGGCTGGCGAACCGGGGCGTACAAAAAGGTGGCAAGGGGTCGTCCGGTTCCGTTAGGGTAACCTGAGCCCAGATCCCAGAGGAGCACCCCATGCACGGACCCGACCCCGCCAATCCCCACCCCATGGAGGGCTTCCCCCAGGTGTGCTTTATCAAGAACACCATCAAGGGGCCCAATATCGAGGTGGGTGACTACAGCTACTACGACGACCCGGAGGATTCCGCAGGCTTTGAGCGCAACGTCCTCTACCACTTCCCCTTCGTCGGCGACAAGCTGATCATCGGCAAGTTCTGCGCCATCGCCCGCGGGGTCAAGTTCATCATGAACGGTGCCAACCACCAGAGCGCCGGCTTCTCCACCTACCCCTTCTTCATCTTCGGCAACGGCTGGGAGAGCGCCGCCCCCGCCCCGGGCAGCCTCCCCTACAAGGGAGATACCGTCATCGGTAACGACGTCTGGATTGGCTATGAGGCCCTGATCATGCCGGGCGTCAGGGTCGGCAACGGCGCCATCATCGCCGCCCGCTCCGTGGTCACCGGCGACGTGCCCGACTACGCCATCGTCGGCGGCAACCCCGCCAAGCTGATCCGCTACCGCTTCGACGACGACACCATAGCGCGCCTCAACGCCCTCGCCTGGTGGGACTGGCCGGTGGAGCGGATCAGCCGGAATTTGAAATTGATAGGCGGCGGGGAGATAGCCGAGCTGGAAGCGGCAACCCGATAGAGACAACCACCATCAAGCAGGAAGCACTATGCAATTGACCACACCCCAACCCCCTCAGGACGATGAGATCGAAGCGCTGCGTATTGGCCTCTCAGGCTACAACCTGGATCACGCAGGCACCCACCTGCGCGAGCGGATCGCCAGCTTTATCAAGGATGAAGAGGGCAAGGTCCACGGCGGCATCATCGCCGACATCAAGTGGGGCTGGCTGCATGTCGACTGGCTCTGGATCGACGAAAGCATCCGCCGCGACGGTTGGGGCGGCCGCCTGCTCGGCGCCATGGAGCAGTACGCCCAAAGCAAGGGCATCACCAATTACCATCTGGAAACCACCAGCTTCCAGGCCCTCCCCTTCTACCAGAAACAGGGCTACGAGGTATTTGGCCAGCTGCCCGATATGCCGCCGGGGCATATCAGTTATTTCCTGAGGAAGATGATGCAATGAGCCGCCATAAAACACCCAATAATGCAGACTTGTCACCTAGAAATTGGTGGGCATCAAAACCTATGGCTCGAATGCGGAGCTCTGAAAACCCTCAGTATAAAAACGGGATTCTGTGATATATCATTATTTACATTTATTCCAATGCTGTAGATATAACTATATTATCACAACCATTAGTATCCCCTGAGAAAAAACAATGAAAATACAAATACAAAAATTCAAGAAGATTGATGAAGCAACGATTATATTGTCACCTATAAATATTTTCATAGGTGCCAATAACTCAGGTAAAAGCAGTTTTATACAAGGCATTCAATTTGCGGTCTCGAGCTGTCAGACTCTGAAACTGAAAGGCTCCAGTTGGTCAAGAACAGAACTTCGAACACTGTCACTAGATTCCAGCGAGTACCTATACACCCCAACAAAAAACATCGAATATTTATACCATGGTAGAAAACTCACTGGAGCCAAAACAAGAGATGAACAAAAATCTATAGAATTTATATTCTCAGACACACATAATGCTTCTCTCAGTATATCTAAAGGGAAAAATGGTGGATTCACCACCAAGTTGCAAGGGAAAGAATTGGGTGAATTACTTTGTGATATAAACTCACCTTACTGTGTTTACATCCCTGGTTTAGCTGGCATACCTATCCATGAGAAATATGAAGTTCCTATAGCAGTTAAAAAATCTGCAACTCGGGGTGACAGCAATAATTACCTAAGAAATGTTCTATTGCACATATATAAGCAAGAAGGAAGATGGGATCAATTTCTATCATCTGTCAATAACATATACCCCAATACAGAAATAACTATTCTATTTGATGAACATGTTTCAGAGTTCATTGAGGTTAAGGTTTTAAAGGAAAATGTTGAACTTCCTCTTGATTCTGTAGGAAATGGTCTTCTACAGGTCATTCAAATATTTGCGTATATCGAGTACTTCTCTCCAAAAATAATATTGCTGGATGAACCAGATGCTCATATACATCCGACTAAGCAAAAGCTACTTGCCGAAGAACTAGTCAAGAAGTCAACTATAAATACAGACCTAAAAGTTATTTTTTCCACTCACTCTAGATACATACTCGATGCTCTTGAAGATAAGGCCCAAGTAGTCCACTTCCAAGACGGGAAGGTAAGCTCTAATATAAAGAGCAGCAAGATACTCGTTGATATCGGGGCAATTGATGCTGACTATCTATTCTCAAAAAGAAACTTAAAATATATAGTTGTCACTGAAGATCGAGTTGATGGAGTACTTGAGAAAAAAGACTATCTAAAAAAATTCTTGCTTTCTAATGGGCTACAAGAAGATGATTTTGTCCTGCACTCTTACGAAAGTTGCACCAAAGTTGACTTTGCTAAAATTTTGCAAGGGTTTGTACAAAAGCAAATCCCAACAGCTAAGGTGATTCTCCATTTGGATAGAGATCAGAAATTAGATGATGATCGTGAAATTGTTAAACTCAGAGCCGACTGTGAGGCTAAAGGAATAATTCTTTTTGTAACAGAATACCAAGAAATTGAATCATATTTCTGTAAACCAGAACATATATGTAGTATTTATGGTATTGATCTCGATTCAGCCACCACTACTTACAATAATCTCACTGATGAACTTGAAGATGAAACCAGGAGAAAATTAACTAATTTTGTACTCAGAGAGCGCCCGGAGAAAGCACTTAACAAATGTAGTCAAATTGACATTTCTGTTGTGAATAGTCTGGTTGATGAATGGTATGCACACTATAAACAGCAGCTCACTCCCGGTAAAGAATTACTGGGAAAAATAAAATCATACATCCAGAAAGAATTAAATGGAAAGCCGAACGATATAATTTCAACATCTAATGGGCTTTTCTCTGAGTATTTTTTGAGTCTAATTCAAGAACCAGAAACTGTCAGTACAAGTTCACAGGATACAATTCTTGAAGACTCAGCTTAATAAATTGCAAGTACTGTAAAGAGGTAATCAACAACATGAATTGTACCGTTAGACGTAGCAAGGCCATTAATTAGCAGTGCAATGCGCTCCGCTTATTGCACCCTACGATTACCCCTGAGGTTATGGCAGGCACGGTCTTGGTTCCCCCTCCAATCCGCCGAGGGGAAGGGGCAAGGTCAGGAGCGCCATCAGGGATGATGGCGCAGCCGCAGCCGGCACAGGGATGTGCCGTCTGCGGCGGTCCGTCCGACCTTGCACCTGGCCCGAGGGAAACCGCGTAGCGGTCGGATTGGCGGGGGTGGCCTTTCTTTTGGTGACTTTTCTTTGGCCACGCAAAGAAAAGTTACTCGCCCAAGCCCGAAGGGCGGGCGAAACCTCGTCGAGGCCAGCGGCCTCGCATCCTGCTCGGTGTAGCCGAGCCGTCTACCATCCCCAAAAAATGCAAAGCGGACGATTACGCCTGACGGCTAATCGACCCTACGATTGCACGGCGCAGCCGTGCCTGCTTGCCACAGGCACGGAGTTTGGCCGAACTCCGCCCCTATCGGCCCAAAAACGCCTCCCAGTCCTTGAACACCGGCTGCAACCCGGCCTGCCGCACGGCGGCAGCCACCTCACCCAGGGCGCGGTCGTCGTGGATGGCGAACTGCTCCAGTTCCTCTGCATCCCCCTCGGCATAGCCGCCGGGCTGGGTGCGCGACTCCGCCGACATCTGGGTGATGCCAAGGCGCAGGGCGCCGTTGCGAAACGCCGGGGATTCCCGGGTGGAGAGGGACAAGTCCAGGGTCGGCGAGAAGAGGCGCCAGGCGCAGATAAGCTGCACCAGCTGACGGTCCGACATGCTCACCTCGGGCTCCAGCCCCCCGGTACAGGGGCGCAGGCGCGGGAAGGAGAGGGAATAGCGGCTCTGCCAGTGGTGACGCTCCAGCCAGGCCAGGTGCTCGGCCACGAAGTAGCTGTCGGCGCGCCAGTCCGGTGACAGGCCGATCAGCGCCCCCAGGCCAATCTTGTCGATGCCGGCGCGCCCCAGCCGGTCCGGGGTGGCGAGACGCCACGCGATGTCCTGCTTGTTGCCGCGCAGGTGATGGCGGGCGTAGGCGGGGGCGTGATAGGTCTCCTGGTAGACCATGACGGCATCCAGCCCCAGGGTCTTGAGCTCGGCGTATTCGGCTTGCGACAGGGGCTGCACCTCCATCGCCAGGGTGCTGAAGTGGCGGCGGATCCGCGGCAGATGCTCGCGAAAGTAGTCCATGCCCACCTTGGTCTCGTGCTCGCCGGTCACCAGCAGCACGCTGTCGAAACCGCGTGCCTTGAGGGCCAGACACTCGCGCTCTATCTCTTCGCCGTTCAGGGTCTTGCGCTTCAGGCGGTTGCTCATGGAGAAGCCGCAGTAGGAGCAGTCGTTGGCGCACAGGTTAGACAGATAGAGGGGCACATAGAAGCCCACCGTATTGCCGAAACGCTGGCGGGTGAGGCGCTCCGCCAGCTCCGCCATCCGGGGCAGGAAGGGCTCGGCGGCCGGGGAGATCAGCGCCATAAAATCGCTCAGGGTGCGGCGCGGTGCGCTCAGGGCACGCTCCACATCCAGGGCAGTCCTGGCGCGGATCTGCATGCCCACGTCGTCCCAGTCAAGCTCCTGCCAGCGGTCGATAAAGGAAGGCTCCTCAGCCCTCACCCCCAACCCCTCTCCCAAAGGGAGAGGGGGGCTATCACTCGGGCGCACTTGGGGTGGTGCGAAAGGCTCGAAGTCACTCATCGTTCCAGCCTCATGACTCATAGCGCCCCCAGGAAATCGGTCAGGGGGCTGGAGGCCTGGGCCTGGCTGCCGCGCGCCCCGAGACCCGCCTCATAGGCACTGCGACCGGCCTCGCAGGCCAGCGCGAAGGCGCGGCCCATGGCCACCGGATCCCCGCTCACGGCAATGGCCGTGTTCACCAGTACGGCGTCGGCACCCAGTTCAAAGGCGGCGGCCGCGTGGCTCGGCGCACCTATGCCCGCATCCACCACCACGGGCACATTGGCCTGCTCGACGATGATGGAGAGGAACTCCCGGGTCACCAGCCCCTGATTGGAGCCGATGGGGGCGCCGAGCGGCATCACGGCGGCGCAACCCACCTCTTCGAGCCGTTTGCAGAGCACGGGATCGGCGCCGCAGTAAGGCAACACCACGAAACCCTCTTTCACCAGCTGTTCGGCGGCCTTGAGGGTCTCTATGGGGTCGGGCAGCAGGTATTTGGGATCGGGGTGGATCTCGAGCTTGAGCCAGTTAGTTCCCAGCGCCTCCCGGGCCAGGTGGGCGGCAAACACCGCCTCGGCGGCCGTCTTGGCCCCCGAGGTGTTGGGCAGCAGCTTGACCCCGAGGGCCAGCAAGGGGCTCAGGATGTCGTCGTGACGCTTGCCGGGTTCGAGGCGCTTGATGGCCATGGTCACCAGCTGGGAGCCGCTCGCCGCTATGGCGGCCGCCATCAGGTCGGGGCGGGCAAACTTGCCGGTGCCGGTGAAGAGGCGCGATGAGAAGGTATGGTTCGCTATGGTCAGCATCTCAGCCTCCGGCGATGGCGGTGAAAAGGTGGATCTCGTCCCCGTCATTGAGGCGGGTGTCTGGCCAGCGGCTGCGGGGCAGCACGGCGCCGTTGAGGGCCACCGCCACCCCCTGGGGGGCAATCTCCTGCACCGCCAGCAGCTCAGTCAGGCGCTGGCCGGTGGGCAGCGTCAGCTCGATATCGTTCAATCGGATCTTCATGGTTAATCCTTCAGGGCCGGGTTGGTGCTGCCGCAGACCGGGCAGTCGGGGTCGGCGGGCAGGCGCAGGCACTGCCACTCATGGGTCAGGGCATCGAAGCGGCGCAATGTGCCCGCCACCGGGCTGGGGCGCCCGAGCAGCAGCTTGAGCGCTTCCAGCGCCTGCAGGGACCCCATCACCCCCACCAGGGGGCCGGTGACGCCGCTGCTCTGGCAGCTCTCCCTTACTTCGGTATCCGCCGGGTAGAGGCAGGCGTAGCAAGCATGCTCAGGGGCGCTGCGCGCCATCAGCTGACCCTGCCAGCCGACGGCGGCCGCCGAGATCCAGGGCTTGCCCTGCTCGACGCAGGCGGCGTTGATGGCGTGGCGGCTGGCGAGGTTGTCGCAGCAGTCGACAACCAGATCCACCTCGGCCACAAACTCCGGCAGGCTGGCCCCATTGAGGCGCTGGTTGATGGCGATCAGCTCGACGTGGGGGTTGTGGGTAGCCAACCGCTCCCTGGCCAGCTCCGCCTTGGAGCGGCGCAGCCCCTCCCCGTCGAACAGGATCTGGCGCGGCAGGTTGCTGGAATCCAGGGTGTCGCCATCGGCGAGCCAGAGCGTGCCCACCCCGGCCCCGGCCAGATAGAGGGCGAGCGGCGAGCCGAGGCCGCCGAGGCCGACGATCAGCACCGACTTGGCTTTCAGCCTCACCTGCCCTTCTTCCCCTATCTCGGCCAGCATCAGCTGCCTGCCGTATCTCAGGTACTCTTCGTCGCTCAGCGACGCCTCGTCAGAGAGCATGTGCCACCTCCTTTGCCGGGATGACGGAGCACGCCGGATCCCCGGCCCCCACGGCAGCCAGCAGGCGAGCCGTGGCCCCCCGCCAGTCATCGCTCCCTGTGATGGCGGAGACCAGGGCGATGCTGCCGACCCCGCTCTCCTTGACCGCCGCCACGCGATCCTCGCCGATGCCGCCGATGGCGACCGTGGGCCACTGCGCCATCAGGGCGCGGTAGTGGTGCAACCGCACCAGCCCTTGGGGGCGGGACGGCATCTGCTTGGTGTTGGTGGGGAAGATATGGCCGAGCGCGATATAGGAGGGGGCGAGTTCGCGGGCCCGCATCAGTTCGAAATAGCCGTGGGTGGAGATGCCAAGGCGCAGCCCGGCGGCCTGAATGGCGGCGAGATCAGACGTTTCCATGTCCTCCTGCCCCAGATGCACGCCGTAAGCACCCGCGGCTATGGCCTGCTGCCAGTAATCGTTGATAAAGAGCCGGGCCCCGAAGCGGCGCCCCAGGGCCACCGCCTCGGCGATCGCCGGCGCCACCTGGGCGGCGGGCAGCGCCTTGATGCGCAGTTGCAGTGTCCTGACCCCGGCTTCCAGCAGCCGCTCCAGCCAGGGCACCGAATCCACTACCGGGTAGAGGCCAAGGCCGTGCTCGGTCTGGGCAAAGGGTCCCTGGGGCAGGCGTGCGCTGCTTGTCTCATACAGGCCGAAGCGGCGATCGAGCGGTGATCCTGCCAGCACGGCCCGGGGGAAGTGGGCAAGATCCCCGGGCCAGCCGAGGTGGGCGATGGGGCCGGGGCCGGCCCCCACCCCCTGCGCCCCTGCCAGCCCTTGCTGCAGATAGGCACGAGCCAGGGTGATGGCATCCTCCACCGGATAATCCAGCGCCACCACGGCCGCGATGGCGCTGGCATAGCAGCAGCCGGTGCCGTGACCGTGGCGGGTATCGAGCCGTGGCGCCGCCAGCCAGAACTCGCGGTGCTCGTCCTGGTAGTAGTCCAGACAGAGATCCCCGCTCCACTCAAGGTGACCGCCCTTCACCAGTACGGCGCAGGCACCGAGCTCCCGCAGCCTGGCCGCGCCCGCCCTGACCAGAGCGGGGGTGGTCGCCGGAATGCCGGTCAGGGCCTCCAGCTCGGGGCCGTTGGGGGTGATGAGCGACAAACGGGGCAGCAGGTGCTCGCGCACCGCCGCCAGCATGTTGGGCTCCGCCATGGGGGTGCCTGTGCTGGCGATGGCCACGGGGTCATAGACCACGAAGGGGGCGCTTATCGTATCGAGCCGCCGGGCCAGCACCTCCACATGGAGCCGGGTCGGCAGCAGACCGATCTTGATGGCAGCCGGGGGCAGATCGACGCCGAGGGCGTCGATCTGGGCGCAGAAGGTCTGCATCAGCACCGGATCCACCATCTTCACCGCCACCGAATTCTGGGCGGTGATGGCGGAGATGACGGAGCAGCCGTGCACCCCGAGGGCGTGCAGGCTGTGCAGATCGGCCTGGATGCCGGCACCGCCCCCGGAGTCCGAACCGGCTATGGTCCAGACGATGGGCTTGCTGCTCATGCTTCTTCCCGCTCCTCTTTGAGGGCCGCCGCCTGATGATAGAGCTCGCCCCCCTTCTCCTTGAAGGTCTCTGCCATGCGGTGCATGCCGCCCTCCACCTCGGCCACCACCCGCTCCTGCTGGCCATCCATGCCCACCAGTTTCACCTCGACCGCTTCCAGCTTGGCGGCGTAGTCGCGCACGTCCTGGGTGATCTTCATGGAGCAGAACTTGGGGCCGCACATGGAGCAGAAGTGGGCCACCTTGCCGGACTCCTGGGGCAGGGTCTCGTCGTGGTAGGCACGGGCGGTCTCGGGATCCAGCGCCAGGTTGAACTGATCCTCCCAGCGGAACTCGAAGCGCGCCTTGGACATGGCGTTGTCGCGGATCTGGGCGCCCGGGTGCCCCTTGGCGAGATCGGCTGCGTGGGCGGCGATCTTGTAGGTGATGAGACCCTGCTTGACGTCCTCCTTGTTCGGCAGCCCCAGGTGCTCCTTGGGGGTGACGTAGCAGAGCATGGCGCAGCCGTACCAGCCGATCATGGCGGCGCCTATGCCGGAGGTGAAGTGATCGTAGCCGGGGGCTATGTCGGTGGTGAGCGGGCCCAGGGTGTAGAAGGGCGCCTCGTGGCAGTGCTCGAGCTGCTCCGTCATGTTGCGCTCTATCATGTGCATGGGGACATGGCCCGGCCCCTCGATCATCACCTGGACGTCGTACTCCCAGGCGATTTTGGTGAGCTCCCCCAGGGTGTGCAGCTCGGCGAACTGGGCCTCGTCGTTGGCATCATAGACGGAGCCCGGACGCAGGCCGTCCCCGAGGGAGAGGGCCACGTCATAGGCGGCGCAGATCTCGCAGATCTCGCGGAAATGCTGATAGAGGAAGTTCTCCTTGTGGTGGGACAGGCACCACTTGGCCATGATGCTGCCGCCACGGGACACGATGCCGGTGAGGCGCTTGGCGGTCATGGGCACGTAGCGCAGCAGCACGCCGGCGTGGATGGTGAAGTAGTCCACCCCCTGCTCTGCCTGCTCCAGCAGGGTGTCGCGGAACAGCTCCCAGGTGAGATCCTCGGCGATGCCGTTGGTCTTCTCCAGCGCCTGATAGATGGGCACTGTGCCGATGGGCACAGGGCTGTTGCGCAGTATCCACTCCCGGGTCTCGTGGATGTAGCGACCGGTGGAGAGATCCATGACGGTGTCGGCGCCCCAGCGGGTGGACCAGACCAGCTTCTCCACCTCCTCCTCGATGCTGGAGGTGACCGCCGAGTTGCCTATGTTGGCGTTGATCTTCACCAGGAAGTTGCGGCCGATGATCATGGGCTCGGCTTCCGGGTGGTTGATGTTGCTCGGGATGATGGCGCGGCCGGCGGCCACCTCGTCGCGCACGAACTCAGGCGTGATGTTCTCGGGCAGGCGGGCACCGAAGCCCTGACCCGGATGCTGGCGCAGCAGCAGTTCTGAGCGCACCCGCTCGCGACCCATGTTCTCGCGAATGGCGATGAACTCCATCTCCGGGGTGACCATCCCCTGACGGGCATAGTGCAGTTGGGTCACCCGGCGACCCGGCCTGGCGCGCAGCGGCTTGGGCAAATTATCGAAACGCAGATGATCCAGCCCCTCGTCGGCGAGGCGCTCCTGAGTGAAGGCGGAACTGAGATCATCCAGGGCTTCGGTGTCGCCACGCTCCAGCACCCAGGCCTCACGCAGGCGCGGCAGACCGCGGCGCACGTCTATCTCGGCACGCTCGTCCCCATAGGCCCCCGAGGTGTCGTAGACGGGCACGGGGTCATTCGGCTCGAACTGGGGGTCCTCCTTGCTGCCGCCGACCAGGGTGTCGGCCAGGACGATCTCCCGCAGCCCCACCCGGATGTCGGGGCGAGAACCCTGGATGAAGATGCGTCTGGAGTTGGGATGGGCCATGCCCTTGAGGTTGTCGATAAAGGCCTGGGCACTGGAGCGCTGCTCCCGGCGGCTGGCGGGCACGGACTTGCTGTTTTCAGAAGAGGTAGACATAGCAAAACTCACATTAACTGGTTGAAGTTATGGGTGTTTGCTTGTCTGGAGTTCGAGGAGAAGTGATGAACTTGCAATCTGGGTGCGCTCTCAAGAGGGAGCGAGCGCGGGATGGATCATCCCTGCTCTGCCGTCCCGCCCCCTTGCGGGGACATTCGCCGCCCTGACGGGCAAGCGGCGGGAAGACCTCCCTCCTGTGCGCCTGTTCTTGCCCTGGGCTTCCCCTCAAGGCAAGGGGGAAGTGGCTACTCCCCCGGCGCGGCAACTCGCAAGTTACCCTTGTTTCCCTTCGCAGGTCTTAACCTGATCAGGTTCCACGGATCCCGAATTAACGGTCTCAGCTTTGCGTCGTTCGACGGTCAGCACTCCGACAAGATGGCGCCAGTATAAGTGGGGAATTTGAAAGTACAAGGCATTAACACAGCCGACCAGTGGCGAAGCCAGACCAGGGTGGCGCACTGACGGGCGAAGGAGCTGGTTGAATAGACCAGTCCACTCTCATACCCACGAACGAGGCGGCTGACTCGCGGCCAGGACTGGTAACGCACTCAGACACAGCCGGACACGCTAACCAAAGGCAGCGAAAAACACTAAAAATAAGACTTTTCACAAATAAAAACCGGGCAAGAGCCCGGTTTTATAACACGTTGTCACTGCCATCGGATTACTGGTCGTTAGCGGGTTCCAGCTTGATCTGGACGTTGTCAAAGCCCAGCGCCGAGAGCTCGCTGGCATCCAGCGGCATCTCCAGGCGCAACCCGCCGGTCTGGCCGTCGACGCTGCGGGCACGGCGCACCTTGCTGTCGCCCCCGATGGGCACGGCCGCACCTATCTCGATATTGCCGGCAAACTGGCTCTCGGCGTGGAAGTCGCCCGTGATGCTGGCGCGCACCGGGCGCAGCACCCTGGCCAGGGCATTCTTCATGGTATCGGCACCGTTCTGCTGTATGGTCCAGTTCCAGTCCCACCACTTCACCTCACCCGGGATATAGCGCTTGTCCCACTGGTAACGGATGCTGCTCGCCTTGTCCTTGAACGGGCCTATGACGAAGCTGTGACTCTTGGTAGGCCGGTTATCCGGGTGGGTGTACCAGGCGTTGCCACCCCAGCGCAGGAAGCCGTTCAAGGTGAGGTCATAGCTGACATCCGCCTTGAACTCGTAGGGGTAGGAGATGTTCGCCTTGTAGAGCTCGATCTTGACCGGGATCTTGGAGTGGGCGGGCACGGTCGGGCGCGCCGACTGGGAGAGGGAGGCAGTGGTGGAGCCCCCGTCCTGCTGAGCCCAGGACTGGCTCGCGGCGATCTCGATGGAGAGTTCTGTCTCACCCACCAGGGGCCACTTGAACTTGTTCTTGGTGGAGACCTTCTCGCTCAGGCCATAGGTGCTGGTCTTTGACCAGTTGGTGGCCGTGTCATAGCGCAGGGTCACGTCGTAACCGGACTGGGGGTGTCGCTGTCGTTGATGGCCCAGCCCACTACCGTCTTGACCAGGGTACGATCGGACTGGGTCACCTCACCGTGGCTGAAGCTCTCGGGATCCAGGGTGTAGGCGAAGTTGCTGACCCGGATGCTGCTCTTCTCACCGCAGCGATAACCGTCGCAGCCACCGTCGTTGTTGCCGCGGATCAGCCAGCTGTCACCATCCTGGGTCACGTCCATGTCCTCGCCCACATAGGGGCTGTGGTTACCACCGACCCAGGCGTAGCCGAGATAATGGGCGAGGTAGCTGGCAGGCTTGATGAAATTGGCGCTGTCATGCACCAGCCGCCATTGCACGTCCTTTTCATCGCCATCTGGAATATTCAGCGCAGGTAATACGGGTATTTCACTGGTGACCGGCCTGGTCGGATAACACCAGGTATCAGAGGCCGAACCGGGTTTTATTTCACCGTTATAACCCGATCCCATGATCACCCAGTTATTGGCCAATCCACTTATTTGCCACTGACCCATCATGCCCACAATATTATTGCGGACACTCTGCGCCTCTTCCCGATTGATCGGACGATAGTTGGCACCACAGACCTCTTTCCCGAGCGAGAAGAGACGCAGTTGATCAGGATAGATTGGCTCTGCCCCATGGGCCTGGCTCATCAACAGCGTCGAAATGGTCAACGCCAAACCCGTTATTTTTAGTTTATCCATAGCTCCCCCAATATTGTAGGTATAGGCATGCAAATGATATTTATCTCGCTGCATGCCAGGGGCACAATATCAGTCAAAAAAAATCCACGAACGCGATCGAATCCACATTTTAATTATTCTAAAAGGCATCGATACAATTAACTGGCAGGTTATTAATTAATGACAAAATAAATATCAGAGTTATTACTTTATTATTTAATTTATAATTTTCGTGGTGTTAAAGTTTTTAATTATTGAATGTGAACGTCAGCGGCATCGGCTAGATGAAATATCAGCCAGATGACTGCGTGATATCCTGGCTATTTATTCGGGATCCTCTTCCGGGTTGGGGATCAGGATCTCGGTCAGACGGCCCTCATCATCCCGGCTCAGCACCAGTCTGCGACCCGGTTGCAGATCGGCGCGGCTGCCGTTCACCCAGCGGGTACCGGCATCAAACACCAGCACCCCCAGCTGCTGCAGCAGCAGGCTCTCTCCTGCGGTGGCGACCAGCCTGTCCTCCGCCCGCAGCCACTGGCTGCTCTGGGCCGGATCCGGCGCCGTGGCGAGCACCCGGATCTGCTCGGCCACGCCGTACCGGCTCTGGATGGCGAGGTGCATGCCGGGCCTGAGATCGTCAAACTGCGCCGCCCCGATCAGGGTGGCGCTGCCGAGCTCCAGCTCGGCCCCCTGGAACTGCAGGCGGATGCCGTCGTTGTGCTCCAGCTCCACCAGCCAGAGTTCGGACTCGTCGGCAAGGGCGTGAAAGGAGAGCAACAGGAACAAGGCGGTTCTGGTCATAGCAAGCAGGCCCATGGTCAACCCGGCAAGGAGGTTTAACTATGGGCCTGGACGGGCAATTTTTCCGGTCGGGTGGTGCAGCGGCTCAGTCGTCCTCCCGGCAGCGGCTCAGACGCATGCCGTCGAAGCGGCACTCCAGCTCCAGCCAGCGCCCCTCGAAGGGGGCCAGGCTGTCGTCCGAGGTGACATAACCCCAGATCCGCCCCTGAGCCACAGGCCCTTCCAGCTCCATCTCGTGCTTTTCCTCCAGCGGCTCCACCTCGCGGACCAGCCGCCTGTCTCCCTCGATCACCCCTTCCAGATCGACCCAGGTACCGCCGAGATCGTCTTCGTCCAGCCCATCCTTGAAGCGGGTCTGGTCATCGATCACGAAGGGAATACCGTTGACCATCAACTGGCCCAGCTGCCAGCTGGTGCGGCCGGTCAGCTTGAACTCGGCCGCCTGCACCAGGCCAAAGGGCAATAAAATCAATAGCCAGAGGGCGCAGAGAGACTTCTTCATCGGGGATCCTCGGGGTTACACTGGCACACAGGATGTCTCATCCGGTGTGAAATGGCCGTGAAATCTCGGCCCAAACCAGGAGATCAGAGCATGAAAATACTGGTGGTGGAAGACAGTCCCCAGGTGGCTGAGACCGTCATGGATTATCTGGAGCTGGCCGGGCACAGGGTGGACTGCGCCTATCACGGCCAGGCCGCCCTGCAACTGCTGGCCGAGCAGCGTTTCGACGTCATCATCATGGACGTCATGATGCCGCGCCTCGACGGCCTGCGCACCGTCGAGCGGTTGCGCTCGGACGGCATCGCCACCCCTGTGCTCTTTCTCACCGCCCGCGACAGCCTGGAGGACAAGCTGGCAGGCTTCAAGGCGGGGGGCGACGACTACCTAGTCAAGCCGTTCGCCATGGAGGAGCTGGAGGTGCGGTTGCAGGCCCTGGCCCTGCGCGGCCCCCGCAGCGACATGGGATCGCTGGCGTTCGGCGAGCTGGAGGTGGATCCCGCCGCGGGCCGCGCCACCCGCGCCGGGGTGGAGCTCAAGCTCGGCAAGATCCCGTTCCAGATCCTCACCCTGCTGGTGAAACGGGCCCCCCAGCTGGTGATGCGCCAGGAGGTGCTCGACACCGTCTGGGGCGATGAGGAGCCCGACTCCGACGCTCTGCGCAGCCACATCTATGCCCTGCGCAACGCCCTGGACAAGCCCTTCCCCAGCCCCATGCTGGAGACAGTGCACGGCCAGGGCTACCGGCTGGTCAAACCATGAGCCCCCCAGCCCCCCCAAGCCAGCAAGCCTTGAGCCTGCCGAGCCTGCGCCAGCGCCTGATCCTGGCGCTGGGCGGGGCGGGTTTGCTGCTGCTGCTGATCCTGAGCCTGCTGATGGTGGTGGCCGAGAACAAGATGGAGGAGCTCAGCCTGCGCCACTGGCTGGAGGCCGAGGTCACTCGCTACAACGATGACTGGCTGCGGCTCGGCCAGGCGGCCCCCGCCCCCAGCCCGCGCCAGTTCTCCAGCTACTGGACGGAGGCGGGCCGCCTGCCGGCCTGGCTGAAACCCTACCGGACCCCCGGCTTCTTCGAGCACCAGCTGGGGGAGGAGGACAAACACTTCCTGGTGCGCCCCCACCCCTCTGGCCAGGGCCTGCTCTATCTGGTGTTCAACGACGACGCCGACGACTATCTGGATCCTTACGAAGACAGGCTGCACCTGGTCACCCGGCTGATCGGGCTGGCCCTGCTGCTCGGCTGCATAGCGTTCGGCATCTGGCTGGTGCGCCACATCACCCGCCCCCTGGACAGGCTGCGTCAGCGCGTCACCCACCTCACCCCGGATCAGGTCGACTTCGTGCCGGACGCCCCCTGGCAGGAGCTGCGGGAGATCGAGCTGGCGCTGCTGGCGGGCAAGCACGAGGTGGCCGCCGTGTTCGCCCGGGAGCAGGAGTTCAGCCGTTTCGCCAGCCATGAGCTGCGCACCCCCAACATGGTGATCCAGGGCTCGGCCGCCCTGCTCGGCAAGGTGAGCGACCTGCCCGCCCCCGCCGCCCGGGCCGCCAGCCGCATTCGCGCCGCCAGCGACGAGATGGCCCTGCTCACCGAGACCTTCCTGCTGCTGGGCCGCAAGGAGGCGGTCGAGCGCCCCCCGCAATGGGTGGCACCGCTGATCCAGCGGGAGCTGGCGCGCCTCGCCCCCTTGCTACAGCGCGAGAACCTGGACATCCGCCTCAATCTGGACGAGCAGAGCGAGGTGCAGGCCCCCCTCTCACTGCTCGCCATTGCGCTCGGCAACCTGCTGAAAAATGCCCTGAGCTACGCCGAGGGTCACATCGAGATCGCGCTTCAGGGTCAGGTGCTCACCATCAGCAACCCCACGGCGGCGGCGCCGGATCAGATCCTGGGCTACGGCTGCGGCCTCACCATCATCCAGCGCATCTGCGAGAAGCTGGGCTGGCAGATAGAGACCCGGCTGGAGGATGGGGTCTTCAGCGCCCGGCTGGCGATGATCACCGCCGGACCCACGAAGGCATAGCCCCTCAACCCCGTCCCTTCTCCCGCAAGGGGAGAAGGGAGACCCCGGCAAGCCCGCCGCCCACCCGACCAGATAGCAACAAGGCGCCCGAGGGCGCCCTGTTTTTACCTGTCTGACTCTCGTCCGGGACTCACTCCGCCGGCTTGTGCTTGCGACTCGCCTTGAGCTCCAGAAAATCGATGATCTTGCCCGCCACATCCTTGCCGGAGGCGGCTTCGACCCCCTGCAGGCCGGGGGAGGAGTTCACCTCCAGCACCAGGGGGCCGCGGGCACTGCGCAGGATGTCCACCCCGGCCACGTCCAGCCCCATGATCTTGGCGGCCTGCACCGCGGTCGCCCGCTCTTCCGGGGTGATCTTGATGGCCGACGCCTCGCCGCCACGGTGCAGGTTGGAGCGAAACTCCCCCGGCTGGGCCTGACGACGCATGGCCGCCACCACCTTGCCACCCACCACCACGCAGCGAATGTCGGCGCCGTTGGCCTCGCGGATGTACTCCTGCACCAGGATGTTGTTGTTGGTCTGGATAAAGGCTTCGATCACGCTCTCGGCCGCCTTCTGGGTCTCGCACAGCACCACGCCTATCCCCTGGGTCCCCTCCAGCAGCTTCACCACCAGGGGCGCCCCGCCGACCATGGTGATGAGGTCGGGCACGTCGTGGGTACTGTGGGCATAGCCGGTGATGGGCAGGCCTATGCCGTGGCGGGAGAGCAGCTGCATGGCGCGCAGCTTGTCCCGGGAGCGGCTGATGGCCACCGAGCTGTTGAGGGCCATGGTATTCATCATCTCGAACTGGCGCAGCACGGCGGTGCCATAGAAGGTGATGCTGGCACCGATGCGCGGGATCACGGCGTCATAGCTCTCCAGTTCCCGTCCTTCGTAGTGGATGGAGGGGCTGTGGGAGGCGATGTTCATGTAGCAGCGCAGGGTGTCGAGCACCTCGACCTGATGCCCGCGCGCCTGCGCCACCTCGACCAGACGGCGGGTGGAGTAGTTGTTGGGCTCGCGGGATAAAATGGCAATATTCATGGAAATGACAGACCTGATAATCGGACTGGAGAGTATAAGGTGCCATGAACGACTGGCAACGCCAATCCTTTCCCCTCACCATTCGGCGTTCTGCAAGAACCGCAGAACCAGATTCAATGCGGGCCACGCAACCCCTGCTGCAGGCTCAGCAGCAGCGCCACCTCCTGCAACCGGCGTGCAGTGGTCCCGGCCCAGCCGCCCAGCGGCACAGGGGCCAGCAGGGTTTGGGCTATGCAGTCGCGATAGAGTGGCCCCTCATGTTGCCAGCCCCGCATCCCGTCGGCGTCGTGATGGTGCAGCCACTCCAGATTGCCGCTGCGAAGCAGCTCGATGCGCCGCCCATCCCTGAGATGCAGGCACAGCCCCTTCTTCTCCACCCCGGGACCGGCGTACTTGTCGAGCCAGAGGGTCAGGGGTACCCCGGTCGCCTCGCCGCGCAGACAGGCGCGCCCCTCGGCGGTCTCCAGATCCCCGCGCCGGATGGGCTGGCCAAGCCGATCGCAGACCCCGTCCGCGACCAGATGCAGGCTGTCATCCCCGCCGAGGGCCACCAGCAGCTCGCGGATCATCGCCAACAGATGGGTGCCGATGTCGAGGATCACTCCGTCGGGATGACGCAGGACTCGCCGATCCGGCTCGCCGGTGGCGAAGTTGAGGGCATAGGGATGCCCCTGCTCGTCGAGGCCGCAGGGCTCCAGCAGGAAGCCCTCCACCGAGGCCACATCGGCCAGGGTGACGGACGAAATGGGGCCAGTCTGCCCGGCTTGCGGTCGCCAGTCATCCCCCAGCCCGCCACTCAGCAGCCGCTGGACGGCGTTGCGGGCCATCCAGTGATCCAGCGCCAGCACCCGGGCGGCGACCTCGGGATCCGCCAGCAGGGCCTGCAGGCGAGTGCGCTGGGCCAGGGTCGCCACCACAGGCTTCTCCACCAGGATCAAGGGGATGGAGCTTGCCAGCGCCTGCTCCAGCACTGGCAGATGCAGCAGGGAGGGAGTGGCGATGACCAGCCGGTCCAGCGGCAAGGCCAGCAGGGCTGCCAGGGTCGGCAGCGAGTCCACTCCCGGCAGGCTGCGGGCGGGGTCGAATCCCCAGATCGCCATCTCTGGCGCCAGGGCCCGCAATGCCGGCAGATAGGCGGTCTCCACCACGGCCCCCAGGCCGACAAATCCAATCTTCATAACGACTTCATCCCCACTGGGCCATAGACCCGTGAATGAGCCAACCGGGTGGCCAGGTCACGCCAGCTGGCACAAGCAAGGTGACACGCCCAGAGCAGGCATCACCTTCATATCAATAAAAAGGGGAAGCAGATTCAATGGAGGGGGCCGGCCCCGTTTTGCTCCAGTCGCCAGCGCAGCAATGCCCGATCAAAATCTACCCTTGTCTGAGTGATATATCGCTCCGACCGTTGCAAAAAGCACGCGAGATGATCCCGATGGATCTGCGCCCGCTTCACCACGAACCGTGCCGGCTCGTGGGAGGTGCCGTCCCGCCGCTTGCGTTCACGCCACTCCACCCTGAAGTTCAGCCCGTCACGCAGGGCAACCATTTCCGACGAGTCATAGAAACGATCGCGCTCATGAAAGAAACCGGCCAACGCAGAGGCCGACACGTCCAGCGCCCGGCAGAAGACCTTGAAGTCGATAAACCCCTCGTCATCCGCTTCGGCCAGACAGCGGGCAATCAACACCTCATCCGGCCATATCTCGTCATCTCTTGCCTTGTCCATTTTCCCCCCTAGCCACTTGCACTATGGCATTCCACCTGATCAATGCAGGTTTGGTCCCAGCCAGCGCTCGGCCTCCACCAGCGTCATGCCCTTGCGCTGGGCATAGTCTTCCACCTGATCGGGCTGGATCTGCGCCACCGCGAAGTACTTGCTCTCGGGGTGGGAGAAGTACCAGCCGGACACCGCCGCCCCCGGCCACATGGCGTAGGACTCGGTGAGCTTCATGCCGATGGCCTGCTCCACATCCAGCAGCTCCCAGATGCTGCCCTTCTCGGTGTGCTCCGGGCAGGCCGGGTAGCCGGGCGCCGGGCGTATGCCGCGATAGTTCTCGCGGATCAGCTCCTCGTTGCTGAGGGCCTCGTCCGGGGCATAGCCCCAGTGCCGCTTTCGCACCTGCTCGTGCAGGTACTCGGCGAAGGCCTCGGCGAGACGGTCGCACACCGCCTGGATCAGGATGGCGTTGTAGTCGTCGTGATCCGCCTTGTAGGCTTGCGCTATGGCCTCCTCGCCGATGCCGCCGGTCACCGCGAAGGCGCCGATCCAGTCGGGCTTGCCGCTCTCCTTGGGGGCCACATAGTCCGCCAGACAGTAGTTGGGGAAGCCCTGCTTCTCGCTCTGCTGGCGCAAATGGTGCAGCACTTTTTTCACCTCGCTGCGCGACTCGTCGGTATAGACCTCTATGCTGTCCCCCACGGCATTGGCGGGGAACAGGCCTATGATGCCGGCGCAGCGCACGCTCTGATCCTTTTCCAGCCGATCCAGCATGGCGTTGGCATCGGCAAACAGCTTGGTCGCCTCTTCGCCGATGATCTCGTCTTCCAGGATGCGCGGATACTTGCCCGCCAGCTCCCAGCTCAGGAAGAAGGGCGTCCAGTCGATGTAGGGGCGCAGCACAGAGACGGGCACGTTCTCGAAGGTCTGCACGCCGGGCTCGCGGGGTTTGGGCGGCTGATAGTTCACCCAGTCCAGCTGATGACGGTTGGCGCGGGCATGGGCCAGGGAGACCGGCTTGGAGCGAGGCTGCTTGCGGGCATGCTGATCCCGCGCTATCTCGTACTCCTTGTCGATGCGGGCGACGAAGGCGGGCTTGAGCTCGGGGTTCAGCAGGCTCTGGGCCACCCCGACGGCGCGGGAGGCGTTCGACACATAGACCACGGGTTCGGAGTAGTTCTGCTCTATCTTCACCGCGGTGTGGGCCTTGGAGGTGGTAGCACCGCCGATCAAGAGCGGCAGCTTGAAGCCCTGGCGCTCCATCTCTTTCGCCACGTGCACCATCTCGTCCAGGGAGGGGGTGATGAGGCCGGACAGGCCTATGATGTCCGCTCCCACTTCCCGCGCCGTCTTGAGAATGGTCTCGCAGGAGACCATGACCCCGAGATCGACGATCTCGTAGTTGTTGCACTGCAGCACAACCCCGACGATGTTCTTGCCGATGTCGTGCACGTCCCCCTTGACGGTGGCCATCACGATTTTGCCGTTGCTGGAGCCACCTGACTTCTCCGCCTCTATGTAGGGCTGCAGGTAGGCGACCGCCCGCTTCATCACCCGCGCCGACTTCACCACCTGGGGCAGGAACATCTTGCCGGCGCCGAACAGGTCACCCACCACGTTCATGCCGTCCATCAGCGGCCCCTCGATCACGTGCAGCGGCTTCTCGGCCCCGGCCCGCGCCTCCTCGGTATCCTCCTCGATGAAGTCGGTGATGCCCTTGACCAGGGCATGCTCCAGCCGCTTGCCCACCGGCCAGCTGCGCCACTCCTGATCCCGGGGATCCTCGGCCTGGGCGCCGGCGCCGCGATACTTCTCGGCGATGGCGAGCAGATCCTCGGTGGCACTGTCATTGAGGTTCAACACCACGGCCTCGACCTTCGCCTTCAGCTCCGCCGGAATGTCTTCGTAGATGGCGAGCTGACCGGCGTTGACTATCCCCATGTCCATGCCGTTCTGGATGGCGTGGTAGAGGAAGACGGCGTGAATGGCTTCCCGCACCGGCTCGTTGCCGCGGAAGGAGAAGGAGACGTTGGAGACGCCGCCGGAGATCATGGCGTGGGGCAGATGGGTCTTGATGTCCTTCACCGCCTCGATGAAGTCCACCGCGTAGTTGTTGTGCTCGTCGATGCCGGTCGCCACCGCGAAGATGTTGGGGTCGAAGATGATGTCTTCCGGCGGGAAGCCGACCTGATCAACCAGGATCCGGTAGGCCCGCTGGCAGATCTCGAACTTGCGGGCACGGGTATCGGCCTGGCCCACCTCGTCGAACGCCATCACTATGACGGCGGCGCCGTAACGGCGCAGCAGCTTGGCCTGCTCGATGAACTTGGCCTCCCCCTCCTTCATGGAGATGGAGTTGACCACAGGCTTGCCCTGCACGCACTTGAGGCCCGCCTCCAGCACCTCCCACTTGGAGGAGTCGATCATCACGGGCACCCGGGCGATGTCCGGCTCGCCGGCGATGAGGTTGAGGAAGCGCACCATGGCCGCCTCGGCGTCCAGCATCCCCTCGTCCATGTTGATGTCGATGATCTGGGCGCCGCTCTCCACCTGCTGCTTGGCCACGTCCAGGGCCTCGTCGTAGAGCCCCTCCTTGATGAGGCGCTTGAACTTGGCCGAGCCGGTGACGTTGGTGCGCTCCCCCACGTTCACGAACATGGACTCGGGGGTGATGATGAGGGGCTCGAGGCCGGACAGCCGGCAGGCCACCGGCAACTCGGGCAGGGCGCGGGGCTTGATGCCCGCCACGGCGTCTGCCATGGCGCGAATATGGGTCGGGGTGGTGCCGCAGCAGCCCCCCACCAGGTTGAGAAAGCCGCTTTGGGCCCACTCGCGGATATGCTCCGCCATCTCGCCCGCGTCCAGATCGTACTCGCCGAAGGCATTGGGCAGACCGGCGTTGGGGTGGGCGCTGACATGGGTCTCGCTGATGCGGGACAACTCCTCCACGTACTGGCGCAGCTCGTCCGGTCCCAGCGCACAGTTGAGGCCGAAGGAGACGGGTTTGACGTGGCGAAGCGAATGGTAGAAGGCTTCCGTGGTCTGGCCCGAGAGGGTGCGGCCTGAGGCATCCGTGATGGTGCCGGAGATCATCACCGGCAGGCTGTAGCCCAGCTCATCGAACACCAGATCCACCGCGAAAGCGGCCGCCTTGGCGTTCAGGGTGTCGAAGATGGTCTCGATCAAGATGAGGTCGGCGCCCCCCTCGATGAGGGCGTGGGTCGATTCTGTGTAGGCGGCCACCAGCTCGTCATAGGTGACGTTGCGCTTGCCGGGGTCGTTCACGTCCGGCGAGATGGAGGCGGTGCGGTTGGTGGGGCCCAGGACCCCTGCCACGAAGCGCGGCCTGGCGGGATCCTTGGCCGTCCATTCGTCCGCCACGGCACGGGCCAGACGGGCCGCCTCGCGGTTGATCTCGGCCGAGAAGGCTTCCATCTCGTAATCGGCCATGGCGATGCGGGTGGCGTTGAAGGTGTTGGTCTCGAGGATGTCGGCCCCGGCGGCACAGTATTGATCGTGGATCTCGCGGATCACCGCCGGCCGGGTCAGCACCAGCAGATCGTTGTTGCCCTTGATGTCGGTATGCCAGTCGGCGAAGCGCTCGCCGCGGTAATCCGCTTCACCGAGCCTGTACCCCTGGATCATGGTGCCCATGGCACCGTCGATGATCAGGATCCGCTCCTTGAGACAGGCTTCCAGTTTCTTTTTTATGTCCGACTTCTTGCTCGACTCTATGCTCGACACCGCTTCTACCCCTTACATCCATGCAACTGCGTGAGCTCCATCCTAGCAGCAAAAAAATCAAATGGAAATCTAGCCGTCTATCTGTCCGAAATCTCGAGCATATACTCACAAATGGGTAATGAGTAAGATGTGGCCCGAGAGTACCCTATGCCCGTCCTCAACGGGGATACGTGCTTGCTGTTTACTAAAGAGAAAAATAACTATGAGCGTCTACTACACACTCTGTTTCTTGGCAGCGTTGGCGATCTTCATCGCCTTTGCCAACCAGTATGTCGTGAAGATCCAGACCACCATCGCCATCACCGCAGGATCCATGCTGATCTCCGCCCTGATGGTGCTGTTTGGTAAGTTGGGTTGGTTCAATCTGGAACCTCTGGCCGTCGAGACCATGGAAAGCATCGACTTCCAGAACTTCCTGCTGAAGGGGATCCTCGGATTCCTGCTGTTTGCCGGCGGTCTCGGCATCAATCTGAAGGCATTGCGCAGCCAGAAGTGGGAGATCACCATTCTCTCCATCGCGGCGACCCTGCTCTCCACCTTCCTCATCGGCTACGGCTTCTGGTTCATCGCCAGGCTGCTGGGCTGGGAACTGCCGCTGGTCTACTGCATGCTGTTCGGTGCCCTGATCTCCCCCACCGACCCCATTGCCGTGCTCGCCATCGTCAAGAAGATGAAGGCGCCGCCCCAGATCGCCATCCAGATCGAGGGGGAGTCCCTGTTCAACGACGGGGTCGGCCTGGTGATCTTCGCCACCGTGTTTGCCGTGGCCTTTGGCGGCGTCGAGCCCACCTTCGGCAGCGTGGCCGGCCTGTTCCTGCATGAGGCCCTGGGCGGCATCCTGTTCGGCGCCGTGCTGGGCCTCATTGCCCACGTGATGATCAGCGCCACAGACGACGGCTCCCTGGAGCTGCTGCTGACCCTGTGCATCCCGACCGCGGGCTTCGCCTTTGCCAACATGATCGGCGTCTCCGGCGCCCTGGCCATGGTGGTCACCGGCATCATGATAGGCAACTGGACCCGCCACTCCGGCTTCTCCGAGCAGAGCCGCCACCACCTGGATCACTTCTGGGAGTTGATGGATCAGTTCCTCAACGCCCTGCTGTTCCTGCTGATCGGCCTGGCCCTGGTGCTGCTGGATCTCGCCTGGCAAGACTGGATCCTGCTGGTCATCGCGGTGCCGCTCTGCCTCTCCGCACGCTTCATCAGCGTCTCCCTGCCCTATGTGGCCTTCCGCAAGTTCCGCAGCTACAACCGCTTCTCGGTGCGCATCCTCACCTGGGGCGGCCTGCGCGGCGGTCTGGCCATGGCCATGGCACTGGCGCTGCCCTCGGGGGTCATGGTGCTGCCGGAGCACGGCGTCGATCTGCGGGAAGTGATCCTGGTGATGACCTACTCGGTGGTGATGTTCTCCATCGTGGTGCAGGGCATGACCATCACCCCCATGATCACCGCCGCCAAGAAGGCCAGCGGCGACTACTGAGTCAGTCGCAGGCCGTGACCGGCAAAGGCAGAAGGGCTCCCTCGGGAGCCCTTCTCGTTGGCGGCGCGGCAGTGAAAAATACGCCACCGTCGTAACATCGCACAATTAGTGTTTGCTTTTTATTCATTTCGAGGAGAGAATGTGCGCCGGCTAGTTAATCAGCCCTGTTTATGTTCGCAATGCTTCAACGTTAGATGAATCCTGCCAGTACCCACATAACCTTCCTCTGATTTACTCGCCTTGAGAACCGTCAGGCTGTCTGCCTGCGTTGCCCGGCTCTCACGGTGCAGACCCGATCTGCCCACCCAATTTGAACTATGCATCCGCATATTCCTTGATAGTGCAGACGCCCTTATGGGGCTGGGTATTCCTGCGCGGATCTGACCGCGCCCATTGACCTACATTTGCAAATACAAGGAGCAATTATTTAATTTATATAGAGAAATACCATGATGAAAACCGTACAGACACACAAACCCCTGCGTCGCAGCAAACCCATCAACCTGCCCGTGCAAGAGCATGACTATGATGCGTTTCTGATCCAGTTCAGCACCCGCTCCAGCGGTGGCTTCGCCATCTCCTGTGATGGCATCCCTGGCGAGTTCTCCATCGAAGAGCTCAACTGATCCTGCCCACCGGCAGCAACAGATGCAGACAGGCCGCAGCTCACGGCGGCCCCCTTGTCTCCCTCGCCTTCAGCCTTGTGATCCCCGCTTCTGATTGACGGCCCCGCCATCCCTCAGACAGTGCAGGCCTGGGTATCGGCCGCTTCCAGCAACAGACACTCATCGGCATCCTCGCTCAGCCTGACCAGACGGCTGCGCACCAGACCCAGCTTGCCCAGCAGCGCCACGGATCGCTCGTTGCCCGGAGTGACGATGGCGATGACCCGCTCGATGCCGAGCCGCTCCCGCCCATCCTTGAGCGCCGCCCGCGCCGCCTCTATGCCGTAGCCCTGACCGCGAAAGGCGGGCAGGAAGGCGTAGCCTATGTCTTCGCACGGCAGGGTGTCGCGCTTGATGAGCCCGCAGATGCCGATCCTGGCCTCGTCCTCCCGTCGCATCACCAGATAGAGACCGTGCCCGTGGCGGGCATAGCTGACCGCAGGTCCCTGCTGGATGTAGTTTTCGGCATCCGCCAGGGTGCGCACCCCGCGATCGCCGATGTAGCGGTGGAAGTCGCCGTCGTTGAGCAGTTCGAGAATGAAGGGGGCGTCGGTCAGATTGAGCTCGCGCAGGGCGAGGCGCTCGGAGAGGATCATGGCAAGGGCTCGTGTGATGGGAACAACAGCCATCAAGACTGCCCCCACAGCCGGCGCTTGGCAAGATCCCCGACCAAAAGGAGCCGTCATGGAGTGCAACCCGGCCGACCACAGCCCCCGGCAGCCGACATTTAGTCCCAGCCACATGAGTCGCGCGGCGGTTCCGGCTATACTGCCCGCCCTATCCAACAGAACAACAAGCAGGACACCCCCCATGACAGACACCACCGAATTTTTTGACGAACAGACGCTGCTGGAGATGGTTGAAAACCAGCTCGCCGACGGCCATCCCCTGCAGGTGAAAGCCACCCTGATGCGGCTGGTGATGAAGGGCACCCCGCGGGACGAGGCGCTGCAATACATCGCCTGCGCCCTGGGTGCCGAGCTGATGGCCATGGAGGCGGATCAGGGCCCCTTCAACCTGACCCGCTACGCCGAGTTTCTCGACAGCCTGCCCGAGATGCCCTGGGCCGAGTGAGATCCCCGCGTTAGGCAAGGCGGACGACCAGCCATTATCATTACTGCCACCACCAATGACGGGAGTAGGCAGATATGCGCTGGCAAGATCGCCGTGAGAGCAGCAACGTGGAAGACAGGCGCCAGGAAGGCAGTGGCAGCGGGGGCGGCGGCCTGCCCCTCGGTGGCAAGGGGCGCCTGATCCTGATCGTGGTGGTGATGATCGCCGGTTACTACGGCGTGGATCTCAGCCCCTTGCTCGACGAACCGGCCCGGCAGAGCCAGGCGCCGCGCCAGAATGTGTCCCAGCCGGCCAGCGATCCCCTGGCCAGATTCACCTCTGTGATGCTCGCCTCCACCGAAGACACCTGGGGCGAGATCTTCTCCCGAAGCGGCAGCCAGTACCGGCCCCCCAGGCTGGTGCTCTATCGTGGCGCCACCCAGACCGGCTGCGGCCAGGGCCAGTCCGTCATGGGCCCCTTCTACTGCCCCGCAGACAGCACAGTCTACATAGATCTCTCCTTCTATCAGGACATGCGCGACAAGCTGGGGGCCGATGGCGACTTCGCCCAGGGCTATGTGGTCGCCCACGAGGTGGGTCACCACGTGCAGCACCTGCTCGGCATCTCGACCAAGGTGCGCCAGCAACAGCAAGGGCTGAGCCAGGCCGCCCAGAACAAGCTGTCGGTCAAACTCGAATTGCAGGCCGACTGCTTCGCCGGGGTCTGGGGTCACCATATGGAGCGGGAGCAGGTGCTGGAGCACGGCGATCTGGAGGAGGCCCTCAACGCCGCCCAGGCCATAGGTGACGACCGCCTGCAGCAGCGGGGTCAGGGCCGGGTCGTGCCCGACAGCTTCACCCACGGCAGCTCGGCCCAGCGCCTCGCCTGGTTCAAGCGGGGCTTTGACAGCGGCAAGCCCGCCAGCTGCGACACCTTCGCCGCCCGCTGAGCCGGGCCAGACGACAAGGCCGGATCCCCAGGGATCCGGCCTTGTCGCATCCGGCAGACGGGAGATGGGCCTGCCGCTCTGCCGAGGCGCCTGCCCTCAGGGGACCTCATCCGGCAGCAGATCGGTAAAGACGAAGCCATCCCGCACCACTGTCTCCCCCACCCGGATCGCCAGGGGCCGCAGGAACATGGGGCCATCAAAGGCCAGGGTGTGGAACTCGCCGTTCTCGCCGCACGGATCCACCCCGGCGGGCAGCGCCGCCAGCAGCGCCTCGTCGAATTCGTGCCCCCCCAGGCTCATATCCAGTTTTTTCGGATCGAGCGTGCTGATCCTGGCCCTCAAGCCGGCGGCCATCATCTCCTGCGCCAGCTCGTCGGTCTTGCTGCCCCAGAGCGGGAACAGCGGCGCTATGCCCGTGCCCGCCAGCTGCTTCTCTCTATAGGCGCGCACATCCTCGAGGAAGAGATCCCCGAATGCCATGTGGCGGATCCCCATGGCCAGCACCTCGGCGATGAAGCCGGTCATGATCCGGCCATAGTCCTCGTTGCTGCAGGGCCAGGGCAGATCGATGCAGTGCAGTGGCAGCCCCACGCACGCGGCCTGCTCCGTCAGCAACTGCTTGCGCACCCCGTGCATGGCCACCCGCTCGAACGCCTGATTCAGGGTGGTGAAGAGCCCCACCACCTCGATCGCCGGATCCTGGCGCAAGCGATGCAGGGCCCAGGCGCTGTCTTTTCCGCTGCTCCAGGAGAGCAGTACCTTTTTCGTCGTCATGACCTCTCCAATCCCTTGCCGCAAGGTGCTGCAAGACAGTGTTGCGAATTGTGCGATTTACTTCCTGGGATACAAAAGCATACCCTCGTGGGTGAGCGTATCCCCGCAGAGCATGGGGGAGAATAACTAAAAAAACGATGGGAAACATAAGGATATGACTACAGTCAGCACACATCATGACCACAATCGCCCCCTCAACCGACAGGATTACAAGACCTTGAGCCTGGCGGCGCTGGGCGGCGCCCTCGAATTCTACGACTTCATCATCTTCGTCTTCTTCGCCGTGGTGATAGGCGAGCTCTTCTTCCCGGCCGACATTCCCGAGTGGCTGCGCCAGTTCCAGACCTTCGGCATCTTCGCCGCCGGTTACCTGGCCCGCCCGCTGGGGGGCATCATCATGGCCCACTTCGGCGATCTCATCGGTCGCAAGCGGATGTTCACCCTCAGCATCATACTGATGGCGCTGCCGACCCTGCTGATCGGCCTGCTGCCCACCTATGCCACCCTCGGCATTGCCGCCCCGCTGTTGCTGCTGTTGCTGCGGATCCTGCAAGGGGCCGCCATCGGGGGGGAAGTCCCGGGGGCCTGGGTCTTCGTGGCCGAACACGTGCCCGCCCGCCGGGTCGGCGTCGCCTGCGGCACCCTCACGGCCGGGCTGACCGCCGGCATACTGCTCGGCTCCCTGGTGGCCACCGCCATCAACCGCGGCATGAGCCCGGTGGAGGTGAGCGAGTGGGGCTGGCGTCTGGCCTTCGTGCTCGGCGGTGTGTTCGGCATAGTCGCCATGTACCTGCGCCGCTGGCTGCACGAGACCCCGGTCTTCGCCGAGATGCAGGCCAACAAGGCCCTGGCCGAGGAGCTGCCCCTCAAGACGGTGCTTCGTGAACACAAGGGCAGCGTCATGGTCTCCATGCTGCTGACCTGGCTGCTCTCCGCCGGCATAGTGGTGGTGATCCTGATGACCCCGACCTACCTGCAGAAGGTCCACGGCATCAGCCCCGCCGATGCCCTGACCGCCAACTCCCTGGCCATAGTGGCCCTCACCCTGGGCTGCATCTTCTACGGCCGCCTGATAGACAGCCTCGGCAGCGGCCCCACCTTCGTCCTGGGTTCATTGCTGCTGGCCGGTGCCACCTATGCCTTCTACCACGGCCTGGCGGCGGGCATGGAGCAGCTGGTGCCGCTCTACATGCTGGCGGGCTTCGCGGTGGGGATAGTCGGCGCCGTGCCCTATGTCATGGTCAACGCCTTCCCGCCCGTGGTGCGCTTCTCCGGGCTGTCGTTCTCCTACAACGTGGCCTACGCCATCTTCGGCGGGCTCACCCCCATGCTGGTCACCCTCTGGATGAAGAACGACGTGCTGGCACCTTCCCACTACGTGGTCAGCCTGGCCGGTCTCGGCCTTGTGCTGGGTCTCTGGCTCTGGCTGCAACAGCGCACTCGGCGTCAGGCAACGCCACAAACCGCCTGACAACTGCGGGCCCCGGACTGTCGGGGCCCCTTCGTTCCGGCTATATTCAGCCTGGCTGCCGTAGAGTAGCCCCCCCTTAGGCCAGACCCCCGTCTGGCCCTTTGTTTTCCAACCACCCCGAGGTGCAAGATGTTTTTCCAGGTCGTATTCATCGCCTTGCTCGCGCTGCTGCCCATGGTCAATCCCCCCACCACGGCGACCCTGCTGCTGGGATTGAGCAAGGGCATGTCCCGTGAGCACGTACGCCGCCAGATCAACCTGGCCGCCATCTATCTGTTCGCCACCCTCTGCGTCAGCTTCTTCATCGGCTCCTCCATCCTGGATCTGTTCGGGATCTCCATTCCCGGCCTGCGGCTGGCCGGTGGCCTCATCATCGCCTTCATCGGTTTTCGCATGCTGTTCCCCGCCCCCAGCCAGGCCGCAGGGGTCGACATCAACCAGAGCATCGCCTTCGTGCCGCTCACCATGCCCAGCATGTGCGGGCCGGGCACCATGGCCCTGGTGATCAGCGGCGCCGCCCAGATTGCCGAGCTGCCCGACGAGTACAACCGTTTCGTCATCTATGCCGCCATGGTGACCGCCTTCGCCCTGATGAGCCTGCTCAGCTGGGGGGTGCTCAAGCTGGCGGATCCGGTCTGCAAGATCCTCGGTGCCACCGGCATAGACGCCATGACCCGGATCATGGGCTTCCTGCTGGTGTGCATGGGCATGCAGTTCTGCATCAACGGCATCAAGGAGGTGGCGCAGGATCCCGTGTTCCACGGTGCGCCCGCGGTGCAGACGGCCCCGGCGCAGTCACACGCATCCGCCGCCCTCGATCACCTGCCCGCCGCGCGCCAGCCCTGACTGAAAACGCTGTCATCTCGCTCGGGAATCGTCGCCGAACTTGCGCCTGATCATGTTGCCTGCCCACGGACGGCGTAGTGTGTTTTTTATACAGGCAAGGTTCAGAGGGTCGCTGCTAACGTGACCCGCGCAGACCCAATCACTTGAGGAGACATGCAAATGGAAAAGATGCTGACCGAGATTGGAAGCTACAGCCTGTTCCACGAATATCTGAACGTGGTCGGGGCCGTCAGCCCCGCCCTGACCCGGATCAAGAGCGGGTGGGAATACAAGCGAAGCGATCGGCTGGTCGCCCAGATCAGAATAGATCCGCAAGGTCACGCGCGATTCTATATCGACGCCCGTGCCATATCGGCCAACTGAGCCCATCAACCCCCTTCACCCGCCCCGGTCCACTGACCGGGGTTTTTATTGGTGCGCCCCGACAAAAACAAAACCCCGGCTGCGGGCCGGGGTTTGCTTGCATGGGTCATGCCGCTGCGCGGCCAAGCCAGCCTAGGAAGTGCCGCCCACGGTGAGCTGATCCAGCTTGAGAGTGGGCTGACCGACGCCGACCGGCACGCTCTGCCCCTCCTTGCCACAGACCCCGACCCCGCGATCCAGCGCAAGATCGCTGCCCACCATGGAGACCTGGCTCATGGCCTCGGGGCCGTTGCCGATGAGCGTGGCACCCTTGATGGGGGCGGTGATCCTGCCATCCTCGATAAGGTAGGCCTCGGAGGCGGAGAAGACGAACTTGCCTGAGGTGATGTCCACCTGGCCGCCGCCGAAGTTGGGGGCATAGATCCCCTTCTTCACCGAGGCGATGATCTCCGCCGGATCGTGCTGACCCGCCAGCATGTAAGTGTTGGTCATGCGCGGCATCGGCAGGGCTGCGTAGGATTCGCGCCGGCCGTTGCCGGTGAGCGGTACCCCCATCAGGCGGGCGTTCTGCTTGTCCTGCAGGTAGCCCTTGAGGATGCCGTTCTCGATCAGCACGTTGTAGCCCCCCGGCGTCCCCTCGTCGTCGATGGAGACGGAGCCGCGCCGACCCACCAGGGTACCGTCATCGACTATGGTGCAGTGCTTGGAGGCGACCTGCTCGCCGATGCGACCGGCGAAGGCGGACGAGCCCTTGCGGTTGAAGTCCCCCTCCAGGCCGTGGCCCACCGCCTCGTGCAGCAGCACGCCGGGCCAGCCGGCACCCAGCACCACCGGCATGGTGCCGGCCGGCGCGTCTATGGCCTCCAAGTTCACCAGGGCCTGGCGCACCGCTTCGCGCACATAGCCAAACGCCCGGCTCTCGAGCCCGTCCAGCTCCAGGAAGTAATCGTAACCGAAGCGACCACCGCCACCGGCGCTGCCGCGCTCCCGGCGATCCCCCTTCTCGGCGATGACGGTCACCGAGAGGCGCACCAGGGGGCGCACGTCGGCGGCCAGGGTGCCATCGGTGGCGGCCACCAGGATCTCTTCATAGACGCCGCTGATGGAGGCCATCACCTGATTGATGGCGGGATCCAGGCTTCTGGCGAACTTGTCCATCTGCTCGAGCAGGGCGATCTTCTGCTGCTTGTCGAGGGTCTGCAGCGGATCCATGGCGGGATAGAGCAGGTTCGCTTCGGTTCTGGCCCAGGCCTTCACCTTGCCCTGGGCGCCGGCGGCGGCGATGCCGCGGGCGGCGGTCACCGACTGCTGCAGCGCCAGCAGGCTCAGCTCGTCCGAGTAGGCGAAGCCGGTCTTCTCGCCGCTGACGGCGCGCACCCCCACACCCTGATCGATGTTGTAGCTGCCATCCTTGACGATGCCGTCCTCCAGCATCCAGGACTCGTGCCAGCTGCGCTGGAAATAGAGGTCGCCGAACTCCACCTGATGGCTCATCAGGCTGCCGAGCAGCTGCTGCAGCCGCCCCTCGTCGAGATCGTTCGGGGCCAACAGGGAGGCACTAACCTGGCTCAATAGACTCAATCTTTCTCTCCACTCTCGATGCGAGATGTCGTAACGGTTAATTCATCCGGTGTGGCCCGGTGACAAGTTCGTATTCGTAGGGTGCAATGAACGAAGTGAATTGCATCGCCAACCCAAAGATAGACACAGGTGCAATGCGCTTCGCTTGTTGCACCCTACGTCAATCAAGCAAACGGGCGTGCTCCATAACGGGCATGGTGCTTTTCAATTCGTCGACCAACCCAGGCTCCATCTTCACCAGCACGGTGGCTGGGCCCGAATCCTGGCAGGCCAGCACCCGGCCCCAGGGATCGATCACCATGCTGTGGCCCCAGGTCTGGCGCCCCGTCTCGTGGGTGCCCCCCTGATTGGCGGCCACCACGTAGCACTGGTTCTCGATGGCGCGGGCCCGCAGCAGCGGCTCCCAGTGCGCCTCTCCGGTCACGGCGGTGAAGGCGGCAGGCACCAGCAGCACCCGGGCGCCGGCCCCGGCCAGCCGGCGATAGAGCTCGGGGAAGCGCAAATCATAACAGATAGAGAGGCCGAGGGGACCAAAGGGAGAGTCCACCAGCACGCACTCCTGGCCCGGGCTGAAGGTCTCGGACTCCCGGTAGCGGCCGTGGTTGTCCGCCACGTCCACGTCGAACAGGTGGATCTTGTGGTAGTGGCCCTTGAGCTCGCCGCCGGGATCGAACACCAGGGAGCTGGTGTGGATATGGTCGGAACCGGCGATGGTGGTGGGCATGGCCCCGGCCACCAGCCAGATCCCGTACTCCCGCGCCCAGGCGGCCAGCTGGGTCTGGATGGGCCCCTCACCCAGGGCCTCTGCCCCGTCCAGATAGCCCTGGCGCTCGCCGAACAGGGCGAAGTTTTCCGGCAGCAGCACCAGCAGGGGGCGCTCCCTCGGCAACGCCGCCAGCTCGGCGGCAATCTGCTCCCGGTTATCCTGCCAGTGACGGCCCGAGATCAACTGTATGGCGGCTAGCCACATGACGCGCTCCTTGTGATTGGGCAAGCCGCCGGACTCTGCATCCTCGGCTTGCGGGGGCATCCCAGCACTATGAGGGGTTCGGGCCCGGGACGAAAGGATTTTGGCACCGGATGCCGCTCCTCAGCGCCGGGCAGGTTCGCCGGGCTTGGGGGTCAGCAGGAAGGGGGTGACCTCCTCGGCGGGCAGGTTCGGTGCCACCGCATCCACCGCCTGCTTCTGCTGCTGGTTGAGCTTGATGCGGGCGCGATCCCGGCCGGCCTCGATCAGCTTGGGATCATCCAGCGGGCCCGAGACCCGGAAGTCGATGCGGGTCACCACATCCACCACCGGCTCCAGCAGCTTGGAGAGGGCCAGCACATAGAGCCCGGTGATCGGGGTCAGGGAGAAGGCCGCCACCACCGGCAGGGTGCCGCCCAGGTTCGGGGAGAAGCTCAGATCGTAATCGAGATGCCAGCGCACCAGATCGGCGATGCCCTCGCCACGCAGGTTGCCCGCCGCCCCCTTCATGTAGAAGTCGTTGTTCTCCACCACCCCCTGCTTGATCCTGGCGGAGGCGGACATGGACTCGAAGTAGAAGCCCTTGTCGAACACGTCGCGAAAATCGAGGCGCAGCTTGCGCATCAGGGAGTCGAGGCTCAGCAGGGAGAGCAGGCGCGCCCCCTTGTCGTTGACCTCCCGCAGGGTACCCCCCTCCAGCTGGTAATCGGCACTGCCTGCCAGGGTCGGCAGATCCAGTCGGTAGGGCACGTCACGCCAGTTCAGATCCAGCGCCAGCTTGCCCGGCGCGTCGCCTATGGGCGAGGTGAAGCCGAGTCGCTTGAGCAGCAGCTCGCTGTTCTGGGTGCTGAGGTGGGCACGGGCCCGGGTCTGCATCTGGCCGGACCGCGCCAGCCACTCGGCGCTCCCGCTCAGGGTGCTGCCGGCGAGCCGCATCTCCAACCCCTTGAGATCGAGCCGATTGGCCCCTGGCACCAGTTCCCCTTTGAGCTCCCCGAGGGGCAGGGCACCGAAGCGGCAATCCACGCAGCTGAAGGTGAGCCAGGGAATGGCATCCATGATGGCCTTGTCCTGCCTCGCATCGGGCTCGGGGCTGAGGTCGGATCCCTTGCCTGACCAGTGAATACGGGCGAACTTGGCGTCGATGGGCTGCCTGTCCGTCACGGGAATGCGCACCACCCCCATCACCTCGGGGCTGTCGATCATCACCTCGGTGGCCAGGTTCACCGGCCCCACGGTGAAGTGCACCGCCTTGAGGTTGGCGCTGCCGATGTCGGCCCGGGCGAGCATACCATCGACCCACCACTCCTGAGGCAGGAAGGCGGGGCCGACCACCGCATTGCCGCTGCTCCCCGCCTCCTTGCCCGGCAACCAGCGCGTGAGCCGCGCCAGCCAGCCGGCCACGTCGGCCTGGGGCTGATTGATGGCGAGCAGCATGGGCTTGTCTTGCAGCACCCTGGCCCCGGGCTGGCCGACGTTGACCCGCACCCGGCTGAGGTAGGCAGCCCCCTCGCCATATACCAGCCGGCTCTGCATATCCACATCGGCCCCCAGCACGGCGCGAATGTCGGCGCTGCCGTCGCGGCCCCGTGCCGTGACCTTGAGGGGGAGCCGGCTCCCGGGCGCCTTGGCGAGCGGCACCGGCAGATCCAGCCCCATGCCCTGCAGGTTGGAGTCCAGCGCCAGCTGGAAGCTGAAGGCCTTGTTCTCGGGCAGGGTCAGCCCCAGGGTCCCCGTCCAGTTGCTGCGCCCCTTGAGCATCTCGAGGGCGGGAATGTCCTGGCGCTGGCGACTGCTGTCCCAGAGGCCCTTGAACTTGAGATCCGCCTGATAGCCGTGGGGCAGCTGCTTGCCCCGGTAATCCAGAGTCAGCGGCTGGTTCCAGAGGCTGGCCTTGAGGTTGCTGAAGTGCGTGTGCTCGTTGTCATATTCGAGTCGTCCCTGCACCTTCTCCAGGGGCAGATCCAGGGCGGCGATCCTGACGCTGTTGTCATGGAAGTTCGCCTCTCCGCTGGCCTTGACCTCGCCCTTGCCATCCAGGGGGATGTCCAGCTTGACCGTGCCCTGCAGGGGGCCGCGGATCTCGATCTCCCGCAGCGCCTGACCCACGGAGCCCGCGAGGGGAGACTCCTGCAGGTAACCGCTGATGGCCTGCCCCTCCCCCTGGACCCTGGCATCCACATAGAGGTGCGCGCCGGGGGAGAGATCCGGGATCCAGGCATGCACGGCGTCGGATCTGGCCTTGCCGAGCCGGGTGGCGCTGCTGCGCATATCCAGACCCGCGTTCTGGAACAGCAGATCGATCTGCAGGTCGGTGAGTGGCTGCCAACCGGGGAAGAACTCGTAGGTGGCCCGCTCCAGCGGCACGGCAACCTGGAAGACCCCCTTGCCATTGTCGTAGGGGAAGTCGCGGAATTCGCCATACCAGAGCAGATCGGCCCCCTTGGCCTTGCCCCCCTTGATGGCGCCGCTCAGGTAGTCCACCAGGCCGTCGCTCATCACGGCCAGCGGATAGTAGCGATCCGCATGGGCCGCATTCTTCACGTCGATGCGGCCGGTCAGGGCGAGGAAGGGGTGCTCGAACAGATCGAGGCGGAAACGGCTGGCGAGGCTCAAGTCCTCGTTATCCAGCGCTATGTCCTGGCCGTAGAGCACCCAGCCTTGGGTCTCCCGCCACCAGTCGAGGCGCGCCGAGAGGCTGTCGACCGGGATCGGCACCTTGAAGTGTCGGGCCGGATCCACCTTGCCCTTGCCCAGGGTCAGGCGGGCACTGCCCCCGGCCGGAGTGAGCCAGAAGTCGCCGTCCAGTTTCTGCAGGCCGGGCACGTCGTGCCAGGCTCTGGTCTCGAAGCCCCTGAGCTGCCCGCTCAGGGAGAGCCCCTGCCAGTCGCCATCGGCCTGCAGCACCAGCTCCTGCACCTTGCCCTTGGGCTGGGTGTGCTTGAGGGTCTTGGTCAGCTCGGGATAGAGGCCCGAGACCAGCTGGCTCAGGTTGGCCATCTGGTTGAGATCGATGGCGGGCACATAGCCCTGGATGCGGGAGCCGACCCGCTCTAGCTGCAACCGGCTCTGCAGCCAGGTCGCCCCGTCGAGCTTGAAGGTCACGTCATGGCTGGCGAGCTGCCACTCCTCACCGTCGCGCCGCAGCTGGATCTTGCCCCCCTGCAGATCGAGCCGGTGCGGCTCCCCCTTGACCTCGTCCTTCCAGATCAGGTGGTTGTTGCCAAAGGCCAGCAGGGAGTTGCCGAGCCTCCCCCCCTCGAACTCGCTCCACAGCTGGAAGTCGAGCTGGCCGGTCACCCTGGGTTCGCCGGCGTGGATCCGCGCCAGCATGGGGCTGATGTCCAGCTCGCTGGCCCCCAGGTAGAGCTGGCCCTTGAGCCTGTCGAGGCGCACTTGCGGGGCATCCACGTCGATGATGAGATCGATGGCGCTCTCGCCCACCCCGTTGATGAGGTAGGCCTTGCCCACCCCCTGATGCCGCTTGCCGCGATTCTGCCAGCGCAACTGGGCGATGTTGAGGGCGCGCACCTCTCCGAGCGCCGTGGTCACGCTCAGGCGGCTGTCATGAATGTCGAAGGTGGAGAGCTGGGTCAGCAGGAAGCGCAGCAGGGCCCGCTGCTGATCCGGGCTCTTCTCCCCGGTCGGGGCGGCCGGCTGCGCCAGATCCAGCGCCATGTCGCCGTCGCTCAGCAACAGCTGGCCGAACACCGGCTTCCAGTCGTTGAGGGAGCGCCAGAAGTCGAGGTGGGCCCACACCTTGCCAAGGCGCAGGGAGAAGCGCCCCGAATCGGGGGCGATGGCGAGCCCTTGCAGCTCGAGAGCCGGGCCGCGCTGGGTCCAGCTCAACCCGACATGCTCGACGCTCACCTCCAGCTGGCTGTCGCCGAGCAGGGTGGCGATCAGCGCCTGCCTGTGCTGGTTGAGCAGGGGGCCGCCAAGGCGTACCACGCTGACCAGGATGGCCAGCAGCACGAAGAAGACCCCGAGGGCTAACCAGCCCCGACTCAGCCAGCGGTAGATCAATTACATCATCACCACATCGAATTGTTCCTGCCCACAGAGCGGCTCCGTCACCACCCTGACCTGCTTGCCGATGAAGACTTCCAGCTCGGCCAGACTGTGGGACTCCTCTCCCCGCAGGTAATCGGCCACCGAGGGGGCCGCATAGACGGTGAACTGATCCGCATCGTAGGCGCGGTTGACCCGGATGATCTCCCGCAGGATCTCGAAGCAGACCGACTCCACCGTCTTGACCCGGCCGCGCCCCTTGCACTCGGGGCACTCGGAGCAGAGCACGTGCTCCAGGCTCTCCCGGGTGCGCTTGCGGGTCATCTCCACCAGCCCGAGCTGGGAGAAGCCGTTGACGTTGGTCTTGGCCCTGTCTTTGGCCAGCGCCAGCTCCAGGCTGTGGAGCACCCGGCGGCGGTGATCCTCGGACTGCATGTCGATGAAGTCGATGATGATGATGCCACCCAGGTTGCGCAGGCGCAGGTGGCGGGCGATGGCGGCGGTGGCCTCGACGTTGGTGTTGAAGATGGTCTCTTCCAGGTTGCGATGGCCGACGAAGGCACCTGTGTTGATGTCCACCGTGGTCATGGCTTCGGTCTGGTCGATGATGAGGTAGCCGCCGGATTTCAGCTCCACCTTGCGCTCCAGGGCGCGCTGGATCTCGTTCTCCACGTCGTAGAGATCGAAGATGGGCGACTCGCCGGAGTAGTACTCCAGCTTGTTCGCGAGCTCGGGCACATACTCCCCGGTGAAATGCGAGAGCAGCTCGAAGCTCTGGCGGGAATCGACCCGGATCTTGTCGAGCTCGGCACCGACGAAGTCGCGCACCACCCGGAAGGCCAGGCTGGGATCCTCGTAGAGGATCTTGCAGGGCGGGTACTTCTGCTTGCGCTCCAGGATCTTGCGCCACAGGCGTTTGAGGAAGGCGGCGTCCTGCTCCAGCTCCTGCTCCCCCACCCCTTCGGCGGCGGTGCGGATGATGTAGCCACCCAGCTCGTCCACATAGCCCGCCACCGTGCGCTTGAGGCGCTCCCGCTCCGCTTCGGACTCGATGCGCTGGGAGACGCCCACGTGGGCACTGCCCGGCATGAAGACCAGGTAGCGGGACGGCAGGGTGATGTCGGTGGTGAGACGGGCACCCTTGGTGCCCAGGGGATCTTTCACCACCTGCACCATGATGTCCTGGCCCTGGCGCACCAGCTCGGCGATGTTGCCCGCCTGGAACTGCTCCTTCTCCTTGATCGCCACGCACTCGGTGTGGGGCACTATGTCGGAGGCGTGCAGGAAGGCGGCCTTGTCCATGCCGATGTCGACGAAGGCGGCCTGCATGCCGGGCAGCACCCGGCTGATCTTGCCCTTGTAGATGTTGCCCACTATGCCGCGCTTGGCCTGACGTTCTACATGCACTTCCTGCAGCAGCCCGTTCTCGACCAGGGCGACCCGGGTCTCTGAGGGGGTGACGTTCACCAGCAGTTCTACTGACATAAGTTACCTTGCCTTTCTAGTTTTGAATTCTGGCACGACGAACAACGGGTAACTCAGCAGCGAACTGCTGACGAGGGGATTACCGAGTCTGCTCGAGGTGCTGCTTGATCAACAGATCCGTCTCCAGCAGGGGCAGGCCGACCACGGCGCTGTAGCTCCCCTCGATGCGGCTGACGAACTTGCCCGCGATGCCCTGGATGGCATAGGCACCGGCCTTGTCGCAGGGTTCACCCGTGCGCCAGTAGGCCTCTATCTCGGCCTCGTCCAGCTTGCGGAATGCCACATTGGTGGTGACCAGCCGCACGTCGCAGCGATCCGGGGTGGCCAGGGCCACCGCCGTCATCACCTGGTGGACCTTGCCGGAGAGCGCCTCCAGCATGTCCTTGGCATCGAGCAGGTCGGAGGGTTTCTCCAGCACCCTGTCTCCCAGCACCACTATGGTGTCGGCCCCCAGCACAGGCAATGGGGTCGGGGCCGCGGCCACACCGGCCATCGCCTTGTCACGGGCGAGCCGGCAGACGTAATCCTGGGGCTTTTCGCCCGCCTCCCGCTGCTCGGGCACATCCAGCCTGAGCACCTCGAAACGGTAGCCCAGCTGGGTCAGCAGTTCGTGCCGGCGGGGAGAGCCCGAGGCGAGATAGAGTTGCAGTTCGTTGTGCTTGTTCATATTTACTCAATGAGATGAGACGCAGTTACAATCCGTTGTTTTTGCTCATGTTCACTTGATATTGAAGCGACGGCGTACCTTGCGCAAGACCATAAAAATCCAGGGCCATATTAACATCGTTGTCAACGTCGACCAAAAATAGGCCAGGTTGAGGCTGGCCCGGCTGAACAGGTGCTCGGCCCAGAACACGGTGATCTTGCCCACCAGGGAGAGCAGACCGATGATCAGCGCCTGCTGCCAGAGGGAGAAGTTGCGGATCTTCTGGAACTGGAAGGCCGCCAGATAGGTGGTGATGGCCATGGCCATGGCCCGCACGCCGAGGGTGCTGCCGAGCAGCACGTCCAGCAGCAGGCCCGCCACCCAGGCGGTGCCGACGTTGGTGCGGTGCGGCAACGCCAGCGCCCAGTAGATGAGCACCATGGCGAGCCAGTCCGGCCTGAAGGGTTCGAATTGAAAGGGAAGCGGCAGGATCGAGAGACACAGGGCCAGCAGGATCGAGATCCAGATCCAGATCCTGCCGCTGGCGGGTTGCAGCATCAGCGCGTCGCCTCCGCCGCCGAGGTGGCCGTCGCCGCAGAGGGCGCCGCCACCGGCGCCATGGCCTCGTCGTCATGCACTTCCGGCTTCTTGTCGGTCCACAGCAGCAGCAGGTAACGCAGCCTGTCCAGCGCCACCAGGGGCTTGGCCTCGATCTGGGCGAAGGGCTTGCCCTCCACGTAATCGGATCGGGTCACGGTCGCCACCGGATAACCTTCCGGGAAGCGGCCGCCGAGGCCAGAGGTGACCAGCAGATCGCCGACCTGGACGTCGGTGTTGCGCGGCAGGTTGCGCAGCTCCAGCTTGTCCAGCTCGCCGCTGCCGGAGGCGATGGCGCGCAGATCGTTGCGCAGCACCCGCACCGGAATGCCGTGGCTGGAGTCGGTGATGAGCAGGACGCGGCTGGTGGTGGAGCCCACGTGGAGCACCTGGCCGACCACCCCCTGATCGTTGATCACCGGCTGGCCGTTATAGACGCCGTCCAGCGCCCCCTTGTTGATCAGCACCTGATGGCTGAAGGGATCGGAATCCACCGACAGCAGCTCCGCCACCATCTTGCGGGACTCCTTGTGCACAGGCGAACCCAGCAGCTCGCGCAGACGCTGGTTCTCGTGCTCCAGCTGATCCAGCTTGAGCAGGCGGGAGCGCAGGGTGAACAGCTGCTGCTCCTGCTGCTTGGTCTGCTCGATCAGGCTGGATCGGGTCTGCACCTGGGTCGACATGGTGTCGAGCAGGGTGCCTGGCGCGTTGGCGATGTATTGCAGCGGGCTGACGAGGGAACTCAGATAGACGCGGACGTGCGTGAACACACCGAAGCGGGAATCCGCGACGATGGCAGCGACAGAGATGATGACGGCGAGAAACAACCGTAACTGAAGCGAAGGGCCTCTACCAAAGATGGGTTTCATGAGTCGTCAAAAAAGAGCCGGCGCTCGGCCGGCTTTGGGTCTTATTCGTAGTGGAACAGATCGCCACCGTGCATATCGATCAGTTCCAGCGCCTTGCCACCGCCACGGGCGACACAGGTGAGGGGATCTTCAGCCACGACGACCGGGATGCCGGTCTCTTCCATCAGCAGACGGTCGATGTCTTTGAGCAGGGCGCCACCACCGGTCAGCACCATGCCGCGCTCGGAGATGTCGGACGCCAGCTCGGGCGGGGACTGCTCCAGAGCGACCATGACGGCGGAGACGATGCCGGACAGCGGCTCTTGCAGCGCTTCCAGGATCTCGTTGGAGTTCAGGGTGAAGCTGCGCGGTACCCCTTCGGCCAGGTTGCGACCACGGACTTCGATCTCGCGCACCTCTTCGCCCGGGTAGGCGGAGCCGATCTCGTGCTTGATGCGCTCGGCGGTGGCTTCCCCGATCAGGCTGCCGTAGTTGCGGCGCACGTAGCTGATGATGGCTTCGTCAAACTTGTCGCCACCGATACGCACGGACTGGGAGTAGACCACACCGTTCAGGGAGATGATGGCCACTTCTGTGGTACCACCACCGATGTCCACCACCATGGAACCTGTCGCTTCGGAGACCGGCAGGCCGGCACCGATGGCGGCGGCCATGGGTTCGTCGATCAGGTAGACCTCGCGGGCACCGGCGCCCAGCGCGGATTCCTTGATGGCACGGCGCTCGACCTGGGTGGAGCCGCACGGCACGCACACCAGCACGCGGGGGCTGGGGCGGAAATAGTTGTTGTCGTGAACCTGCTTGATGAAGTGCTGCAGCATCTTCTCGGTCACGTAGAAGTCGGCGATCACGCCGTCCTTCATCGGACGAATGGCGGAGATGTTACCCGGGGTACGACCCAGCATCTGCTTGGCGGCATGACCGACGGCAGCGACCGATTTGGCGTTCCCGCGCTCTTGGCGAATGGCGACAACTGAGGGTTCGTTAAGGACGATCCCTTGATCTTTTACGTAGATCAGGGTGTTGGCAGTTCCCAAATCGATCGACAGATCGTTGGAAAAGACGCCTCTGAGCTTTTTGAACATGGCTACGGGAAATCCTAAGAATTTGGAGGTGCAGAAAACCGGCTAACTTTACCAATGCCCACCCCAATGGGCAAGCGCTCAAACTGTCGCCAGTCAATCAAGCGCGACAAAAATGCGAGTCATCACTCACCCGCTCAGGCCGACAAACACTACGAAACAAGGAGATAAGACGCAGGTCCATCCCAAAGCGCCCTTCTCCCTGTCCCCATATCATTTTCAGGGCATCACTTCGCGGCGATAAATAATGCGATCGTTGCCCCGGCCCAGGCCGAAAATGGCCATGCCATCCAGACTGTCAGGGTCAGAAAGCCAGAGCGGTCGCCGTCCAGATTGCAGTTCTGACTCAGGTTGCTTGCCCAGATCGATCCGGAACGGAATGCGCACAGCCCTGTCCGGGGCAGCAAACTGCAAGGTGATGACCCCATCCTTCGCCCTCTCCACCATGCCGCCGGGGGCGATCGGGCCAAGGCCGAGCCGGATCCGGGTGTTGCCATCCAGCGCCAGATCGCCGCTTCCCTCATCGAAACTCTGGCTGCCATCGGTGAACTCGATGCCCCCATCTTGCAAGGAGAGCCGGGTACATTGATCCGTGTTCATGGCGTGCCAGGCACCCGCCTCGTGATATTGCAGTTGCAGCGACACCGCCAGCCCGGCCGTGGCCACCCCTTGGCGGGTGCCGGCCTGCACCCGGCCGAAGTATGCCTCCATGGGCACCTCATCGATCAGCCTGGCATTGCAGCCGGCGCCACTGCATGACCCCGGCTGTCCGTCGTTGAAGTCGGGACTGGCGATCAGGGTCTGCTCACCATCGTTGTCTTTCATATAAAGGCCAAACGACAGGGCCCGATAGGGGCCGTCTGGCTGACCATCGGTGCGGCGCACAAACTCGGTCGGCCCGTTGAAGTCGGCCTCCCCTGCCGCCCAGGGCAGCGGCCCCAGACTGCGCAGCCGGGCTGAGAGCGACACCCCATCCTTGTTGTTGGCCGCACTCAGGTAGGCATCCCCCTTGGCGAAGTCCCCTCGATAGTTTTGGGCTGTCTCGCCAAACTGATTGCGGGCCTGAATATTCAACTCCGCCAGGAAGGGTTGACCCATATAGGAAAACTCACCGCAGGCGGGGACTATGTTGCCGCTCACCAGGTTGAAGTCCACCGGGATGAAACGCCCCACAGGCACGCTGGCAGCGGGCGGTATGGTGTAGTTGAAATAACCTGCCGCCGGCGGGGTCGCCGTCATCCGGAACACCCCTACCTCGTTGACCGACTGGCCGACGGAGTTGAGGTTGCTGTCCTTCTGGTTAGAGTGGTCGTAGCGGGACGTGCCGACCACAGCCCCGACCCCGGGTTTGGGTGCCACCAGCTCGCTGCCGAGGGCAATATTGGCCAGCGCGAAGTTGGGGGTTGCCTGATTGCCACTGCAGAGATCGCCGTCGTTGTCGGCCTGCCAGGCCACCCCTTTGATATTCAGCTGGAACGCCTCACCGGTCTTCTTGAACACCGGACAACTGGCATCCCCTGCCGCGCAGGTCCCCTGGGCAGGCGTGATGCAGAGCCCCACCGGGCGACTGACAAACAGATCCGAGCCCGTCATCACCAGGCCTGCCGTGTCGCCGCTGCCATCGTGGCGGGCATTGAGCCGCATCTGGCCCGCATCCGGGTAACTCACATCCTTCAGCGTGGTTTCGCCCAGCTCATTGAAATAGAGATCCATGGCAGTGGGAGCCCCCGCCGTGGTGGCTATGGCCGTCTTATCAATCCTTATCTGGCTGCCAAAGAGATTGGTCGCAGGCACGTTGTAATCACTCCAGAACGTGATTCTTTTAGTCTGCTTCTGAAAACTCGGCACGCACAGCTGGCTCGTGTTGTCCTTCCTGACCGCCGTCATCACCACCTGTTGTGGTTTGTTGGCCAGGGTATCCAGCACGTTGAACAGGAAGCCGCTGTCGGCAAAGCTGAGGGTACAGGCGGCATCGCTCAGGGCGCCGCTACCCGCCCGGCAAAGCGTCTCGCTAAGCGGCTTGGTGGACGGTGTCGAGCCACTCACCCCCACCCTCATGGCGCTCGCCAGATTGTTGCGCAGCTGCAATGTGGCGGTGCCGTTGCTGATGGTCACGGTAGCTGTGTTGCCGCTGTAGCTCACCTGGCTGTCGGCTATCCAGCCATTGCTGCCATTTTTAAGCGGCGTCAGGGTAGCGCTTACCGGGTCCATGAACAGCTGGCTGCAGCTGGCGTTGGCGCAGGCCCGTATGATGAGGGTCTCCGGGTTGCAGGTCAGGGCCTGGCCTGAGTGATCGAACTCGAAGTGATCGATCTGGGTGCCCACCGGATTGGAGTTGAGGGCGCAGATCCGGACGTTGTCGATCTGGTGGGCGTTGGTCGCATCCCCTGTGGAACCCGTCAGGGATAACATCAGATTCTCGGGAATGGCCGCCTGGCCACTCTGGGTAGCGGCATTGAAGCTGTCGATAAGGGTGCTGTAAACCCCTCCGGTATTGCGCTCCACCTTGACCAGAGACTGGCCGCTGATACGCGAGTCGATAGTCAGGCGATAGCGATGGGGGCGATTGCTGTCCGAACCGCTGTCCACGGTCGGCGAGAGGCAGTTGCCGCTGGCGTTGTCGGCGCCATCTTTGCAGGTGCCCTTGAGGTAGTTGTAGCCGCTGGTGCCCGAGCCCGAGCCACGCACCACCACGGACTGCTTGCGTCGCCCCTTGTTGGTCGCCCCGCCTTCGCCGGAGAAGTTGCCGTACTCATCTATGCCCACCCCGAGCCAGCCACCGGCAAAGCCGTTGACCCCTGGCTTGAAACCATACCCGAGGGGCCCGCCGAAGGCGCCCGGTTGGGGGGTCACCCTGGCATCCGAGAGCACCACCGCCATGCCGTCCGCCCCGTTGCCACCGTGGGCATACTGGTCGAACTCTATGGTCACCAGGTTGTTGGCGGCGGGGAAGAGCCGCTGGTAAGTCGCCGAGGTGGATTGCTTGGGGCTGGCCTCGGTCATGCCGAGCCGGCCATTGACGATGGCGGGGGTAAAGTCGCCGCTGCTGCGCGCCACCACCCAGTTGTTGCTGAGGGAGCTGGCGGAGAAGTCATCGCTGAAGCAGGTCAGATCCTCTTCACAGATACCGGGCCAGTCACCGGTAAAGGGCTCGTGGATGATCTTGCTGTTATCCGTCATGGTGACATTGACCGCCGATACGGCCCCCGTCAGCTGGGCTTGTTTGCTCATGGACAGATCGCCCGCATTCACATAGAGAATGGCGTTGAGTTTGGCATTGTCGCTCATGGTGACCTTGCCGAAGTGGTAGAACATCAGGTCGTTGGCCTTGCCCCCGGCATTGACCTCCATCTGGCCGCTCAGGGTCAGGTCACTCTTGAGGTAAAGCTGGGCCGCGAAGCCGGTATCGAAGATCAGCTTGTCGTTGCTGCCAAGCTCCAGCTTGTCGATCCAGTGGCTGCCGCCGCGGAAGTAGAGCCGGATGTCGGACGTGCTTTGATGCTTGAAGGTCTTGACGTAGCTGGCCTGCAGATAACCATTGATGACGCCATTGTCGCTCACCTCTAGGGTCTGATGCAGTTTGAGGGTCAGATCGCCGCGACTGCCCGCCGCCGTGATCTTGCCCTGCCCCTCCATCTTGAGCCCATAGACGCTAAGGGTGCTCTGGCCCTGGAAGGTCATGGCACTGTTGCTCTTCATCCTCAGGTTTTTGATGACCCAGTCCCCGGCTCCCATGATCACGCTCTGGCCACTGGCCGAGACATTCATGGTGACGTTCTCTATGTAGCGCGGTTGGAAGACGGCCGTCCCGGTATTACCATTGCCCGAGACCTCCAGGCTGCTGTAGACAGTGGCCCTGGCGTCGTTGAGCTTGCCCTGGCCCGTGACCATCAGATCGTTCACATGAAGGTTTCCCGACCCGGTGACGCCACTGTTGTAATCATTCTTGATGATCATCTTCTGGGCATAGACGGTCGCACCGTTGAGGTTGAGCCTCGCCCCTTCGCTGATCGACAGGGTATCGAAGCGATAGGTCTGGTCCGATTTCAGGGTCGCCACGCAACTGTTGCCTCCCCATGACGCACTCTTGTAATCCCCTGCCGCAGGCGAGATAGCGCCATTACAAGGCAGATCCTCTTGTCCGCCGTAGGAGGGAAAGCCGCCGGGATTGGCCGGAAAATCATTGGGATCCCTGATAAATGCCTGGCTCTTGATCGGGCTGGCCAAGGATCCACTGACATTGCAATTCGATACGTAGGCACCGCCATTGTAGCCCCCGCCGTTGTTACAACTGGCGTTCGGCTGGATGGTTTTGCCAAGGAAGGGGTAATTGGTATCCATAGTGGCGCTGGTGATCCGGCTCTCACCACTCATGGCGAGTCGACCGGGAGAGGCATGGCTCTGAACCGGATAGGTGAAAGCCGCAGTACACTGGCTGACGGCCTGCACCGAGGCGGAGCACCAGATCAGCGCCAGCCAAAGGCCTGAACTCAAGCGGGGCATCATGGGTGCTCACTCCTCATTGGCAGTCTCACGGCATCACTCCATCAAAGGCTTCCGCCACCAGGGTGCGGCTGACGGCAAAGCCCGGGTTGGCGCCCGCTGCCTCTGTGCCACAGGTGCCCAGGCTGGTGAGCCGGTAGGTGGTGCTGGTCTCTCCCCCCTGGCTGGCCTGGATCTCATTGCAGCTCACCGAGACCCGGCACCCGCTCAGGCCGGGATCCTTGTCGAATACCCGGGACGCCACCACCCTGGTGCAGGCGGCGGGCAACTCGGCGCCACTGCGATTGGGAAACAGCTGATAGAGGGCAATTTCCAGCCCGCTCTGGGCCGCCATCAGGGCACGCACCCCGCGCACCTCCACCGTATTCTTCTCGCCGCTGTCCACCAGGAAGCGGCCCATGGCCGCCGCCAGCAGGGCCATGATGACGATGACGAAGAGGGCGACCATGATGGCGCTGCCGCGCTGGGGCGCCAGCCTGCGGGGGGGCCTAGGGAACATTGAGCGTCTCCAGCTTGTGGTTGAAGAGGACGCGCTCGCCGCGCTGCTCAAGCTCCATCCGCAGTCCCACCTCGCTCTGGCTGAAGGCGGCAGGTTCACGGTAGAAGTAATAGAGCGCAGGGCGGATATGCTCGGCCATCAGGGCCGGCGAGCTCCCGTGAAAGTCAGTGCCTATGGCGGCGCTGGCCCGGGTCAGGGCGGCATTCGTCACGCAGTAACGCACCTGCTGACGGGCAAAATAGATGCGCTGCCCCGGCGACTCCTTGGCGAAGGTGTCATCCACCGTCAGCGACAAGGCCCCCGAGACCGGGCTCCCCACCGAGGTGACCCTGGCCACGCAGTTGCCATGGAGGCACCCCTGCTCCAGGTTGAGAGCCGGATCGGCAAGGGGGTAGACGATGGCCTCGTCCTCCTCCCGGGGCAGCACCTCGGGCTCCACTATGGTGAGCCCGCCGCTGGCCGCAGCGCCCAGATAACGGCTGGCGGTGGCGATGGGCCAGAAGCGCAGGCAGGCCCCCTTATCCAGAGGATTGCCCGCCTCATCCTCGATGCGCACCGAGCCCGGCACCGCATCGCGCAGCTCGCGGTTGAGCCGCTCCAGAGCGAAGCGGGCATCGCTCATCAGCTGCTCCCGGCGGCTGACATCCCCGTAAATCTGGGTGCCGATGCCGATAAACTGGCTGGTAAAGGTGGCCATGACCCCGAGCAGCAAGATCACCATCACCAGTTCCACCAGGGTGAAACCCCGTGCCCGCCCGGGTCGGACGCGGTAACGGGCTGTGGTAACAGATGCGTCATCGGACGCGGCATAACGGGAATGCGGCTTGCCCATCAGTAGTTCCCCCGGTAGAGGGTGAAAGCCAGCTCGCTCTGGTCCGGCAGCCGCACTGTCAGGGCGACGCGCTTGCCGATGGATTCGGCCCCCAGGCCCGGGCTCCCGAACAGGGTGTCCGGGGTGACGGCGATCCTGACCTGATAGTGGCGATACTCCTGGTCGCTGACCCCCTCTGCGTCCGTCTGGGTAAACTGGTTGGCGTCCACCCAGTTGCCAGCTGTATCGAAATCATCCACGTCGTTGAACTCGTAGGGGCGCATCTCGCCCCCATCCGGGCCGTACTCGGCGACCGGGGTGCAGGCGGGATAGGTTATCGCAGGGGTGCCGACGGTCTCGGCGCAGCGAAAACGGCCGCCATTGTGATCCGAGTGTTCATCGAAGGATTTTTGCAGCACCTCGCCGAGGATCCGCTGGGCCAGCTGGGCGCCCCGCACCTGCTGCACCGGATCCACCCCCTGGGGCGCCTGATTGATGAGAAGCCCCAGAATACCGGTCAGGGCGATGGCCAGCAGCACAATGCCGACCACGAACTCGATCAGGGTGAAGCCGCGACGGACCTTAGGGGATCGCATGGATATAACCTTCCGGCTCGATGCGCAGCCGGGCGCTCTCCTGCCCGCTGCTCACCACCAGGTTGCAGCCATTGACGCAGGTGGAGGGTGAGAGCGGACGGCCGCTGCGCTTGTCGAAAGTAAAGCTGCCTTGCGGCAGAGAGATATCGCCGGAGGCCGTGACGACGCGCCCTCGGCTCCGCTCGTCCGCCTCCCAGTTATCTATGATGGACCCGGGCGCACAACTGCCCGTCTGGGTCAGGTGAGCGAAGCGACTCTGCTCCAGCACCAGTTGGGTGCAGCGCGCCTCCCCTTCATGCATGTTCATGGTCTGCACCAGCCGCAGCCGGGTCACCAGCTCGTCACGCAGGGTATGGGTTTCAAAGCCGCCTTTGCCCAGCCACTTGGGCACGGCAAAGGCGGCCAGAATCCCGAGCAACAGGATTACGATCACCAGCTCAATCAGGGTAAAACCTTCGTCCCGTTCAGTCATGATGAGCAACCTTTAAAAGAAATAGAGAGAGGACAGCCTCTCTCTATCTTGTTAATTTATAAGATTTACTTACAAGCAGTGACTGCTGCAGTTGGCTGAGAGCCAGAAGTAATAGCTTGTGTATAGGTGACATAACAGTCGGTGGCAGTGCTGGCGGAAACACCAGCCGGGAAGATCCTGATGCTGCTAGATGCAGGAGTACCGAAACTCCAATCATTAGTGCTCAGTTGCAATACTTTCTCCAGATCATCCTTGGTCGCCTTGGGATACCCAAAGGCAATACCGACATTGACACCATTACCGATATCCAGCGTATCGGAAGCTGTAGTGTCTTTACCTGCGATAACAGCCTTGCTGTAGACCATGGCACCGGCAGAATTCAGCGAGCCCTCAACCCCTTTCAGGGTGGAAGTACGCGCATCATCCTGCAGATTCAGGAACTTGGGCGCGGCGGTGACCGCCAGAATGCCCAGGATGATGATCACGATCACCAGTTCGATCAGGGTAAAACCCGCCTGCTTTTTCATTACGTTTTCCTCTGTTTATCAATTGATATTGGTAGTCACCTGGCCGGAGGCCGGGCGGTAACTGAAACTCATGTAGGCATCGGTGCTCCCTTGCGGGTCCTGATAGCGCCCATCACTTCCCTTGCTCAGGCTGTTGACCAGATAGTAACGGCAGACCGAATCCAGTCCATTGTTGCTCACCGTGGCATAGAACTTCAGGTCATTGCCGCTACCGCGCACCTCGTCAAAGTTGGCAGTAGCCTTGGGAGGATTCTGCAACAAGCCCTCCCAAATATTGAGACAGCGGGCCGCCGTCAGATTGGCCGGATCCACATCGGGAGCACCGCTCGCCGCCGTGTCCATGGGATAACCGGGGGAGAGCTCGCCGTTGCTGACCTGGCTGTCGGTCGGCGTGGTCAGATAGAAACGGGAACCGTCGTACAGCACGGTATTGAGGCTGTCCTGCTTGGCACGCCCCTCGGCTTCCCACTGGGCCCGCACCAGGGAGACCCCGGTGGCGAAACCGCCGGACACCCCTTCCACGCTGGCCTTCTTCGCCTCGTCGGTCACGTCGAGAAAACGGGGCAAGGCGGTGACGGCCAGGATCCCCAGAATCACGATGACGATCACCAGCTCGATCAGGGAAAAACCGGCCATCTGACCCGGTCCCTGGCCGGCGCTCACTCTCTTTGCTGCCATGCTGCCTCCGTAATGGTCCGCATTATTTCATGCAGATAGAAAAAAATCATGTCGCTGAAGCACTTGAGAGATCGACTCAAGGCCTCGCCAGTACCCGGCCATCGCTGAAACGGTAGAACAGCCAGTGCCCTTCCCAACCAAACTCGCAACCGTCCCCATGCGGGCTGGCGAGTGCCTGCCAGGAGGGCAGCCCCGGATCCTCGGGGCCGATCAGCGTCAGCCAGAGCTGACGGCAGTTGGCGGAGGGGGACTGCAGCGGCAACACCGCCAGCGGCCAGCCCCGCCCATCGAACTGCCAGGCCACCCCCTCTGCATGCAGCACGGCGGGGCGCCGCTCATCGAACCAGCGCCCGTGCAGTCGCTGGGCCCGCTCGGCAAATTGCTCCCCCAGCAGGCTCAGGCTGACCGCCAGCGCCTCCTCCCTGTGGTTGCGATAGCTCAGGGCCAGGGTGGCAAGGATGACCAGCAGCAAGATGCAGGCGATCAGCCGCCTGTAACCCCCCAGCCAGCGCTCATCCTGCTCGGACTGTCTGCTCATGCCTCCCCCGCACCTTGTCTACCACAAACAGCATGCATCACTGGCCCCGCACCGCTCTCATCATGTCCCACCATCAGGGGAGTGAAGATGCCGCGGCCTATCATTGACCCCGCACCGCTCGCATCATGTCCCACCATCAGGGGAGTGAAGATGCCGCGGCATATCATTGACCCCGCACCGCTCGCATCATGCCCCACCATCAGGGGAGTGAAGATGCCGAGGCCTATCATTGACCCCGCACCGCTCGCATCATGTCCCACATGGGCGTAAAGATACCCAGCGCCAGCACCAGCACCATGACGGCCACTATGCCGATGAGGATCGGCTCGATGCGGGCGGTGAGGCTCTTGAGGTCATAATCCACCTCCCGCTCGTAATACTCGGCCGCCTCGTGCAGCAGCTCGTCCACCTGGCCCGTCTCTTCCCCCACCGCGATCATCTGCATCACCAGAGGGGTGAACAGGCCGCTGGCCCCTGCGGTGCGCAGCAGGCTCTCGCCCCGCTCTATGCCCGCCCGCATGTCGCGGATCTGCCCCGCCATCCAGGCGTTGTCCACCGCATCGGCCACCAGGGTCAGAGCCGTGTTGAGCGGCACCCCGGCCTTGAGCATCATGGAGAAGCTGCGGGCGAAGCGGGCCAGCAGGGAGCGCTCTATGATGGTGCCGACTATGGGCAGTTTGAGCTGCCAGCGGTGCCAGGTCAGCTTGCCCCGGGGGCTGGCGACCCAGCGGCGCCAGCCAAACACCATGCCCGCCAGGATGGCCAGCAGCAGCCACCAGTAGTGGACGAAGAAGTGGGAGGTGGCGAGCAGGATCCGGGTCGCGAGCGGCAGTTCCACCCCGAACTTGGCGAACATGCCGGCAAACACCGGGATCACCATGATATTGAGGATCACCATGGCGATGCCGATGGCGATCATCACGAAGCTGGGGTAGCGCATGGCGGTCTTGATCCGCTTGCGGGTCTCCAGCTCCAGATCGAAATAGTTGGCGAGCTGCAGGAAGGCCTCCTCCAGCTGGCCGGTGTTCTCGCCGACGTGGATGATGGCGACGAACAGGCTGTTGAACACCTTGGGATGGGCCTGCATCGAGCTCGACAGCGGCCGCCCGTTGCCGAGATCCTCCCCCAGGGCATGGAGTGCCCGCTTGAGGGGCTTGCCGTGGGCGCTCTCCTCCAGCCCGGCGATGGCGCGCAGTATGGGGATCCCCGCCCGGGTCAGGGCATACATCTGGCGGCTGAACACCACCAGCTCCTCCAGCTTGACGCTCCCCTCCAGCAGCAGCGACCAGTCGATGCCAGCGGACTTTGCCTTGCCCGCCTTCAGCTCGGTGGGCATCACGCCGCGGCGCATCAGCTGCTCGGCGGCGGCCAGCTCGCTGGCGGCCTCCACCACGCCGCTGACGGCCTGGCCCTGACTGTCACGCCCCTTGTAGTTGAAGCTGCCCATGGCTTATCCCAGATCCTCGGCCAGCCTGAGCACCTCGTCCACCGAGGTGATCCCCTCCCGGGCATAGTCCAGCGCCGTCAGGGCCAGGGGCCGGTAGTGCTCGTGCTCGCGCGCCGCCCGGGCGAAGCCCTCCGCATCGTTGCGGCGCAGGGCATCCATCATGGGTTGATCCAGCTCCAGCAGCTCGTAGACCCCGATCCGGCCCGAATAACCGGTGAAGTTGCAGCTCTGGCAGCCCCGCCCCTTGCGGTAGAGGTGCTGGCCGGGTGCCTCGCCGGAGAGCATGGTGAGCCAGGTGGCCTGCCCCTGGTCCGGCGCCGTCTCGCAGGCGCAGTGTTCACACAGCCGCCGCACCAGGCGCTGGGCCACCACGGCGCGCAGGGCGCTCGCCACCAGATAGCCGGGGGCCCCCATGTCGATGAGGCGCAACGCACTGGTCACCGCATCGTTGGTGTGCAGCGTGGTCAGCACCAGGTGGCCCGTGATGGCGCCGCGCAGGCCTATCTCCACCGTCTCGTTGTCCCGCATCTCCCCCACCAGCAGGATGTCGGGATCCTGACGCAGGGTGGAGCGCAGCACCTGGGAGAAGGTGAGGCCTATCTTGGGGTTGACCTGCACCTGATTGACCCGGGGCAGCCGGTATTCCACCGGATCCTCCACCGTGATGATCTTGTGGCTGGCCTGGTTGAGCTCGGAGAGGGCGCCGTAGAGCGTCGTGGTCTTGCCGCTGCCGGTGGGGCCCGTCACCAGTATCATGCCGTGGGGCCGTTTGAGCTGGCGCCGGAAGCGGCTCAGGATGGCCGGCGGCATGCCGGTCTCCGCCAGGGACAGTATGCCGGAGGATTGATCCAGCAGTCGCATCACCACCGACTCCCCGTACTGCACCGGCATGGTGGACATACGCACATCCACGTCCCGGCCGCGCACCTTCATGGCGAAACGGCCATCCTGGGGCAGCCGCTTCTCGGAGATGTCGAGCCCGGCCACCAGCTTGAGGCGCAGCACCAGCGCCTGGGCGATGCGCACCTCGCTCAGTATGTTTTCATGCAGCACGCCGTCGATGCGCTGGCGAATGCGCAGCACCTTCTCGTCCGGCTCTATGTGGATGTCGGAGGCCCCCACCTGCACCGCGTCCTCGAACAGGGAGCGCAGCAGCTTGGCCACGGTCGCCTCCCCCTCGTCACCGGCCCCGAGATTGCTGGATCCCAGCTCGAAACCGGCGTCCTGATACTCTTCGTGCAGCTGTTCGGCGAAGCTCTCTATCTCCCGGGTGCGGCGATAGAGGCGGTCGAAATACTCCAGCAACTGGCCTTCCCGCGCCACCGCCAGCACCAGTTCCCGCGGGCTGAGCAGGGCGGCGATGGCATCCAGGGCGCTCAGGTCGGCGGGATCAGACATGGCCACGGTCACCTTGTCGTCGCTGAGGTTGACCGCCAGCGCACGGTAGCGACGGGCCTGCACCTCGGGCAACAGGGTCACGGCCGAGGCGTCTATGGTGAGGTTGTTGAGATCGAAGAAGGGCACGTCCAGCTGGCGGGCGAGGAACTGCAGCAACTGCACCTCGCTGATGAAGCCGAGATCGATGAGGGTGGTCCCCAGCTTGCGCCCGGTCTGACGCTGCTGCTGCAGGGCGAGCTGCAACTGATCATCCGAGATGATCTGCTCCTGTACCAACAGGTCGCCGAGGCGCATTTTCAGTCTGGGTTGTGCCATTGCTACTCCGAATTCCTGATTCTGATTACGCCGATGACAGTGATGAACCGCCACCGCGTCCGATTACGTGCCCCTCATCCCGGGAGCCCGACTCGGCCCCGGTCGCCCCCCCTGGGAGAGGGTCAGGGTGAGGACGTCAGCTGGGCAATCCGCTGTTCCAGCCAGCGGGTCGATGCCTCGCCCAGATCCCCGTGCAGCTGGGCATTGCCATAGGCGTCCAGCGCCCGCTGGCGGTGGCCCTGACCATCCTCGGCCACCCCCAGCCCCAGCCACCAGCGCCCCTGATCCGGCTGCTGGCGCAACAACTTGACGTAGAGCTCGGACGCCTGGGCTGGCTGACCCAGCTCCTGGGCGAGCCCCGCCCAGGTGGCGTAATAGTCCAGATTGGCGGCCAGGTCCGGCTGATAACCGGTGAGCCAGTCCAGCGCCTTCTGGCGATCGCCGCCGCTGATGGCCACCCGGGCCAGCAGCAGCCGCAGATCGGCCTGCGCGGGATCCAGCCTCAGCCCCTCCTCCAGCACCTGGCTGGCCTCGGTCAGCCGTCCCTCGCCGTAGAGCAGGCCAGCGAGCTGTTCGCGCGCCCCCTGATTGTGCGGATCATGGAGCAGCACCTGGTAATAGTTGTCCTGGGCCTCCCGCATCTGGCCCTTGGCCATGGCGGTGGTCGCCTTGCGCTCGGCCAGGGCCGCCAGCTCGGGCTCGGAGAGATCCACCGTCTCTATCTTCAGCACGCCGGGTTTGCGGGGCGGGGCGGTCACCTCCTGAGGGGCAGCCTCCTGCTCTGCGGCCAGCTCGGCATAGAGATCCGGCTGCAACTCTTCATCGCTCGGCGTGACCTCATCCTCCGGCGGCATCTCGGCCAGGGCCTGTGACGCCGGGGCCTCGTCGGCGACCTCCCCGCTCGCCGAGGATCCCGTCTCCAGGTCGGCGGTGTCGCCAGCCCTCGCCGCTATGGCACCATCCACCCCAACCACCCCGGAGGCGGCAGCCCCACTGGGTTCGGGGGCAACGGCGACCACCTCGGTGGCAGAGGAGGCAGGCAGCGACGGCTCGCTCACCGGGGCGAGCGAGGTAGTCAACTGAACCGTCGGCTGCGCCGTGCGCTGGCTCTGCTGCCAGTAGATCCAGGTGCGCCAGCCGAGGATGGCCAGCGCCAGGGTGCACAGCAGGGTCAGCACCAGCATCCACCACCCCTGCTGACGCGCCGGCGCCACATAGACGGCGGCGCCATCGGATCCTGACTGGCGCTGCTCCAGATCTTTGAGCATCTGATTGATCACGCTCATGACCAGACTCCATAGGCCAGGGCTGCGCCCAGCAGCAGCAACAGGGGCCACCAGCGCACGAATGAGCCACCACGGGCGTCATCGGTATCGCGAATGGCGAGGCGCACCAGGGCGCTGTCGATCCGGCGCGTCCCGCGGCCGTAGGCCAGCATCAGGCACTTCTGGGCCAACACGTTGATGAGCCGCGGAATGCCGCGGGATGCCCGCCACAGCAGGCGCAGGGCCAGGCCGCCAAACAGCGTCGCCCCGCGATAGCCAGAGACGTGCAGCCTGTGCTCCAGATAGGCTCGGGTTTCATCGCACCGCAGGGGGCGCAGGCAGTAGGAGAAGCCGATGCGCTGGCGAAGCTGGCGCAGGTGGGGCCTGGCCAGCCGGACATCCAGCTCGGGTTGGCCGAACAGCACGATTTGCAGCAGCTTGCTGGACTCCGTCTCCAGATTACCGAACAGGCGGATGGCCTCCAGGGTCTCGTCCGGCAGGGCCTGCGCCTCGTCGATCAGCACCACCACCCGGCTCCCCTGCTGGTGCAGGGCGATGAGGTGGCGATGGATGCGATCCGTGAGATCCAGCTCGCTCTCCCCCTGCACCGCCAGTCCCAGCTCCAGGGCCAGGGCGGTGCGCAGTTCCCCCGGCGTGAGGTGGGGATTGGGCAGCCAGGCCAGGCGTACCGGGCACGCCTCGGAGCCGAGCTCGCTCAGCAGCTTGCGGCAGAGCAGTGTCTTGCCAGTGCCCACCTCGCCGGTCACCTTGATGAAGCCCTCTCCCTGTGCCAGCGCCCAGTTCAGCACCTGCATGGCCTCCTCGTGGGGAGGCAGGCCGTAGTAGAAGCCGGTGTTCGGGGTCAGGCCAAAGGGGGCCTCCTGCAAACCGAAATGGCTCAGGTACATAAGGACGCCCCCCCCAGGCAGAGCTCAAAGGCTCGCGGCAGGGAAACACCGGGAATAGACCAATTCAGCATCATGGCTTAGCCCTTGGGCGGATACCATTTGTCCAGCAGCTCGGAGGAGCGTTGCAGCTCCTTCTGCCAGGTGTCTTTTTCCACCACTGTCGGCTTGAGCAGGATCACCAGCTCTACCTTCTTGGTGCTCTCCCGGCGGTTGGTAAAGGCTTCGCCGACCCAGGGAATATCCCCCAGCAGCGGCACCTTGCTGACGATCTCCTGCTTGTCGGTCTTCATCAGGCCGCCGATGACGATGATGTCGCCGTTGTTGGCCTGCACCACGGTATCAGATTCTCGAATGGCGCTCTTGGCGAGCGGCAGCACCAGGGGATCCGCCGTGCCGACGTTGATGGTCTTGCTCTGCTCCTCGGTGTCGATGACGGAGGGGTGGATGTGCAGCAGCACCTTGCCCTGCTCATCGATCTGCGGGGTCACGTCCAGAGCGATGCCGGAGAAGAAGGGGGTCAGCTCCACGTTCGGCGTGACGATGGGCGCCGAGTTGCCCGAGGTGGTGGTGGTGGTCGAGGCGTTGGTGACGAAGTATTCGTCCGTCCCCACCTTGATCACCGCCTTCTGGTTGTTGGTGGCGGTGACGCGCGGGCTCGAGAGGGTGTTCACGTCCCCCTGGGTCTTGAGCAGGCTGACCGCCACGTTGAAGTTGCCATCGGAGATGGTGAAACCGGCGCCGCCCCCCAGGGCCCTGAAGATCTGGTTGGGGGTCGAGGCGATGGGGCTGTCGAGCAGGGAGCCGCCCCCCGTGATGCCCTTGTTGCCGTCCCAGCTGGCGGAGAGACCGCTCCAGTCCACCCCCTGCTCGTAGCCCTCGTTGAGGGAGACCTCCAGGATCCGCGCCTCCAGCACCACCTGGCGCTTGAGGTGTTCGCCGGACTGATCCAGGAACTCGCGCACCGCTTTCAGCTCCTTCGGATAGGCACGTACGGTGACCAGGCCCGCCTGGGGACTGGTGATGACGGCCCGCCCCTCGCCGGTGCCGATCAGGGTCTGCAGGGCGTCCCGCAGATCGGTCCAGTAGTCGTTGTTGCTGTCCGTCTCGATCCGGGTGCCGTTGCTGTTGCTGTTGCCGTTGTCCCCGTTGGAGGAGCCGAGGTTGTTGTTGCCGTTGTTATTGTTGCCGCTGCTGTCGAAGTTGTTGTTGCCGTTATTGTTGTTGTCGTTGGCCGTCACCCCGCCGGTGCTGACCGAGGTGCGGGAGAGGCCGCGACGGGCCATCATCAGGTAGTTGACCGGGATGGTCTCGGTGCGCAGACCCGCCGGATAGACGTGAAACACGTTGCCCTTGCGCTGCACGTCGAAGCCGTACATGTCGCCGACCGTGGCCAGCGCCTCCTGCAGGGTCACGTCTTTCAATTCCACCGAGATGGCACCGGCCACCCCGGGATGGACGGCCACGCTGTAGCGGGAGCCCTTGAACAGGGAACCGAAGAACTCCACCGCATCGACGTCATGGGCCGCGATGCGCAGCCGTTTCTCCGGAACCGCCAGGGGTTGCTGGGGACGATTGAGCTGCAGCAGTTCGCTCTGCACCGAGGGAGGCAAAGTGGTCAGCGGCGCGGTCGGGGTCTGCTCCTTCATGGCCTGCTTGAGGGCGTCCTTGGCCTGCACCGGTTCGGGGTGCTGATAGCTGGTACAAGCCGCCACCGCCAATGCGAGGGGAAGCAGACAGAAATGGTGTTTTTTCATGTTATTGGTGCACCTGACTCGCAATGAAACTCGACAAACCTGGCCCGCGGCATCCCGCGCGGAACCGACTTCACATCCGGATCTTGCTGCCAAACAGGGTCAGTGTCTGACGCTTGCCCGCCTTCTCCAGTACCACGGCATCGGCGCTGATGCCCACCAGCAGGAAACCGTCGATCCGCTGGCCCACCCGATAGCTCTGACCGTCGAGCACCGCCAGCGCCGGTCCGTTGCCCAGGATGACGCTCTGCAACCTGGGCAGACCGGCGCCCTTGCTCGGGCTCGCCGCCGCGCCGCTGCCGGCCAGGGGGGCGGTCGGATCCTGCAACACCTCCGCCTGGGCCAGCGGGCCCAGCAGGCAGCACAACAATGTCAGCCACTTAGCCACGAATGAACTCCTTGCTGGTGCTCAGGGTGTAGATCTCCATCTCCACCGCCGCCTTGGGATGCTCGACCACCCTGTAGTCGAACCCTTTCCAGTAGAAGTGGCGGGGCAGTGCCTCCAGCGCCTTCAGGTACTGGTAGACATCGAAATAGCCCCCCTCCAGCTGGAGCCGGATCCCGTGCTTGAACAGGTTGGCCTTCTGCTCGCCGGCCATCAGCGGCTCGGGCTTGAGGGAGGTGAGCGCCAGCATATGCAGGTTGGCGGAGCGAGACAACAGGGCTTCCAGCACGGCCGGCATCTCGTGGGCCGGGATCAGATCCACCGTCTGGGCCTTGAGCTCGGCGTCCAGCCGACCGAGGGACGCCTCCACGTCAGCCAGCTGCTGGCGCACCTGGGCGTTGGGATCCCGCCCCAGCCGGGCCTGCTTGCCCTGGTTCTCCAGGGTCAGGATCTCCAGATCCCGCTGCGCCGCCGTCAGCGCCTGCCGCTCCTGGCTCAGGCGGGTGTCGGCGGCATCCAGCCAGCCGTAGATCCCGGCTGCCCCCAGCAAGATAATGCCCGTCAGCAGGATCAAGACCCGCTCCCGCAGGCTGAGGGCGGCCACACTCTGTGCCCAGGCCCGCCACTGTGCCGTCATCTCCATCATGGGGTCTCCCGTGCTATGCCGCTGAGCTGGAAGGCCAGCTGGCCTGCCTTGTCCCGACTCAGGGTCAGCTCGCCAAACTGCTTGCCCGCCAGGGACGGAGTCTGCTTGAAGCGGTTCACCCAGGCGGGTACATCCTGACTGCGCTCGGCCACCCCGGAGAGGTTGATGCGCCCGTCACTTATCTCGATCCGTTGCAGGGAGAGGCGGGCATCCCGCAGACGGGCCAGATCCGCCATCACGCCGGCGTAGCCCTGGGATTTTTGCAGGGAGAGGCTGCCGAGCTGGCGCATCAGCGCCTGCTTGGCAGCCAGCTCCTCGCGCTTGTCGACCAGCTGCTGTTGCAGCTGACCGTCTGCCTGATGGCGCGCCAGGGCGGCATCGAGCCTTGTTGCCTCGCCGCGCTGCACATCGAGCAGCGCACGCACCTGGGCCAGCTCGCGGTCGACCCCCCGCTGTTGCCAGCCATAGAAAAAGGTGGCCGCAACCAGCAGCAGCAGGCAGCCGCCCCAGACCAGGGCCATCTGATTGAGGCTGGCCCACAGGCGCCTTGGCCTGAATTCGGCGCCATAGAGGTTGATATGGTGTTTCATCCTTCGCTCCCGCCCAGGGCTGCACCATAGGCACAGAGGTATTCGACACCGGCGAGCCACTGGGTCTTGTTGCCCATGGCGGTGTGAAGGATGACGTCCGCAACCCGGCTCATCGTTCGCCTCCCAGGGCCGCACCATAGGCGCAGAGGTATTCGACGCCAGCGAGCACCGCCTTGTTGGCCATGGCGGACACTGGGAAGCCGAACGCCTGCTCCAGGTGGCGCACCAGGGTGCCGATGAAGGGGGAGCCGATGGCGAGCTGCATCTGGCCCGGCTCCGGCAGCTTGAGCTGGCCCGCCAGGTAGTCGAGGGAGCGCTGGATCTCCAGCGCCAGCCCGTCGAGCATCCCCTGATCGGGCTCATGGGCACCGGTGAGGCTGACAAACCCGCGCAGCGGGCGCGAGAAGCAGAGGCCTCCCCGATAAAAGACCAGCAGTTGCAACTCCTGCCCCCTGGGCTGCCAGAGCAGCATGCGCACCGTCTGATCCGCCTCGTAGAGGGCCGTCATGGCCAGCTCGTCGCTGACGATGGCCTCCAGGGTCGCCACGCCGTTGACCGCGTCCGCCAGCTGCTGCACCCGGCTCTTGGGAACGCAGATCACGTTGATTCGTGGTCGACCCGCAGGGGGGGTCGGCAGATCAACATAGTCCATGGCGAGCTGCAACACGGGTTCGTTGACGAAATCCTTGATGGCCCAGGGCAGGGCCCCCGCCATCTCGGCATCGGGCACGGCGGGCTTGTCGATCTGGATCTGCTGATAAAGGCTGGCGGCCAGGGCCACCCGCACCTTAGACTTGGCCAGTCCATGCTGGGCAAACAGCTCCCCCATGGCCTTGGGCCAGTCGTGGGGGCCATTGATGGCGCGGCTGGTAAAGATGGGGACGGGTTCCACACAAGCCAGCAGGATGCGATCGCTGGCCAGCAGGAGTCCCACCTGATGGCTGGGGGGCGAACGTCGGAAAAGTGACTTCATCTAGACCTGGACCTGGCTGCATGAAACGGACTAAACCTTAACATAAACAGGCTATTAGCCTCCATATTTATGACAAACGATGCATTGACCTCCACCCTGGCGTCCTCCGGGGACGCCATCCTGGCCCCCGCTCGGATCCCCTCGCCCCTGCACCCCGTTCACCACCCCCTGCTGGATGCCCAGGGCGTGCGGCTCTGGTGCAAGCGGGATGATCTGATCCACCCGACCCTCTCCGGCAACAAGTGGCGCAAGCTCAAGTACCATCTGCAACAGGCGCAGGAGCAGGGCAAGACCCACCTGCTGTCGTTTGGGGGGGCCTACTCCAATCACATCCACGCCCTGGCGGCGGCCGGACTCAGGTCCGGGCTGCGCACCACGGGCATCATACGCGGTGAAGCCGACACCGTCAGCAACGCAACCCTGAGTGCGGCCAGAGGCTGGGGCATGGATCTCGTTTTCGTCGACCGCCAGAGCTATCGGCGGCGCCAGGATCCGGACTGGCTGGCCCAGTTCGAGGCACCGGACACCCTGATAGTGCCGGAAGGGGGCAGCAGCCCGCTCGCCATCCCGGGGGTGGCCGAGCTGGTGGCCGAGGTGCCCTTCTCGCCGGATCTCTGGGTACTGCCCTGCGCCAGCGGCGGCACCCTGGCGGGGCTCATCGCGGGCAAGCGGGAAAGGGAGCAGATCCTCGCCATCGCCGTGCTCAAGGGGGGCGCCTTCCTCCACGATGAGGTGTGCCGGCTCAACCCGGCGGCGGCCACGACCGGCAACTGGCGGATAGCCCTGGATCACCACGGCGGTGGTTACGCCAAATTCAGCCCGGCCCTCTGGCAATGGGTGCAGGCCTTCAGTGCCCACACAGGCCTGCCGCTTGAGCCCATCTACAGTGGCAAGGCGATGTGGGGACTGTTTCGGGAGCTGGCCGCGGGCCGGATCCCCCGCGGCAGCCAGGTGGTCTTCATCCACACCGGCGGCCTGCAGGGGCTGGCGGGACTCAGGGAGCAGGGCAGGCTGTAAGCCAGGATCATTCACTCGCCCTTGGGACGGGCTCCGTCATATGGGCATCACCAGCCGCTCTGGTTCGGCGAACCAGGGCCCCTGGCCCGCGTGCACCCCGAGGTGGCGCAGCATCTTCCACTCGTCGCCGCTCTCCACCCCCACCGCGATCACCCGGGTCTGGGTATTGGCACACCCCCCCACCAGGCTGCGCACCGCCATCTGGTTGACCTGACGCAGGTGGATCTCCCGCACCAGGCTGGGGTGCAGCTTGAGGAAGTGGATCTCGAACTCCTTGATGTACTGGGTGCTCACCACATCCTGGCCGGCGTGATCTATGGCCAGTCGGCACCCCAGCATGCGCAGTGCCCGCAGAGGCCGCTTGAGCGCCTCGTAGTGACGGGTCACCTGGGATTCGGACAGTTGCAGGATCAACCCCTCGTTGATGCTGCGCGGCCGCTGGAACAGCTCGAAGAAGAGCTCCCGCTGGAACTCCCGGTTGAGCAGATTCTGGGCGCTGAGGGAGAGGCTGACGGGGCAGCTCGACTCCGGTCGCTGGCGCAGCAGGCGCAGGGTCTGGGTGACCACCAGCCGGTCCAGGGGCAGCAGCAGGCCGGCCTTCTCCGCCATGGGCATGAAGACCCCCGCCTGCAGCTCCCGCCCCTGCTCGTCATGGAGGCGGATCAGCAGCTCCTGTTGCAGCACCACCTGATCCCGCTCCTGCTGCACCGGCTGCAGATAGAAGGAGATCCCCTGCTCCTCGATGCGGCGGTTGATCAGGGTGCGCCAGCGCACCGTCCCCTTGTTGCTCGCCTCCTCGTCCAGGGACTTCTCGTAGAGGAACCAGCCGCTGTGGCCCTGCAGGCGCGCGCTCTTGAGGGCCAGCTCGGCCTCTTCCTGCACCTTGAGCAGGGAGTCCTCTGCCTGGTAGCAGACGGCCCCCAGGTAAACGGCCGTGTCCAGATTGACCGACTCGGGCCAGTGCAGCCGTTGCAGGCTCTTGAGCAGCTGGCTGGCGCCGTCCACCATCTCGCTCTCGGACATGTTGGGCAGCAGCACGGCAAAGACCTGGCCGGCGTAGCGGGCCTGCAGGGCACCGCTGTGCTTGCGCACGAAGGTACCGATGGAGGCGCTCGCCTCCATCAGCAGATCCTGGCTCGGGCGTCCGCTCAGCTCGGGATCCAGCTCCTCCAGGCCGGCCAGCTCGATCAGCAGGACACCGCCGCTGATCACGCTCGCCTCCATGATGGCGTTTTCCAGCCGGTTGTCGAAGAAGAGGCGGTTGCCTATGCCGGTCGTCTTGTCGACGAAGGCGTTGCTGCGGATGAAGTTGTCGAACCGGCTGCGCTCCTTGCGGGCATCGGCCAGTTCGGCCAGCAGATGGGTGAGGGCCTGGCTGGCGGAGAGGGGCCACTCGTCGGCGGGATCATGGGCCAGCTTGGTGAGCTTGCCATCCAGGATCAGCTGGGCCCGCTCCGCCAGCAGCTCGGCACCACGCAACTGCTGGCGCAACCAGCGGATGGAGTACCAGAGGCCGAACACCACGATGAAGACCCCGAGGGAGATGCCGAACATGGCCTGCATGGAGTACTCGAACTCCTTGAAGGGCCTGTCCAGCTTGAACTCGGCTTGCATGCCGGCCTGATTGGGAATGGCCTTGCTGTAGGGGATCAGCAGACTCTCGTCCGTCTGCTGCTGCACATCGCGAAACCAGTAGACCCGCTGGCTATCCTGGCGGATCTCCAGCTCGACCACGTGGGAGGCCCGCAGCAGGGAGGGCAGCCAGCGGGCAAGGGCCTGCTGATCGTCGGTCACCCCCAGTTGCTTGTCGATGATCTCCACCAGGGAGTCGACCCGGTTTTGCTGCAGCTCCATCCCCATCTGGCGGAAACTGAAGACCCCGCCGAGCATCACCACGGCCATGGCCGCGATCACGCACAGCGTAATAAAGGAGACGAGTTGAGTGGTCAGTTTCATGTGCCTTTCCGTAGCCGACAGCATCCATAAGGCCCCATGGTATCAGCCTTGGCCAAACCCCGCCTATGGTTGCAGATCCCGCTTCTGCAAATAAGCGTCAGGGCCGCTCATGCCCGGGGGTGACCGCTGGTGAAGGAAGAGACTCGGGGGGAGGAGAAAATCGGGCAGCCGGCTGGGCAGCGGACATAAAAATGGTCCCACTGCGGGGACCAAAAGAAACACTCATATCAAAACTAACACTCTGTGCTACTGACAAAAATAGATACAGGAGTATTGAACACACGGTGAGTCAAACCGCACCGCTACTCTAGCCATTTCAGATAAGCTGGACAATTGTCATTTATGACAGGTCAGCGATTGAATCTTCACCACTCGTTTTGTCATATTGTTGTTTATCAATGCATTATGAATGTTGTTCCAAGTGTGACCGATACGACTCAAATCGATGCAGCTAATGCTATGATGTTGCCATCCATTTGTATCCCATGCACCCATCAGGCAGGTACCCCTTGCGACGAGCGTCTCCCTTCTGGATCAGTCTGCTGCTGCTCTGCCTGCCCGTGCTGGCGAGCCTGCCCCTCAGCCAGCTGCTGGGCAATCCCCTGGCCCACCATCTGTTGCAGGAAAAGAAGGCGCAGATAGAGGCCGCGCTGGCGGAGCGCCACGATGAGCTGGACCAGAGCATTCGCGCCCAACTGTCCAGCTTCGCCTTCGATTGCGGCCCCGCAGACATGGCCCTGTTGCGGGATCCCCGTTTCTACAGCCGCCACATCCGGCTGCAGGGCCTCATCCTCGCCTCCGGCGGCGGCTGTTCCAGTCTGGGGGAGGATCTTCCCCTCGCCACCGTTTCGCTGCCCCCCTACCCCGAACCGGAGCAGTTTGGCCTCGCGGCCACCCAGGCCCGCTTCAACACAGAGCAGGAGCTGGTCGCCTATTTCAGGCAGGGCGGCAATATCGCCTACTGGGTGCTGAACAACAGCTGGAGCCACGATCTGCTGCAATCTCCTTGCCCGGGCTGTTTCTATTTCGAGTTTGGCCAGCAACACCCTGACGGCATCACGCAGCCATTTTCCCGTGGGGACAGCGCCATCAAGAAGGACAAGAGCAGCCAGAGCCTGAGTTTCTTTACGCCAGACACCCACATCAGGCAGACCCTGTGGGCGGGCAAGGCGCTGGAGGAGTATGCGAAGCGGCGGGCCCGCCACTATGGCCTCCTGTATGGCGGCGCTCTGGGACTCCTGCTGGTTGCCGCCTACTGGGTGCTGCGCAACTACCGCCGCTCCCTCAAGGGACTGCTGCAGGCAGCCCTGGTGCGGCGCGAGTTCGTCCCCTTCTATCAGCCCATAGTGGACAGCCGCAGCAAGAAGGTGGTCGGTTTCGAGGCGCTGCTGCGCTGGCAGCGGGGTCGGGAGCTGGTGCCCCCAGGTACCTTCATCGACTATGCGGAGGAGCAGGGGCTGATCCTGCCCATGACGGAGCAACTGCTGGAGCGGGTCATCGCGGATCTGCCCTGGCTGGAACCGACCCAGTGGGTCAGCGTCAACATAGTGGCCGCCCACTTGGAACAACCCCATCTGCGGCCCCTGTTGCAGCGCCACGACTGGCCCTCCCCGACCAGGCTCACCTTCGAGCTGACCGAGCGCAAGCCGATCACCGATATCAAGGCGGCCATGGGGGAGATAGCGCAGCTGCAGGAGAAGGGGTATCACTTCAAGCTGGATGACTTCGGCACAGGCTATGGCGGCTTCGCCTACCTGCAGCGCCTCGGCATCCGCCAGATCAAGATCGACAAGATGTTCGTCGACACCATAGGCACGGACGACCTCAAACGCAGCGTGCTGGACGCCACCATCGCCTTTGGCCACGAATCAGGCATGGAGATGATCGCCGAGGGGGTCGAGACCCAGGAACAGGTCGACTACCTGCACCGCCATGGGGTCCACCTGATCCAGGGTTATGTCTATGCCAGACCCATGGCCCTGACCAAGCTGAAGATCTGGCTGCTGGCATGGCGGCAGAGCCAGCCCGGCGGGCAATGAGAAAGAAACCTCAGGGTCCCCGCCCGGGGATCCTCATCTTTTGCAACAAAATGATCCTCCTCTGACGGGACAACTCCCTTTATCATGAACTGGCGCGCCACCCCGGTGGCGCGACCTGCTGTCTCCCTACCCGTCGGCCACGGCCGCCCCGAGATGAGAACCACTGCCTATGAAGTCATTTATCCGGCAAGAGATTGCCCTGCCCGTCGGCCTGCTGACCCTGCTCTTCTTCAAGACCCTGGGCAGCGACCTGCTGACAGAAGCAACCCCCCTTGCGGTCTACCTGCCGGTGTCACTGGCCCTGCTCGCCATCGTCACCTGGGCCATCTTCTCCGTCGTGCGTCACTCCGACGCCCTGGCCATCAAGCTGGGCGAACCGTTCGGCACCCTGATCCTGACCCTGTCGGTCATCTCCCTGGAAGTGGTGATGATCTCCTCCGTGATGCTGACTGGCGAGCCCAACCCCACCATGGCCCGCGACACCATGTTCGCCGTGGTGATGCTGGTGAGCACCGGGCTGGTTGGCTTCACCCTGCTGTTTGGCGGCTGGCGCTATCACACCCAGAACTTCAATCTGGACGGGGTCAAATCCTATCTGGTGGCCATCATTCCCCTGGCCCTGCTCTGCCTGGTGTTGCCGAACTTCACCCAGGGCGGCACCCTGGGCGGGCTCTCCAAGGCCATGTCCTGGATGCTGATCATCATTTCCATCCTGCTCTATGGCGTCTTCCTGCTGATCCAGACCCGCAGCCACAGCCACTTCTTCGTCGACAGCGACCACGAGGATCACGAGGAACACCACGGCCCGCTGCAGAGCAACGTCTATCACACCCTGCTGCTGCTCGCCTACCTGGTGGTGGTGATCCTGCTGGCCAAGACCCTGGCCATCCCCATCAACTACGGGGTCCATGTGATGGAGGCCCCGGCGGCCCTGGGCGGCTTCATCGTGGCCTGTATAGTGCTGGCCCCCGAGGCGGTCGGCGCCATCAAGGCCGCCTTCAACAACCAGTTGCAGCGCGCCATGAACCTCTACTTCGGATCCGTGCTGGCCACCATAGCCCTGACGGTGCCCTCTGTGCTCTTCATCGGCGCCCTGATGGGTCAGGAAGTGCGCCTCGGCCTCTCCCCTGCCGACATGGTGCTGCTCATCACCACTCTCATGGTGTGCAAGGTGACCTTCAGCAGCGGCCGCACCAATGTGCTCCATGGCGCCACCCACCTGGTGCTGTTTGTCGTTTATCTGTTCCTGATGTTCGAACACGAGTAACTGGCGCCAGCACTCACCCCGGTGCTGTTTGTCGTTTATCTGTTCCTGATGTTCGAACACGAGTAGCCGGCGCCAGCACTCACTCCGGTGCTGTTCGTGGTCTATCTGTTCCTGATGTTCGAGCACGAATAACGGATCACGCTACCGCAGCAACGAAAAGACCGCCCATTGGGCGGTCTTTTGTTATGGGCGGATAACCGCTTAGAGGCTGGGCAGCACCCCGGCCGGGATCAGATCGTTGTAGCTGGCGGCGCCCAGCAGGGCAGCGGCGGCCTCGATGTCCGGCGAGAAGTACCTGTCCTTGTCGTAGAAGCTGACCTCTTCACGCAGCCGTCCCTTGGCCAGCTCGATGAGCTCGGTGCTGCGCAGGGGCGCGCGGAAGTCCAGACCCTGGGCGGCGGCGAGCAGCTCGACCGCCAGTATGCCGCGGGTGTTCTCCGCCATGTCCGCCAGACGGCGACCGGCGAAGGTGGCCATGGAGACGTGGTCCTCCTGGTTGGCGGAGGTGGGCAGGCTGTCCACCGAGGCCGGATGCGCCAGGGTCTTGTTCTCGGAGGCGAGCGCCGCCGAGGTGACCTGGGCGATCATGAAGCCGGAGTTGACGCCTCCATTGTTGACCAGGAAGGCCGGCAGGCCCGACATGCGGGAATCGATCAGCAGCGCCATGCGCCGCTCGGACAGCGACCCGATCTCGGCGATGGCCAGGGCCAGGTTGTCGGCGGCGAAGGCCACCGGCTCTGCGTGGAAGTTGCCGCCGGAGAGGATCTCCTCGTCATCGGCGAACACCAGGGGGTTGTCGGAGACCGCATTGGCCTCGCACACCAGCACCTCGGCGGCGTGGCGGATCTGGGCCAGACAGGCACCCATCACCTGGGGCTGGCAGCGCAGGGAGTAGGGATCCTGCACCTTCTCGCAGTTGTGGTGGGACATGCCGATCTCGCTGCCATCCACCAGCAGGTGGCGATAGCAGGCGGCGGCGTCGATCTGGCCGCGCTGGCCGCGCACCTCGTGGATGCGGGCATCGAACGGACGGCGGCTGCCGAGGGCCGCCTCCACGCTCATGGCGCCTATGGTGATGGCACCGGCGAACAGATCTTCGGCATGGAACAGCCCTTCCAGCGCAAAGGCGGTGCTGGCCTGGGTGCCGTTGAGCAGGGCCAGCCCCTCTTTGGGTGCCAGGGCGATGGGCTCGAGCCCGGCAATCTTGAGCGCAGTGGCGGCGTCGATCAGCTCGCCCTTGTGGCGGGCCTTGCCTTCACCTATCAGCAGGCAGCTCATATGGGCCAGGGGCGCCAGATCGCCGGAGGCGCCGACGGAGCCCTTCTTCGGCACCACCGGATAGACTTCGGTGTTGATGAGACGCATCAGGGCCTCGAGCACCGTCAGCCGAATGCCTGAAAACCCCCGGGCGAGCGAGTTGACCTTGAGCACCATCATCAGCCGCACGGTGGCGTCATCCATGTACTCACCGATGCCGGCGGCATGGGAGAGCACGATGGAGCGTTGCAGCTCGTCCAGCTGCTCTACCGGGATCCGGGTGTTGGCCAGCAGGCCAAAGCCGGTGTTGATGCCGTAGACCACGCGGTTTTGCTCTATCACCTTGGTGACCACGGCAGCGGAGGCGTGGATCCCCGCCAGGGCGGCCGGATCCAGGCTGACATGCACAGGCTCGCGGCTGACGCGGCGCAGGGTGGCGAGGCAGAGCTTGCCCGGTTGCAGATTGAGTTCGAACATCTTATTTCACCCCTTTGCCGGTCGCGTCGATCATCGGCAGATCCAGTTTCGCCTCATGGGCACAGTTGATGGCAATCTCGTAGCCGGCGTCGGCGTGACGCATCACCCCGGTGGCCGGGTCGTTGCGCAGCACGCGGCCGACCCGCTTGGCGGCGTCATCGGTGCCGTCACAGACGATCACCACGCCGGAGTGCTGGGAGAAGCCCATGCCGACACCACCACCGTGGTGCAGGGAGACCCAGGTCGCGCCGCCCGCGGTGTTGAGCAGGGCGTTGAGCAGCGGCCAGTCGGAGACGGCGTCGGAGCCGTCCATCATGGATTCGGTCTCGCGGTTCGGGCTCGCCACCGAGCCGGAGTCCAGGTGGTCGCGGCCGATCACCACGGGGGCTTTCAGCTCGCCGTTCTTCACCATCTCGTTGAAGGCGAGACCCAGGCGCACTCTATCCTTGACCCCGACCCAGCAGATCCGTGCCGGCAGGCCCTGGAAGGCGATGCGCTCGCGGGCCATGTCGAGCCAGTTGTGCAGGTGGGGATCGTCCGGGATCAGCTCCTTCACCTTCTGGTCGGTCTTGTAGATGTCTTCCGGATCGCCGGAGAGCGCCACCCAGCGGAAGGGGCCAATGCCCTCGCAGAACAGCGGACGAATGTAGGCCGGGACGAAGCCGGGGAAGTCGAAGGCGTTTTTCACCCCCTCCTCCAGCGCCATCTGGCGGATGTTGTTGCCGTAATCGAGCGTGGCGGCGCCACGGGATTGCAGGGTCAGCATGGCTTCCACCTGGCGGGCCATGGAGTGACGAGCAGCCTGGTTCACCTCCTGGGGCGCAGATTTTTGCAGCTCGCGCCACTGGGCGACGCTCCACCCTTGCGGCAAGTAGCCATGGATCGGGTCGTGGGCCGAGGTCTGGTCGGTCACCACATCCGGGGTGATGCCACGGGCCACCAGCTCGGCGAAGATGTCGGCGGCGTTGCCGAGCAGGCCGACGGAGACGGCGGTGCCGTTCTGCCTGGCCTCCTCTACCATGGCCAGCGCCTCATCCAGGCTATGAGCCTTCTTGTCGACGTAGCGGGTCTTCAAGCGAAAATCGATACGGGTCTCGTCGCACTCCACGGCGATCATGGAGAAGCCGGCCATGGTGGCGGCCAGGGGCTGGGCGCCGCCCATGCCACCCAGGCCCCCAGTGAGGATCCAGCGCCCCGCAGGCGACCCGTTGAAGTGCTGGTTCGCCACCGCGAAGAAGGTCTCGTAGGTGCCCTGCACTATCCCCTGGGTGCCGATGTAGATCCAGGAGCCGGCGGTCATCTGGCCGTACATCATCAAACCCTTCTTATCGAGTTCGTTGAAGTGCTCCCAGTTGGCCCAGTGGGGCACCAGGTTGGAGTTGGCGATCAGCACCCGGGGCGCGTCCTTGTGGGTCTGGAACACCCCGACCGGCTTGCCGGATTGCACCAGCAGGGTCTGGTCGTCCTCGAGACGGGTCAGCACCTCGACGATCTTGTCGTAGCAGGCCCAGTTGCGGGCGGCGCGGCCGATGCCGCCATAGACCACCAGGGACTGGGGATGCTCGGCCACTTCCGGATCCAGATTGTTCATCAGCATCCGCAGGGGCGCCTCGGTCAACCAGCTCTTGGCGGTCAACTCGGTGCCACGGGGGGCGCGAATGACCCGGCTCGAGTCGTGACGGGGATCCTGGTGTTGCACAGACATAGACACTCCTTGTTTATCAATGCAGCCGCCATGCGAGGGCACAGTGCCCCTGGCGAGTCGGCCGACTACTTGGTTAGTTGATGGACCAGCCGGGCGGCCACGCGGGCGCTGCGGTTGTCCAGATCCAGACTCGGGTTGTACTCGGCCAGATCGGCGAGCCTGAGCTTGCCGCTGGCCCGGATATGGGCGATCAGGGGTTCGATGACCGCCAGCTCCACGCCGCGGGCGGCGGGAGCGCTCACTCCCGGCATCACCGCCGCCGGCAGCACGTCGAGATCGATGGTGAGGTAGAGGTGGTCGCAACGGGCGATAAAGGCATCCAGCCCGTTCAGAAGCTCGGGCAGTGCGGCCTGGGTCATGGCCTCGTCCAGCACGTGCCAGACTCCCAGCGCCTCGGCGCGGGCAAAGAGCGCCGCCGTGTTGGCGGTCTCCGCCACCCCGAGGCAGGCGTAGGTAAAGGGCGTCCCCTGGGCGGCGCACTGCTCGGCGATCTGGAAGAAGGGGGTGCCCGAGCTCGCCTGCTCCTGCTTCATGCGCAGATCGAAGTGGGCATCGAAGTTGATGATGCCGACCCGGCCCTTGCCGCCCAGATGGCGATTGAGGCCACTCCAGCTGCCAAACGCCACCTCGTGGCCGCCCCCCAGCACCAGGGGGAAGTGACCCAGATCCAGCGCACGGGCGACCCGCTCCGCCAGACGGTCGTGGGCGGCATCGAGATCGCCGTCCTCGCAGGCCAGATCGCCGCCGTCATGGACGGGTCGGCCCAGATGCCAGGCGGTGTTGGCGAGCATCTTGCGCACCGCCAGCGGGGCCGCTGCGGCGCCGACCCGCCCCTTGTTGCGGCGCACCCCTTCGTCACAGGCAAAACCGAGCAGCACCACGCCGGGCTCGCTGTCGGCTTGCCAGGGTTGCACCTTGTCGTGCCAGCGCAGGGCCAGTTCACCATCTTCCGGATCCTGGCGTCCCTGCCAGAGCGACATGTCGGCCATGTTGAACTTATCCATGGAGCGTCTCCTCCCCGTTGAGAACCCGGCTGACCAGCTGATCGACCCCGATCAGGTAGCTGATCTCGGAGGGGTGGGCGCAATTCCAGATCAGAAAATCGGCCTGCATGCCCACTCTCAGCTGCCCCAGACGCTCCTGCTCGCCGAGCGCCCGGGCGGCGTGGCGGGTCACCCCGGCCATGGCCTCCACCGGCGTCAGGCCGAACAGGGTGCAGGCCATGTTCATGGCCATGCGCAGGGAGACGATGGGGGCCGTGCCCGGATTGATGTCGGAGGAGACCGCCATGGGCACGCCCGCCTTGCGCAAGGCGGCGACCGGCGGCAGCTTGGTCTCCTTCAGGAAATAGAAGGCGGTAGGCAGCAGGGTGGCGACCACGCCACGGTGGGCCAGCGCCTGGATCCCGTCCTGATCCAGATACTCCAGGTGATCCACCGAGAGGGCGCCGAAGTTGGCGGCGAGGGTGCTGCCCCCCAGGTTGGAGAGCTGCTCCATGTGCCCCTTCACCGCGAGATTGTATTGATCCGCCGCCAGATAGACCTGCTCGGTCTGGGCCAGGGAGAAGCCGATGTGCTCGCAGAAGACGTCCACCGCATCCGCCAGACCCGCCTCGGCCGCCGCCGGGATGATCTCCTGGCAGATGGTCTCGACCCAGGAGTCGGGATCGTCGCGATACTCCGGCGGCACCGCATGGGCCGCCAGCAGGGTGGTCTTGACCCGGATCGGCAGCGCCTCCCCCAGCCGGCGGGCGACCCGCAGCATCTTGAGCTCGTCCGCCAGGGTGAGGCCGTAGCCTGACTTGATCTCTACCGTGGTGACCCCTTCCCGGATCAGGGACTTGATCCTCGGCACCGCCAGCTCATAGAGCTGATCCTCGCTGGCGGCCCGGGTGGCCCGCACGGTGGAGAGGATGCCACCCCCCTTGCGGGCGATGTCGCTGTAGGGCACGCCCTGCTGGCGCAGCTCGAACTCCTCGGCCCGGCTGCCGGCAAAGATGAGGTGGGTGTGGCAGTCGATGAGGCCAGGGGTCACCAGCCTGCCCTTCATGTCACGCCAGTGGGCGGGATGGGGCCCCTTGAGATCCTGCATGGGGACCAGGGCGTGGATCCTGCCCTCATGCACGCCGAGGGCATGGGGTTCCAGCAGACCGTAGTCCGCCAGATCGGAGCGCAGGGTGGCGGGTGTCACGTTGAGCCAGACCCGCTCGCAGTTCAACAGTTCCTTGTTCATACCGACCTCTAAATGTATATACAATAATTTATAGCCGATCTCTGACGAGAAAGAAAGGATCAAGTTCACATCTTGATAACAGCGGTTTCATTAGAGTTTAAGCACAAAAAAGCCCACCAAGGGGTGGGCTCTTAAAACAAGATATGTATATACAATTAAGTTAATCGGGTCTTGGAGCTCAGCTTGTAGCGGGAGCCTGGCGAGAGCAGGCGGGCATAGGAGACCAGAAAGCCATCCGACCAGGTGCGGCGATGCAGCAGCAGGCAGGGGGTATCGACCCTCACCTGCAGCAAACCCGCTTCGCCGGCGCTCGGCAGCACCGCCTCCACCACGTGCTCCATCTCGGAGAGGGGGCAGACTTCCATCAGGTAGCTGTTCGGCGTCTGCCTCGTGAAGTCCTGCTCGCCATAGCCAGGCAGGCGCTCGGCATCGACGAAACGCTCCTCCAGCTGCAGCGGCTCCCCATCGGCCTGATGGACGATGAGGCTGTGGAAGGTGGGCGCCCCGACCCGCAAACCCAGTCGCACCGCCACCTTCTCGTCGGCGGCCTGGCGCTGCAGGCGGATCACCCGGGCGCTGTACTGGCTGCCGCGCTCTGCTATCTCGTCGGCTATGTTGCGAATGGCCAGCAGCGGCGACTCGGCACGTCTGTCCGCCACGAAGCTGCCGGATCCGGCGGTGCGATTGAGCCAGCCCTCGGCCACCAGTTCACGCAGCGCCTTGTTGACCGTCATCCGGCTCACGGCAAACTGCTCGCACAGGGCGGCCTCGGTCGGGATCCTGTCGCCCGCCTGATAGTGGCGCTCGCGGATCCCGTCCAGGATGTGCTGTTTGATCTGCAGATAGAGGGCGGGTGCCACCAATGGGGTCCTCAGCGACGACGGTGAGGCGGACGCATGTCCGGCCAGGCGCGGTAGACGTCCGGGATCTGGTCAGGGCCGCTGATGCAGAGATCGAGATCGTGCAGCAGACCGTCCTTGATACCGTAGATCCAGCCGTGCACCGCCAGCTCCTGCCCCTTGCGCCAGGCATTCTGGATGATGGTGGTGTGGCAGACGTTGGCGACCTGCTCGGCCACGTTCAGCTCGCACAGGTAGTCGAAGCGCTCGTGCTCATCCTCGATGGCTTCGAGCTCTTCGCCGTACTTGAAATAGACATCCTTGATGTTGCGCAGCCAGTTGTCGATGAGGCCCAGCTCCTGGTTCTGCATCGCCGCCTTGACGCCGCCGCAGCCGTAGTGGCCGCAGACGATGATGTGCTTCACCTTGAGCACCTCCACCGCGTATTGCAGCACGGAGAGGCAGTTGAAATCGGTGTGTACCACCAGGTTGGCGACGTTGCGGTGGACGAAGACATCCCCCGGCAGCAGCCCCATCAACTGGTTGGCGGGAACCCGGCTGTCGGAGCAGCCGATCCAGAGGTACTCGGGGGCCTGCTGGGCGGAGAGGGTAGCGAAGAAATTGGGATCTTCGGCCTTGATCCGTTCCGCCCACTCGCGGTTATTGGTAAACAGGTCGTTCAACAGTTTCACTTCTGCTCTCCCTAACTGTGGCAGTGGCGGCAACATACCATACACAAGGGTAACCAAGGCAAGGCCGACCAGATCCCGGTGAAACAAAAACAGGGCCATCAGGCCCTGTTTTCCACAAGAGAATGCCCTCAGGCATCCATGGCGTCTTTCAGCTTCTTGAGTGCGTTCTTCTCAGCTGACGCAGGCTCGGTGAATGCCCTCAGGCGGCCATCGCATCCTTCAGCTTCTTGAGCGCATTTTTCTCAAGCTGACGCACACGCTCGGCGGACACACCGTAGTTGTCTGCCAGCTCCTGCAAGGTGGTCTTGCTCTCCTCATCCAGCCAGCGGGCGCGGATGATGTGCTGGCTGCGCTCGTCCAGGGTGGCCATGGCCGCGCTCAGGCGACGGGTGGCGTGGCTGTCCCAGTTGTCGTTCTCTATGGTGGCGGCCAGATCGGAAGACTTGTCTTCCAGATAATGGACGGGGGCGAAGCCGCCTTCATCCTCATCGTCACCGACCAGATCGAAGGCCTGATCGTAGTTGCTCATGCGCGCTTCCATCTCGGTGACGTCGGCGGCAGAGACCCCGAGATCCGCGGCAACGGCCTGAACCTCTTCGTGGTTCAGCCAGCCCAGACGCTTCTTGGACTTGCGCAGGTTGAAGAACAGCTTGCGCTGGGCCTTGGTGGTGGCCACCTTGACCATGCGCCAGTTGCGCAGCACATATTCGTGGATCTCGGCCTTGATCCAGTGCACGGCGAAGGAGACCAGACGCACGCCCACACTCGGGTCGAAGCGCTTGACCGCCTTCATCAGGCCGATATTGCCTTCCTGCACCAGATCGGCCTGAGGCAGGCCATAGCCGGAGTAGCTCTTGGCCACGTGAACGACAAAACGCAGATGCGACATGACCAGCTGACGGGCAGCCTCGAGATCGCCACCCTGCTGCAAACGCATCGCCAGTTCACGCTCTTCCTCCGCGCTCAGCACGGGGATCGAGTTGACGGCCTGGATATAGCCTTCCAGACTACCTTGCGGAATCAGAGCCATAGTGCGTTGCAATGAAGTTCCCATGTTCTACCTCTTACTTTTCAATCGAATCAGTCTAACACCCTGAGAGGGTCTGTCTACTGACCGGGGGTCATTCTGCGGCCCATATCAAACATCAGTCAAACATCGGCCCCGGCATGAACCCGGCCTATCTTAGGCTGACGGGATGAATCATAAATGAACGGTCAAAAAAAAGGGGTCACAATGAAGGACCCCTGAAAAGTAGCATGCTAAGTCCATTGTTGCGGAGCTCGCAACCTTCACATGCTTGCCAAGTCAGACGAGCAAGGCAGAGGGGCCACACCCGTATACATTCTGTTGCACTAGATAGACTGTTTATAAATCAAAAGGTTCACAGGATCCAAATATGATCCTTGGCGCAGGCATCATTCAGATTACTCTGAGAAAGTGACCCGTGCCAGAAACGGGCCACTCTTTTACTTGATCCAGTTCGCAAAATCCAGCGCTTTAAAATGCTGATAAATTAATCAGGATGGTTCTATGTCACGAATGTGTCTGTGCACCGAGAACCAGGACGCAATCAGCCCCAGCAGCGCGCCGAGCAGTATCAGGTTGAAGCCGTCGAACGCCCCCATCCCCACCAGCCGGAAGTTGCTGTTGTAAAGCCCCGCCAGCTCCTTCACCACTCCCTCGCTCCAGATCACCATCACCTCGGTCAGCCACCAGGCCAGCATGCCGCCGATCACCCCGAACCAGATGCCGGTATAGAGGAAGGGACGGTGGATGAAGGCATCGGTCGCCCCCACCAGCTTGAGCACTTCGATCTCGGATCTCTGGTTGAGGATATTGAGCCTGAGGGTGTTGCCGACGATCAACAGCACAGCGGAGAGCAGCAGCACCGCTATGCCGGTGATGGTGTGACGCAGCAGGTTCATGATCCCCTGCAGCCGGGTCAGCCACTGCAGATCCAGCTTGCCCTGCTCGATACCGGGCTCATTCTCCAGCTTGGCGAGCAGCTCGGCGGCCCCTTCCGGGTTCTGCCAGCGCGGATCCGGGATCACGCTCAGTACAGGCGGAAGCGGGTTGCTGTCGAGGTAATCCAGGGCATCGCCGAAACCGGAGATCTCGCGAAACTCCTTGAGCGCCTCGTCCCGGTTCATGTAGGTGACGGACTCCACCTCGGGATAGAGCAGGATCCGCTGCTTCATGTCGAGGATGCTCTGCTCCGGCAGATCCTTGCGCAGATAGAGGGAGATCTGGGAGCTGGTCTGCCAGCTCCCTTCCACCACCTCGGCGTTTTTCAGCAGCACGTGGAAGCAGGAGGGCAGCGCCAGACTGACCCCGAGCACCGCCAGCGTCATCAGGGAGGCGAGCGGATTGCGCCACAGCTCTCCCAGACTGGCAAAGGCCTGACGCACGTGGTCCACACCGTACATCATCAGACGGCGCAGCGGCGGCTGCTTGTGACGAACGATGGCCATCAGCTCTCCTCCTGCTCTTGGGAATACATGCGCCCTGCCTTCAGGGTCAGGGTGCGATAGCGCATCCGAGCGATCAGCCCCAGATCGTGAGTGGCAATCAGCACCGAGACTCCGAAGCGGTTGAACTCCTCGAACAGTCGCATGATGTCCATGGAGAGCTGGGGATCCAGGTTGCCGGTCGGCTCATCCGCCAGCAGCAGGGGCGGCTTGTTGACGATGGCCCGGGCGATGCCGACCCGCTGCTGCTCACCACCGGAGAGCATGCGTGGCTGGTAGCGCTCCTTGCCGAGCAGGCCGACCTTGTCCAGCGCCGCCGCCACCCGCTTGTTGATGTCGGCATGGCTGTAGCCATCGATCACCAGGGGCAGGGCCACGTTGTCGAACACGGTTCTGTCCATCAGCAGCCGGTGATCCTGGAAGATCATCCCGATCTGGCGGCGCACATAGGGGATCTGGCTACGCTGGATATGGCTGACGTCATCGCCGTGGAAGAAGACGCGACCATCGGTCGGCCGCTCCATCACGCTGATGAGCTTGAGGAGGGTACTCTTGCCCGCACCCGAGTGGCCGGTCAGGAAAGCCATCTCCCCCTTGCGCAGGTGGAAGCTGACTTTCTGCAGCGCCTGATGGCCACCGCTGTATACCTTGCTGACCTTGTCAAAACGAATCATAACGGTTCCCTGACAGTGACAAACCCCGACCGGGATCGAGGTGGATCATACCCTGAGAGTGACAAACCCCGACCGGAGTCGGGGCTGGGACACTGCTCATCGCGACTGAGCTGGCGCATCGCGGCCAGACTCATTCATCGCGACTGAACAACGCCTCGATAAAGTCGTTGGCAACGAAGGGACGCAGATCGTCGATCCCCTCGCCCACCCCGATATAGCGGATCGGGATCTGGAACTTGTCGGCCACCGCGAAGATGACGCCGCCCTTGGCGGTCCCGTCCAGCTTGGTGAGGGTGATGCCGGTCAGGCCCACCGCCTCGCTGAACAGCTTGGCCTGGCTCAGGGCGTTCTGGCCGGTGCCCGCATCTAGGGTCAGCATGATCTCGTGGGGCGCCTCTTCATCCAGCTTCTTCATCACCCGCACTACCTTCTTGAGCTCTTCCATCAGGTTGCTCTTGTTCTGCAGGCGACCGGCGGTATCGGCGATCAGCACATCGGCGCCACGGGAGCGGGCAGCCTCGATGGCGTCATAGATGACGGAGGCGGAGTCGGCGCCGGTATGCTGGGCAATAACAGGAATGTTGTTGCGCTGACCCCACACCTGCAGTTGCTCGACCGCGGCGGCACGGAAGGTATCCCCCGCCGCCAGCATGACGCTCTTGCCCTCGGCCTGGAACTGCTTGGCCAGCTTGCCGATGGTGGTGGTCTTGCCGACGCCGTTCACGCCGACCATCAGGATCACGTAAGGCTTCTTGCCGGTGTCGATCACCAGCGGCTGCTCGACCTTGGCCAGCATCTCGCCCATGTCCTGCTTGAGCAGGCCATAGAGCGCCTCGGCATCCTTGAGCTGCTTGCGATCCGCGTGCTGCACCAGGCCTTCGATGATGCGGCTGGTGGTATCCACGCCGAGATCGGCGGTCAGCAGCTGGGTCTCCAGCTCCTCGAACAGCTCGTCATCGATCTTCTTGCCGCTGAACAGGCCGAAGAAACCGGAGCCGATATTCTCCCTGGTACGCACCAGGCTGCGCTTGAGGCGGGCAAAGAAGCCCTCCCGCTGCGGCTTCTCCTGAGTGTCGTCGTCCACCTTGGCGGCCAGGGGCAGAGCGGCCAGGGCAGCGGCTTCAGCCTCCATCGCGGCGACCAGGCGCAGATCTTCCGCTCGCTGGGCCTCTTTGGCGATACGGGCCTCTTCCGCAGCCTGAGCTTCCGCGGCGATACGCGCCTCTTCCGCGGCACGGGCTTCGGCAGCAATACGGGCCTCTTCCGCAGCCTGAGCTTCAGCGGCAACGCGGGCGGCTTCCGCAGCCTGTGCCTCGGCGGCAACGCGGGCAGCTTCCGCAGCCTGCGCCTCGGCGGCAACGCGGGCAGCTTCAGCAGCCTGCGCCTCGGCGGCAACGCGGGCGGCTTCCGCAGCCTGCGCCTCGGCGGCAACACGGGCGGCTTCCGCAGCCTGTTCCTCGGCGGCAACGCGGGCAGCTTCCGCAGCTTGTGCCTCGGCGGCAACACGGGCAGCTACGGCGGCTTGCTCCTCGGCGGCAACGCGGACAGCGTCGGCGGCCTCTGCCTCGGCGGTGATCAGCGCCTCATTGACGATGACGGGCTCGAGTTCGGAGGCAGGTTCCTCCACCACCAGGGGGCCTTCATCAGGGGTCGCCAGGGGCGCCTCATGCAATACAGCAGGGGCCTCGGTCAGGGAAACATCAGCGACGGGAGCGGGGGCAACGGTGGCCTCGGACTCGGCGACAGCCGGGGTGGCGTCAGGGGCCTGTGATTGGACGGCCTCAGCCTCTTCTTTCTTGCGGCCGAAACCCAGCCAGGAAAACAAACCTTTTGCCATCTAAAAATACTCACATCAAAGGCTGACTGCTAAGATAGCCGTCCCTCGGCGGGTCGGCATAAAAATGAACCGCCTTATACTACCACTTTATTTTCTGACGACGAAACGCGATGCCCAGAGTGAAATCCAGCCGTAACAGCCCGAGCAAGAGCCCAGCCCCCCAGGGGCGAGCGGGCGTGGTAAGAATCATCAGCGGCCAGTGGAAGGGCCGAAAACTGCCGGTCAGGGATGTGGACGGACTCAGACCCACCACGGATCGCGTCAAGGAGACCATCTTCAACTGGCTGGCTCCCCATGTCCGCGGTGCCCGCTGCCTCGATCTGTTTGCCGGCAGCGGCGGCCTGGGGCTGGAGGCGCTGTCGCGCTACGCCGAGCAGGTGACCCTGGTCGAGATGGACAAGGGCGCCGCCGATCAGCTCAAGAAAAACCTGCTCACCCTGGGTTCAAGCCAGGGGCAGGTGATCCAGGCCGATGCGGTGAGCTGGCTGCAAGGCCCGGCCACCCCCTTCGATCTGGTGTTCCTGGATCCGCCGTTTCGCCGTGAACTGCTGCCCCAGGTGTGCGAGCTGCTGGAGCAGCGCGGCTGGCTGGCGCCGGATGCCCTCATCTATCTTGAACGGGAAAAGGAGATGAGCGATCTCCCCCTGCCTGCCAGCTGGCAACAGCTCAAGGACAAGCAAGCGGGTCAGGTCTGCTACCAGCTCTATCTGCGGGACAGCAAGGATGACGCTGCGGTTTAAATGCCGGGTAGGTGCGGGAGCTGGGCGCTATGCCCCTCCCCGTCAACTTGGGCAACGAATCAAGGACAAGCAGGCCAGCCGGGTCTGCTCTCAACTCTATGTACGGGAGATAAGCGATGAAGCGGGTGTTTAATCTATTGGCGATGGGCGTGCTGCTGTTCTTCTGGCTCGGCGTGGTGCTCGCCCTGCTGGGTACACTGCCGGGCAAACTGAACGGTTTTCTGCCGGTCTGCGGCGTCATAGTGATACTGATGCACTGGGTGCAGGCCAGCATGATCAAGGCCGCCTGCAAGCCCTACTTTGCCATCACCCGCCTCGAGTTCACCCAGGTGCTGATCTTCGGGGTGTTCGGCATGATGGAGATCCGCGCCAAGCTGCAGGCCATCATAGACGCCAGGCAGAGGGGAGAGATCCCGCCCCGGGCCAATTGACCCAAGACTGCCAGAACGAACCTGAAGGAGTGACACCTCACTCCTTCACTTTTTTCCCCAGGCTGATGCCGAGCTTGATGGAGAGCACGGCGAGCAGCAGCAGCATGGCGATCAGGGAGAAGAAGTTGCTGCCAAGCTCGGGGTACTGCACCTTGAGCAGGGCCGTGTGCCCGAACACCCCGATGAAGAAGCAGAGCAGGATGCAGCTGGGGGTATTGCCGACTATGGGCTCGTGGCGATAGTGCTGATAGAGCTGGTAGGCCGCCAGCAGCAGGGCGATCAGGGGGAAGAAGGAGAAGGGCACGACCGACTCGGTCAACACCGACAGGAAGGCATCACCGCAGATGCCGATGAGCAGGGCCAGCAACAGGGGCTTCTTCGGGATCGCGTTCGATTCATGCATGGGACTGTCCATCCTTGACTTAAGAGAGAGATTCGCGGCGCTTGCGGTTCTGCACCTCGGCGCCCATGGCGATCATCCGCAGCTGGCTGATGGTGCGCTCCGACAGGGCCCGGCACTCTTCGGGGGTCATGTCGAGGGCGTCGGCACCGGCGCTGAAGACGATGGTGACCATTGCTTCGGCCTGGATGTAGGCCTCTTCCCGTGGCGCCTGCGTGGTCGCCTCCAGATAATCGGTCAGCTCGGCGATGAAGTGCTGGATCTCGCGGGCCACCGCCTGGCGGAAGGCCGCCGAGGTACCGGAGCGCTCACGGAGCAGCAGCCGGAAGATGTTCGGGTTGTTTTCGACGAATTCCATGAAGGTCTGCACCGAGGTGCTGATGACGCTGCCGCCACCGGCGATGCGCTGGCGCGCCTGGCGCATCAGCTGGCGCAGGGTCAGGCCACCCTCGTCCACCAGAGTCAGTCCCAGCTCTTCCATGTCGCGAAAATGGCGGTAGAAGGAGGTCGGCGCTATGCCCGCCTCCCTGGCCACTTCCCGCAGACTGAGGTTGGAGAAGCTGCGGTTGGCACAGAGTTGACTGAACGCCGCCTCGATCAGCGTACGCCGGGTCTTTTCTTTTTGTTGCGCGCGAATACCCACGAAAACAGTCACCTTGAGATTAGCGAGGCCAGATGATAACCCGAAGGCGGGGCCTGGATCAGGTTTGTCTCCGACTTTTTTACCATTGACCCGCATTCCGGCTCAATGGAGAATAGTGGACAGCTGTTCGCTGAATGGAGCCGAGTGAAATGGACCGCCCCCCTATCATCATGACCAACACCCTGCTGTTCGCCCTCTCCGGGCTGACGGCACTGATTGCGGTACCCTGGTACGGCCTGACCCATGGCTATGACCTCTGGCAGTGGGGCAGCTTCCTGCTGCTGTTCTGCTACTGCGGCATCTCCATCACCGCCGGTTATCACCGACTCTGGTCCCACAAGGCCTACAAGGCACACCCTGCCCTGCAATGGTTCTTCGCCCTAGGCGGTGCCCTCGCCCTGCAGAACTCGGCCCTGCACTGGTCGTCCGATCACCGCCGCCACCACCGCCACGTGGATGACAATCAGAAGGATCCCTACAGCGCGGGCCGCGGCTTCTGGTACTCCCACATCGGCTGGATGCTGCGGGAATACCAGCGCGAGATCTACCACGACTACAGCAATGTGCGGGATCTGCAGAACAATGCCATCGTCGCCTTCCAGCACAGGCACTATCTGGCATTGACCCTGGCCACCAACATCGGCATCCCGCTGTTGCTCGGCCTGATCCATGGGGATCTGCTCGGCATGCTGCTGCTCGCCGGGGTGCTGCGCATGGTGATGACCCATCACACCACCTTCTTCATCAACTCCCTTGCCCATATCTGGGGCAGCCAGCCCTTCACCGATCGCAACAGCGCCCGGGACAACGGCATCCTGGCCTTCTTCACCTTCGGCGAGGGGTATCACAACTTCCACCACCTGTTCGAGAACGACTACCGCAACGGCATCCGCTGGTGGCAGTTCGATCCCACCAAGTGGCTGATCCGCACCGCCGCCTGGTGCGGGCTGGCCCGGGATCTCAGATCCTGTCCTGAGGAGCGGATCGAGCAGGCCAGGCTGGAGATGCAGCTCAAGCGCGCCCAGGCCAGACTGCACAAGCAGGATGACAGGGAGCTGTGGCAGGCGCTGCTGCAGGAGGAGTACGACAAGCTGAGCCTGCAGATCCAGCACTACTACGCCAGCCGCAAGCAGTTGCTGGAGCAGCGCAAGCGCAAGGCGCTGGCGCGCTACGACAGGCTCAAGCTGCAGCTGGAGTATCGCAACCTGCGAGACGGTTTCCTCGTTGCCAAGCGCAACTGGAGTCGCCTGCTGGCCGGCATCGCCTGAGAAACCGACCGCCAGCCCCACTGCCCAAGACCGCCCGCTGGCGGTCTTTTCATGGGTGACTGGCGATCCCCAGGCATAAAAAATGGGGCGACATTCGCATGTCACCCCCTCGCAAATAGCATGTTCCATATTGGGATCCGGCAATAACGGTGCTGATGCGCGTCACGGGTTTCCGCTCCCGATCCGCACTGCCGGCCAGAACACGCTGGCCGACCCACTCCCTTGCTGCCTTCACCCACACGGCAGACCAGCCGCCGTGTTTGTCCTTGCAACCGAAATACTACGCAGTTAAATAAAATAAAAAACCGTTATATACGGCCCCGTATGCAAGCGAGGGGGCTGCATCAGGTTGCGTCTATCGACATAAAGTGATTAAAAACAATACGATAAAATCTCAATCCGGCTTTGGATGGCAAACGTTATCCTCTAAGGCGCACAAGGCTTTGCGAGATCTCGCACAAGCCGTGCTCCACTCACAGCCAGGGGCGCAACGGCAGCCAGTCGCTCAGTCGCGCCAGCAGACGCCGCAGCGTCGAGGGCGCCACCACAGGATGGACCGCCGCCCGTTGCCACCCGCAGAGCCAGTGCCGCAGCTCGGCACAGAGCGCCGGACAACTCAGATGCAGCATCAGTTCGGTGTTGAGCATCAGGGAGCGGGGATCCAGATTGAAGCTGCCGAGCAGCGCCTCCTCCTCCCCCATCAGGATCAGCTTGGCGTGCAGGCTCTGCGCCTCATCCGACAGTTCGGCCAGCACTATGCCCTGCCGCTCCAGCCAGGGGCGGTGGCGCCGATAGGCTCCATACACCAGGGGCACGTCTGTGCTGGCCAGGGAGTTGGTCAGGATCTCGATGCCGACCCCCGCCTGGCGCTGCCGCTTGAGATGGCGGCGCAGGCTTCGGGTCAGGATCAGGTAAGGACTCACCAACCGCAGCGCCCCCCGGTTGCCCGCCAGCTTGCGTCCCAGCCGGGGCGCCGTGGTCGGCCGGGAGATAAGCCCCTTGCCGGGTCTGTCAAACCAGCACTCTCCGACCCCAGGATGCCAACGCAGGGGGAGAGGTGTTTCATCAAACAGGCTGGCGGGCAGATCGTAGACCATGGCCACTGCCGGATCGGTCAGGGTCAGCAGGAAGTCGTTCACCGTGCGGATCTCGGCGGGCAGCAGGGGGCGCCGCAACAGGCGCCGGATGGGGTGGCTCCAGCGGCTGCGCCAGAACAGTTCGAAGCCCTGCTCGGCCTGGCGGCAGAGGGGGCCCCGGCAGATCAGATCCAGATCGACGAAGTGAGGGCCCCCCCCCAGCTCGAAGTAAGGATCGCCGATGTTGCGACCCCCGATCACCGCCTCGTGGCCATCCACCAGCAGCAGCTTGTTGTGCATGCGGTGGTTGATGCGGCGAAAGCTGAGCAGGCCTTCCAGCAGCAGGGTCAGAGGGCGCCAGCCCCTGAGCCAGAAGGGGTTGAACAGCCGCACCTCGATGCCGGGCTCTGCCGCCACCACCTCCAGGAAGCGGTTGTCGCCGGCATAGAGATCGTCGATGAGCAGCTGGACCCGGACCCCGCGCCGCGCCGCATGGAGCAATTCGGACAGCAGCAGCTTGCCGCTGCTGTCCTCCTCCCAGCTGTAATACTGGGCCTGGATCCGGCTGCGGGCGCCGCGGATCAGCTGGCAGCGGGCCTTGAGGGCGGCGCCGGGATCGTCGAGCAGGGCAAAGTCGGCGGGGATCAAGGGTCATCTCCTTGTCATGAGACGGTGGCATAACCCAGACAACAGCCCCGATTGCGGCGTGTCAAGGAGCCGATGATGGAAGTGCGCGACCACCCCTGTCTCAGCCAGAGACCCCAGGCCAGTCAGCCGGACCCCACTCCCGCCAGACTGCTGACCCCCTGGTACCAGCAGCACAGGGATCAGGGCTGGGAAGCCCTCCCCTTTACCCCAGAGGATGGCCTGCCCGACCGGCACTGAGCACTCAGGGCTGCGCCGCCTCCATGGCCTCTGTCTTGCCCTCAAGCTGGGGCAGGCTGAAGCGGTAGGCCACGTAGTATTTGTAGATGGTGCCGACGTAGTTGATGGGGCCCTGGCCGACCTCGTTGGCCACCAGTTGTTCCACGTTGCCAAACCAGACGTTCGGATCCAGCCCCCTCTCCCTGGCCTTGGCCTGCAGCGCCTGCACCCGGTTCGGGCCCGCATTGTAGGCCGCCAGGGCGAACAGGTGACGATTGACCCTGTCCATCCCGGGATCGTTGAAGTAGGTATCGAGAATGAGCCGCATGTAACGGCAGGCCGCCTCCACACTGCCTTCCAGGCTGGTGAGCCTGGCGCCGCGGATCCCCACCTCGCCCCCCGTGCTCGGCAGCAGTTGCATGATGCCGACGGCCCCGCGGTTGGAGCGGACATTGGGATTGAGTCCCGACTCCTTGTAGGCCAGCGCCGCCAGCATCAGCCAGTCGAGATCATATTTCTCGGCCTGGGTTTCCAGTACCTTGCGGATGGTTGACAGCCGCCCCAGGGGATCCGGCGCCAGTATGTTGCTCATCTTGTCGCTCTGGGCCAGCAGGCGACGCAGTGTCATGTCGCTGTAGAGGGTGCGTTTGCTCGACTCGGAGATATAGGCGTTCACCGCCTTGAGCAGCTCGGGGCTGTTGTTGCGCAGTGCCCAGGCGCTGCGCCCCTTGTCCCGCAGCGGGATCAGCTTGTGGGCCTTGAGGCCCCCTATCATGTCGAGCCAGATCCGCCCCTTGAAGCTGTCGGTGACGGTCAGCGGTATGATGCCGGCCGCCACCATCTCCAGCAGATCCCCGTCCTGCAGGTACTCGGGCACCGTCTCTATGTAGACAGGGGGCAGCCCCAGCTCGCGGAACAGCCAGTTGAGCTGGTGCAGGCTCTCGTAATAGCTGGAGCTGGCCCGCACCCAGATCCGCCGACCGGAGAGCTGGGTGATGCGGTTGAAACCCGTCAGCTCCCGCTGGCTCACCACCCACTCCTCGATGGGCGAGATGAGCGGCTGGGAGAAGGTGACCTGTTCGCGCCGGGTCGGCGTCACCGTCAGGTTGGCCGCCACCAGATCCCCCCGCCCCTCGGTGAGATAGTCCAGCAGCTTGTCCTGACGCACCGGGATATAGATGATCTTGAGCTTGAGCTTCTCCTTGGGGAGATAGGTCTGGTTCAGCCAGCGCTCGAAGCCTTGCAGCTGATTGACCAGGATGCCGTACTGGGCCCCCTTGTCGAAGAAGAAGAAACCCCGTTCATAGACCACCAGGGCCCTGAGCTCCTTCTGTTGCAGTATGTGTTCGAGATCCCCGGGCTGGGGCAGGAGCTTGGGCTTGACGTCCGCGGCACGCGAAGGGGCATCGCCAGGCGGGGAACCGGGATCCGCCGCCAGCAGGGGGAGAGAACAGAGGACCAGCAGGGCCCAAATCCATCGCATCATGAGGTAGCCACCTTCTGTTGGTCGACTCGCGCCTTGAGATTCTCGGCAGGACAAGGCCCGACACACGGGACTCATGACGGGGTGCCATCACTGCATCATGGCACTCTCCTGCCACGGAGCCACAGGTGCCGGACTGGCACGGGATAGTCCGCGGGATAACTCACTATACAACGGGTATGGCCGCCAGAGGGGCAATACGGCAGGCAAGCCTGCCGTCTCATCGGGGCTCAGATAGAGCGGGCACGCATCTCGAAAATCAGCTTCTCGGCGGTGCAGGTGAATTGCAGGCGGGCCTTCAGGATCACGCCGTCGGCGCCCTGGGTCAGTTCGCTGTCGATCACGGCCTCGGCGGTCACCTGCTTGGCCAGCGCCTCATAGGCTGCGAGCTTGGCGCGAGCGTCGGCTTCTGCCGCGGCCTCGATCACCAGCTCCATCACATCGTCCCCTTCACCTATGATGGTGCCGATCTCGGCGAAACAGCCGCAGCTGTCGCAGGTTTCATTCAATTCCACTTTTTCGTCTACAGACATACTTCCACTCCTACTCATTTCGGATGTACTTCATCGTCACGCAAGGCTTTACGAAAATCCCTGATGGCGGTGCCCAGATCCTCACCGGCGCCGGCCAGGCGTTTGCTGCCAAACACCACGACGACGACCACCAGCAGGATCAACAGATGCCAGATATGAATTCCACCAAGTCCCATAGGGCGACTCCTGACAGATAGATACCCGTTGTTTGTATCAAAAGAAGGCGCAACGATTGTTGGGCAAAATCAAGGCAGGCGCAAGTTGGCAGGAAAATCGTCAAAAAACATAAAAAGATACGGCGACCCTTGGCCGCCGTATGAGTCGGTGCTACTTGTCCCCTCAACCGCTACATCCTGTACCAGTCGCCATGAAGGCGAGAGACAGGTCGAGCATAGGGTCGCCAAGATATGAAAACAAATGGTATAAATTCATCTAAGAGTTGAAGAGGATTCATATCATGTTGCTGGAACAGCTCGGGCGCATAGATCTTAATTTGTTGATTATCCTGCAAGTCTTGCTGGAAGAGCGCAATGGCAGCCGGGCCGCCCGCCGCCTGCACCTGAGCCAGTCGGCCGTCAGCAAGGCCCTGGGTCGCCTGCGGGAAACCTTCGACGATCCCCTGTTCGTCCGCTCCGCCTACGGGCTGGATCCCACCCCGCGCGCCCTCGATCTGCAGCAGCAGTTGCAACCCATACTGCTCTCCCTGGACAACCTGATCCAGCCCCCCGCCTTCGATCCCGCCAGCACAGAGCGGGAGTTCGTCATCGCCAGCATGGACAGCGCCTTCACCCTGTTCGCGCCGCTCTATCTGAGCGAGCTCAAGCGCCAGGCACCGGGGATCCGGCTGCGTTACGAGGAGTGGACAGAGCACAGCCTGACCGAGATGAGCCAGGGTCAGGTGGACATCGCCTTCACGGTGCGGGAGAACTGCATCAACTCGGATTTCAGGCTGGATACCCTGCCCAACGCCATCTGCCAGCGACTGCTCGCCATCGATGACCTCACCTGCCTGGTGCAGCGGGATCACCCGGCCCTGCGCGAACCCGAGTGGGATCTCCCCCGCTACCTGGCCTATCCCCATGTGCAGACCTATTGCGAGGGACGGGATCGCTGGATGCTGGATCACAAGCTGGCGGAGCAGGATCTCTACCGCCGGATCGAGGCGACCGTGCCCTCCTTCGAGGCGGCGTTGCGCATGGGCATGCACTCGGACATGATAGTGACCCTGTCACGGCTCTATGCCCGCCACGCCACCCAGGTCTATCCGCTGGTGCCGCTGCCGCTGCCCATCGCCCTAGACAGCATCTCCCACCTGCTCATCTGGCATCAGCGCCACGAGGAGGACCCGGGCCACCGCTGGCTGCGGGAGACCCTGCTCACCCTCATCATGGGCAAGCTGGAGACCCCAGGCGACCCGTCCCGCCAGGACGAGGCGCTGGCCGTCATGGACGCACAATAGGAAAGGGGCTGCCTGGCAGCCCCTTTCTTCTTACCCCTTGCCCGTCACCGCCAGATAGTGGTGCACCCCATCCAGCAGCATCTGCACCGAGATCATCACCAGCAGCATGCCCATCAGCCGCTCCACGGCGGTGAGTCCTCGCTCACCCAGCAGCTTGTTGAACAGCTCGTAGAACATCAGGATCACGGCGCTGGCGCCCCAGGCCATCAGCAGGGCCAGGGACCAGTCCGCCATCCGGGTCGGCTCCTGGTTCGCCAGCAGCAGCAGGGAGGCCAGTATGGAGGGGCCCGCTATCATGGGGATGGCCATGGGCACCAGGAAGGGCTCCTCCCCCGCCGCCAGCCCGGTCACGCCGCCGGGGCTCGGGAAGATCATCTTGATGGCGATGAGGAACAAGATGATGCCCCCGGCGATGCTGACCGCCTCCTGGCGCAGGTTCAGGAAGCTCAGGATCTGCTGACCGGCAAACAGGAAGCCCAGCATGATGGCCAGGGAAAACAGCAGCTCGCGGATCATCACCTTGCGCCGCCGCTTGGGATCGACATGGCGCAGGATGGAGAGGAAGACCGGCAGGTTGCCCAGCGGATCCATGATCAGAAACAACATGACGGCAGCGGAGAAAGTATCCATACAGATTCCGGGCGTTGCCCAGGCCAAGCCTTTAACAGAGGAGGGAGAGGGCGAAATATAACAAAGGAGGCGGGATTCGGCGAGCGCCCTGGCGCGCTCGCCGCGGGATCAGCCGTGGTTGCAGATCTTGTCGGCCCGGGTCTGGAAGCCCTGCTCGGACTCGATGAACTTGCCGCGTCTGGCCAGCAAGTCGATCAGCGCCTCTGCATCCATCTCGCTCGCGCTGCAGGTATGGAAGCGGGCATCGGCGCCAAAGCGCGCCTCAATCGCCTCCTTGAGGCTGGCCCGGGTAAAATGGCCCCCCTCTTCCAGCATCATCTCCATCACTTCGTGACCGTGTATCGACTGGGACATCTCAAGCCTCTTTAATCATCATGTCAGATGTCCATTAGAGCCTGAACCCCGGTCCCCGATCTTGATATAAGCCAACAAAACGCCTTTTTTAGCTCCCCCGGGCTGGCCGTGAGCCTCGCTTTGTCGATAATGTGGCAACCTGATCGGGGGATGGCTACACTAGCGCCCCCTTTGCCATCGCAGACAGAAAATAAGGACATTGGCGTCATGCTGTTCCATGGATTGGTCTTCAAGCCCTGGCGGATCTGGACCCGCCGCCCGCTCTGGTTGAAGACACTGCTCGGCATGCTGACCGGGATAGGTCTGGGGCTCTGCTTCAGCGAGCAGGCACTGCTGCTCAAGCCCATCGGCGTCCTGTTCGTGAACACCATACAGATGCTGATGGTGCCCCTCATCTTCTGCTCCGTCATCGCCGGCCTTACCTCATTGCTCAAGGGCAAGAGCCTGGATCGGATCGGCAGCAAGGCCATAGGTCTCTACCTCTGCTCCACCGCCGTCGCCATCTGCATCGGCCTGGTGATGGGCTGGCTGCTGGAGCCCGGCATGGGCGCCAACATGGGGCCCTACGAACGGACCGGGGTGATGGTACAGCCGACCCTGGCCAGCGTGCTGAGCCATCTGGTGCCCCACAACCCGGTACAGGCCATGGTGGATGGCAAGATACTGCAGGTGATCGTCTTTGCGGTGGCCCTCGCCCTGGCCCTCAATGCCACCGGCCGGCGCGGCCGCCCCGCCATCCTGTTCTTCACTTCCCTGGCGGAGGGGATGTTCAAGCTGACCCAGATGGTGATGGCACTGGCCCCCTATGGCGTCTGCGCCCTCATGGCCTGGATGACGGGCAAATACGGGGTGAGCCTGCTGCTGCCCCTGCTCAAGGTGATAGGCGCCGTCTACCTCGGCTGCCTGCTGCACGTACTCGGGGTCTACAGCAGCCTGCTGATCCTGCTGGCCCGCCTCAATCCGCTGCACTACTTCAAGAGCATCGTCGACGCCCAGGCGGTGGCCTTCACCAGCAGCTCAAGCAGCAGCACCCTGCCCATCAGCCTGGCCTGCGCCGAGCGCCGGCTGGGGGTCTCTCCCGCCATCACCGCCAAGGTGCTGCCCATAGGCGCCACCATCAACATGGATGGCACCGCCCTCTATCAGGGAGTAACTGCGCTGTTCGTGGCCCAGGCATTCGGGGTGGATCTGCACGTGGTGGATTACCTGACCATCATCAGCATCGCCACCCTGGCCAGCATAGGCACGGCCGGCACGCCGGGCACCGGGCTGATGCTGCTGACCCTGACCCTGACCGCAGTGGGATTGCCGCTGGAAGGGGTGGCGCTCATCGCCGGGATAGACAGGATCCTCGACATGGCCCGTACCACGGTCAACGTCTCCGGCGACATCCTGGTGTCAGTGCTGATCGCCCGCAGCGAGAAGGAGCTGGATCTGGCGATCTATCACGATGCCAGTGCGGGGGAGGACATCGACTTCACCCTGCGCTGAGGGGACGGGAGAAGGGGGAGATCTCAATGATCCTGAGGATCGTGATGGCAGCGCCAGCAGATATCGAAGTTGGCGCCGTTCTCCTCTCCGCACTGGCCGCACAGCCAGCCATTGCCCTGGCGCTGCTGGTAGCGCTCTATGATCCGGCCTGCCCGCTGACGATCCTGCTCGCTCACCATCAGGGTGACCTGCAGCAGATCCACGGGCAGTTCCCCCAGCGCCCCCGAGAGCCCCTCCCCGCTTAGCCGCACCCGCACTCCTTCGACTTCCAGCGCTCCCTTCAGGGCATGCGCCTCCAGCGAATGAGAGGCTCGATACAAGTTAATCCACTGCTCCATAAATCCTCACCTCGCAACCCCTTGTCGATGTCCCGACGGCGCCAGCCCCCGGATCATCACTCTCCATGGCCGCTTGCCGCTCACAGCAGGTTGTCGATGCCGTAAACCGGGCCGTTGGCCACCAGAAAATCGATAAACACCCGCAACTTGCGCGGCATCAGCCGCCGCTCGGGAAACAGCAGATAGATGGGCACCTTGGGCTGCTGCCAGTCCGGCAGCAAAGCCACCAGAGAGCCGTCGGCCAGCTCATCATGGCACAACATGGCGGGCAGGGAGGCGAGCCCCAGCCCGGCCTTCGCCGCCTCTCTGGCACAGGTGATGTTGTTGACCTGGAAGCGGGACGGCGGATCCACCAGCACCTCCCGGCCATCCCGTTCGAAACACCAGTGGGAGGCGAGAAAACCGCTGCTCACCGCGACCCGCTCATGGCGCACCAGATCCTCGGGCCGGGTGATGGCCGGGCTGCGCGCCAGATAATCCGGGCTGGCGCAGAGCAGGCGCCCCGTGCTCCACAGGCGCCGTGCCGCCAGGTTGGAGTCGCTCATGTCGCCGATCCGCACTATGGCATCCAGCCCCTCGCTGATGGGATCCACTATGCGGTTGGTCAGCTCCAGATCCACCCGCAGCCCGGGATAGGCTTGCAGAAAGTGGGCCACCAGCCGGCCCACCACCAGCTGTCCCGTCTCGATGGGGACCGCCAGCTTGAGGGTGCCTGTCACCTCCTGCTGGCTGGCACTCAGCATCAGCTCGGCCTGGGCCAGCTCCTCCACCGCCTTGCTGCAGCGCAGGTAATACTGCTCACCGGCTTCGGTCAGGGTGAGCTGGCGGGTGGAGCGATAGAGCAGCCGCACGCCGAGGTGCTGCTCCAGCTCGGCGATGCGGCGGCTCACCGTCGCCTTGGTCATGCCCAGCTCCTGGGCGGCGGCGGTGAAGGAGCCCTTGTCGACGATGCGCACCAGAATCAAGGCCGCGTTCAGGTCCATTGTCTCACCAGTGAAACTGTATATCTCATGAATGGATACTAATCGAAACAGTTACGCGATGTTAGCCTGCCCGCCACAGTTCAGGAAAAACCCATATCATGAGTCAACACAAGAAGATCCCCCTGCTGGCAGCCCTGCTGCTGGCCCTGTTCGGCCTGCTGTTTGCCGCCTACTGGTATCTGCACGGCCGCCATTTCGAGAGCACCGACAACGCCTATCTGCAGAGCGAGGTGACCGGCATCGGCTCCAAGCTGCCCGGCTACATCAGCGAGGTGCTGGTGACCGACAACCAGGAGGTCAAGGCCGGCCAGCTCATCGCCAGACTGGACGACAGGGAGTACAGAACCCGGGTGCTCGAGGCCGAGGCCGATCTGCACCTCAATCAGGCGACCGCGGAGAACCTGGCCGCCACCCGTACCCAGCAGCTGAGCCTGATCCGTCAGGCCGAGGCCAGGGTCGCCTCGGCCAATGCCGAGCAGGTGCGGGCCCAGCAGCAGGTGCGCCGGGTCAGTCAACTCAATCAGCGCAACTACAGCTCCCAGGACAGCCTGGACGAGGTGCGCGCCGGTCTGCAGGTCAATCAGGCCCAGGAGCAGGAGGCCAGAGCCGCCCTGCAGGCCGCTCGCGAGCGCCTGCTGGTGCTGGACGCCGAAGCCAAGCAGAACCAGGCCAGACTGGCACTGAGTGAAGCCCAGCTCGAACAGGCCAGGCTGGAGCTCGGCTACACAGAGCTGCGGGCCCCGGCGGACGGCATCATAGGCAAGCGCAGCCTGCGGGAAGGGCTCTATGTGCAGTCCGGCATGCAGGTGGCCAGCCTGGTGCCGCTGCAACAGGTGTGGGTCGAGGCGAACTTCAAGGAGACCCAGCTGCAGCACATGCAACCGGGTCAGCGCGTGGAGGTGATCCTGGATGCCTATCCGGATCAGCCGGTCGAGGGGATCATCGACAGCCTGGCCCCCGCCACCGGCGCCAAGTTCGCCCTGCTGCCGCCGGAGAACGCCACCGGCAACTTCACCAAGATAGTGCAGCGGGTGCCGGTCAAGATCCGCATCCCCGAGCCGGGCGCACTGGCGGGCAAGCTGCGCCCCGGCCTCTCCAGCGAGGTGATAGTGGACACCCGCACCCCTGATCCCGTGGTCGCCGCCAACTGATGGAACCCATTCCACGTCGCAACTGGATCGCGGTCATGGGGGGCCTCATCGGCGCCTTCATGGCCATACTCGACATCCAGATCACCAACGCCTCCCTGAAGGACATTCAGGGCGCCCTCTCGGCCACCCTGAGCGAGAGCTCCTGGATCTCCACCTCCTACCTGGTGGCGGAGATGATCGCCATCCCCCTCAGCGGCTGGCTGAGCCGGGGGCTGAGCGTGCGCCGCTACCTGCTGTGGACCACGGGGGCCTTCATCGTCGCCTCCGTGCTCTGCTCGTTCAGCTGGAACCTGACCAGCATGATCGTCTTCCGGGCGCTGCAGGGCTTCACCGGCGGGGCGCTGATCCCCATGGCCTTCTCCCTCATTGTCAGCCTGCTGCCGCTGCACAAGCGGGCCACCGGCATGGCGCTGTTCGGCCTGTGCGCCACCTTCGCCCCCGCCATAGGCCCGACGCTGGGGGGCTGGCTGACGGAGCAGCTCTCCTGGCACTACATCTTCTACCTGAACGTGCCCCCCGGCCTGCTGGTGATGGCCATGCTGGCCCACGGCCTGGACAGGAAGCCGGTGGACTGGGAGGTGATAAAACGGGTGGATCTGGTCGGCATCCTCACCATGGCAGTGGGGCTGGGTCTGCTGGAGGTGGTGCTGGAGGAGGGCAACAGAGAGGACTGGTTCGGCTCCAGCTTCATAGTGCGGCTCACCGTCATCTCGGTGGTAGCCCTGGTGTTCTTCGTCATCAGCCAACTGCTGCGCCGCCATCCCCTGGTCAATCTGCGGCTGCTGCACAGCCCGCGCTTCGCCCTGGCCTGCTTCGCCTACCTGGTGCTCGGCATGGCGCTGATGGGCTCCATCTATGTGCTGCCGCTCTACATGGCGCAGATCCACAACTACAACGCCCTGGAGATAGGGGAGGTGCTGATGTGGATGGGCCTGCCCCAGTTGCTGGTGCTGCCCCTGGTGCCCAGGTTGGTCACCCGGATAGATCCGCGCTACCTGGTGAGCTTCGGCTTCCTGGTGTTCGCCATCAGCTGCTTCATGAACGTCAACATGAGCGCCGACTACGCCGGCCCCCAGCTGATCCAGTCGCTGATAGTGCGGGCCCTGGGCCAGCCCTTCATCATGGTGCCCCTCTCCCTGGTGGCGACCGCCAGCCTGACCCCGGAGGAGATCCCCTCCTCCTCCACCCTGCTCAACGTGTTGCGCAACCTAGGGGGGGCCTTCGGCATCGCCATCATAGCCACCCTGATCGACAACGACACCCGCATCCACGCCAGCCAGATAGGCAGCACCCTGGCCGCCACCAGCATAGAGGGGCAGGCCTACCTGCTGCAGCTGGCCCAGACCATGATGGCCCAGGGCTCGGATCCCGCGCTCGCCCAGCAGCAGGCCAGGGCCATGCTGTCCAATACCATCAACCGGGAGGCCGCCATCATGGCCTACAACCAGGTGTTCTACGTGATGGGCATCTTCCTGCTCATCGCCAGCGCCCTGATGCTGCTGCTCAGGCAGCCGGCCCCCAGGGCCGCGGACGCCGAGCCGCTGGAGGCGTGAAAAACGGTGAAAATGGAATAGCAAAACGGGCCTGAGGGCCCGTTTTTTTGTCTGCACACTCCCCTCGGCGAGGGGGCAACTCAGGCACAGTCACCCTGCCAGCGAAGCGGCGATCAGGAACTGGGCGGCGAAGTAGCTGCTCATGATCCAGGCCGTGGCATGGGGGAAGGGGCGGCGGAAGCGATCGAGGGCCAGCATGCTGTCGGAGAAGAGGAACATCAGCGCCCCTACCAGGGCCGCAGCAGAACCCGCGGTAAGAGAGGCGTGCCAGGCGCCGGCGGCGACCCAGGCCATGCCGATGATCACCAGCATGTAGCAGAAGACGGGGATCTTCATCTCCCCGAGCTTGCCCCACAGCAGGCCGAACACCATGCCGGCCACCAGCAACAGCAGCAGGCCATCCACCAGCTTGAGCACAAGGGGGCCCTGGGCGAAGCCGACTATGTAGCAGAGGTGCGCGACAAAAAATGCCGCCAGTCCCTGGATGAAGCGATCCCGTGGCAGCATCAGCAGCACGTCACCGGCCAGCGACAGGCAGAGGCCGAGCAGGATCCAGGCGTGGGAACCGTTGTGGTCATCGCTCTGGTAGCCAAAGGCCAGGGCGATGATGAACAGCATGGTCAGGGGTTTGCTGATGTAGAACTGACGGGAGTCTGAGCCATAAGCCGCGCGGATGTGCCACCAGCCAGATGCGATGATCAAGAAACTCAATAACATGCCCTGCTCCTCACCGATTGCTCGCGGTCACACGGCAACCTCTTTAGTGCCCGCAAGAGTAGCAAATTCCCCCGCCCAGTGGCAGGGGGGTGAAGCAGATGGCACCCTACACCTAAAGTCTAATTGCCCCCTGCTCGCGGCTCGGGCATAAGAGACAGCTCTGGAAGATCACCATGGAAGACGCAATGACCAACTACCTGCCCGCCATCGATATCATGATGTGCCACCTGGGGATCAGCTTCGAACAAGCCTGTGAACAGCTTGGTCTGAGCCCGCAGGAACAACAGACCCTGGATCAACTGCAAAAGCAGAAGCAGACCCAGTCAAACTAGCCTGCCCGGTATTGAAAACGGCGCCATCGAGGCGCCGTTTTTATTGGTGGTGTCTATGAGCGGGTGGCCCGTCGCCGTTGCAGCCAGATCACCAGCGCAAACAGCAGGAAGCCCGGGATCCACATCAGCTCCTTGTGCCAGCGCTCGGTAGGCGCCTTGACGGAGAGGATCTCCTGATCAAACTCCATGCCGGCCGCCGCCGCCGGACTGCCGAAGGTGACGTTGTCGATCAGGGTCTTGCCGTCCTGCTCGTACAGGGTCAGCCCCAGGCCGGCCAATCGCTCTTCGCCATCGGCACCGGCCGGTACCGCCAGCAGCACTGTGGATTGACGCAGCTTGCCCACCGCATCCTCCCCCTGGATCCGCAGTCGCAGTGTGCTCTCCGCTTCCACCTCGCCCAGGGTCTGGGCCAGCTGGGCGGGAGGCGTCTCACGATAGGGATCGTGCACCATGTCCATCCAGAAACCGGGACGGAACAGGGTGAAGGCCACCAGCAGCAGCAGCACGTTCTCGTACCAGCGGCTCTTCACCAGGAACCAGCCCTGGGTGGCGGCGGCGAAGATCAGCATGGCGACCGTGGCCACCACGAAGATCAGCACCCCGTGGGCAAAGTCCACGTCGATCAGCAGCAGATCCGTGTTGAAGATGAACAGGAACGGCAGCGCCGCGGTGCGCAGGCTGTAGTAGAAGGCGGTGATCCCGGTCTTGATGGGATCCCCCTTGGAGACGGCGGCCGCCGCGAACGAGGCCAGCCCCACCGGCGGGGTCACGTCCGCCATGATGCCGAAGTAGAAGACGAACAGGTGCACGGCGATGAGCGGCACTATGAGGCCGTTCTGCTGCCCCAGCGTCACCACCACGGGGGCCAGCAGGCTGGAGACCACTATGTAGTTCGCTGTGGTGGGCAGCCCCATGCCGAGAATAAGGCTCAGCAGGGCGGTGAGGATCAGCATCAGCAGCAGGTTGCCCATGGAGAGCATCTCCACCAGATCCGCCAGCACCAGGCCGACCCCGGTCTGGGAGACGGCACCGACTATGATCCCCGCCGTGGCGGTGGCGATGCCGATGCCGATCATGTTGCGGGCACCGGCCACCAGGCCCTCCTTCAAGTCCACCAGACCATCGCGGGCAGAGCCGTAGTCATGCTTGCCGTCGGTGCGCAGCCAGTTGAGCAGCGGCCGCTGGGTCAGCAGGATGATCACCAGCATGACGGTACCCCAGAAGGCCGACAGCCCCGGGGAGAGGCGCTCCACCATCAGGCACCACACCAGCACCACCACAGGCAGCAGGAAGTGCAGGCCGGAGAGCAGCACGGCGCGGGTGTTGGGCAGCTCGGTGAGGGGCTGATCCGGATCCTCGGCGGGCAGCGGCGCATTGCTGGCCGCTATCTTCAGCAGACCCAGATAGACGGCCGCCAGCAACAGGGCGATCCCCGGCAGGGCATAGTCCCCCAGCGCCGGCTTGAGCCAGCCCAGACCATGGTAGACCGCCATCGACAGGCCGCTGATGAGGGTGGCACCGAAGGCGAAGCCGGTCAGGCGACGCAGCCAGGGCTTGGGTTGATGGCCGCCGATGGGCTGCATGCCGAGCTTGAGCGCTTCCAGGTGGACTATGTAGAGCAGCGCTATGTAGGAGATGGCCGCCGGCAGGAAGGCGTGCTTGATGATCTCCACGTAGGGAATGCCCACATACTCCACCATCAGGAAGGCCGCCGCCCCCATCACGGGGGGCATGATCTGGCCGTTGACCGAGGAGGCCACCTCGACCGCCCCCGCCTTCTCCTTGGAGAAGCCGACCCGCTTCATCATGGGGATGGTGAAGGTGCCCGTGGTCACCACGTTGGCGATGGAGGAGCCGGAGATGACCCCGGTCAGGGCCGAGGCCACCACGGCCGCCTTGGCCGGGCCGCCGCGCAGGTGGCCGAGCAGGCTGAAGGCGAGCTGGATGAAGTAGTGACCGGCACCGGCCCGCTCCAGCAGGGCACCGAACAGCACGAACAGGAACACGAAGCTGGTGGAGACCCCGAGGGCGATGCCGAACACCCCCTCCGTGGTGATCCACTGGTGGTTCGCCAGGGCGGTGAAGCTCACCCCGCGGTGCGCCAGCAGCCCCGGCATCCAGGGGCCGGCCAGGCTGTAGGCGAGAAACACCAGGGCGATCACTGCCAGGGCCGGGCCCAGGGCACGGCGGGCGGCTTCCAGCAACAGCGGAATGCCGATGCAGGCGGTGATCAGATCGGCCGTGGTGAGGTTGCCGGGGCGCTGGGCCAGGGCCTCATACATGACGAACAGATAGGCGGCCGCACCGGCGGCGATCAGACCGAGGGCGATGTCGCCGAGGGGCACCCTGTCTCTGGGGGAGCGCCGGAAGGCCGGGAACACCAGATAGGCCAGCAGCAGGGCGAAGGTCAGGTGAATGGCGCGGGTTTCGGTGTCATTGAGTACGCCGACCCCGAAAATGAAGGGGAGCGGCGAGGCGATCCAGAGCTGGAACAGGGACCAGGCCAGCGCCAGCCCGGTGATCAGCCAGCCCATGAGGCCGAGGGGCAGCCGGGCGCCCACGTCCTGGGCGATCAGTTCCTCGGTAGAGAGTTGTTTTTCTTGCATAGGGTTAACTTTTGCCTGCGAGTACAACGACACGACACCCGCTGCCGGTGTGGCGGGCGGGTGTCGAAGAGAACGATGGAAGGCCGGCAGGCCTTCAATCAGAGCCAGCCACGCTCTTTGTAGTAACGTGCGGCGCCTTCATGCAGGGGCGCGGAGAGACCCACCTTGATCATGTCGGCCTCTTTCAGATCGGCGAAGGCCGGGTGCAGACGCTTGAAGCGATCCAGGTTGTCGAACACAGACTTGACCAGCTGGTAAACCACTTCAGGATCGGCCTTGGCACTGGTGGAGAGCACCGCCTTGCCACCGATGGACGGGGTCGGCTTGTCGCTGCCCTTGTAGAGACCACCCGGGATCTCAGCCTTGGTGTAGTAGCTCTTCTCGGCCAGCAGCTTGTCGATGTCGGCGCCGGTCACCGGCACCAGCACGGCGTCCGTGGTGGTGGAGGCTTCCTGGATGGCACCGTTCGGGTGACCGACGAAGTAGCTCATGGCGTCGATGTTGTTGTCACCCAGGGCGGAGGCCTGCTCCGCCGGCTTCAGCTCGGAGACCAGGCCGAAGTCGCTCTTCTTCCAGCCCTTGACCGCCATGATCTCTTCCATGGTGTCGCGCTGGCCGGAACCCGGGTTGCCGATGTTGACGCGCTTGCCCTTCAGGTCGTCGAAGCCGGCGATCTTGGCGTCGCGGCGGGCGAGAATGGTGAACACTTCGCTCTGCAGGGAGAAGACGGCGCGCATGTCATCCATGGCCCCCTCGGCCTGGAAGGGGGGCAGCCCCTTCATCGCCTTGTACTGGTGGTCGGACTGCATGATGCCGAAGTTGAACTCACCGCTGCGAATGCCGTTGACGTTGGCCACGCCACCGCCACTGGCCGGCGCATTGCACTTGATCTGGTGATCGGCGGCGCCGCGATTGAGGAAACGACAGATGGACTGGCCCGCCACGTAGTAGACGCCGGTCTGACCGCCGGTGCCTATGGTCACGAAGCGCTCCTGCGCCTGTACCGGACCACCAAACGACACACCGACCAGGGCCGCCGACAGGGCGCACGCCAAGGATAATCCTTTCATGTTCTTCATCCTTTTCATTGATTTATCTCACCCGATTCCCGGGTGAATATGAGACGGACCCGCACCAAGACTGGGTCTGCCTATACAGCCTCGTACGAGGAAATGGTCGAGCGGCGAACGCCCTTCCAGAAGCCACCATCATCCTGCGGTGAGATAATCAGCGTCATGCCGACTGAGGGTGATTCGACCACAAAAGAGCCGGATCAAAAGTTGTAACCCCTTGATTAGGCACAGAGTGCCAACATAAATCAAACAAAATGGCAAAGCGGCGGATTTAAATAGCGAGAAATTTGAACTGGATCATCAATTCATCGGTCGTGGATTAATTGGTTTTGTGTGCGCAGGCAGCGGGGAAATGGAGGGGGTGGATTCCTTTGCAACCCTTTGCTGACAAGGGCTGCCATCTGGCTGAGGGCGCCCCGAGACAGGGTCAGGCTAGGGAGCAAGACACAGGCCGCCGGGGTTGCCCTCGCCGGCCTGATCTCATCTGCGAATCGGCGCCATCTCTGGCGCCCGGATCGCGGTTCAGCAACAAGCGGTTAACCCAGCCTCATGCCTTCGGCCTGGCCAGCTCCAGGATGAAGGCAAACTCCAGAGCGATGTCTTCGTAAGCCTTGAAGCGACCCGACTTGCCGCCGTGACCGGCATCCATGTCGGTGCTGAGCAGCAGCTGGTTGTCGTCCGTCTTCAGCTCCCGCAGCTTGGCGACCCACTTGGCGGGCTCCCAATACTGTACCTGGGAGTCGTGCAGACCCGTGGTGACCAGCAGGTTGGGGTAGGCCTGCGCCTTGACCTGATCGTAGGGGCTGTAGCTCTTCATGTAGTCGTAGTAGCGCTTCTGGTTCGGGTTGCCCCATTCGTCGTACTCCCCTGTGGTGAGGGGAATGGACTCGTCCAGCATGGTGGTGACCACGTCGACGAAGGGCACCTGGGCCACCACGCCGCGATAGAGCTGGGGCGCCTGGTTGATGACGGCCCCCATCAGCAGGCCGCCGGCGCTGCCCCCCATGGCGTAGACCTGGTCTCTCGCCCCATAGCCCTGGGCCACCAGCGCCTCGGTCACGTCGATGAAGTCGTGGAAGGTGTTCTGTTTTTTCAGCAGCTTGCCGTCTTCATACCAGGGGCGCCCCAGCTCTTCGCCGCCCCGGACATGGGCGATGGCGTAGACGAAGCCGCGGTCCAGCAGGCTCAGGCGCGAGCTGCTGAAGTCGGGATCCATGCTGGCGCCGTAGGAGCCATAGCCATAGACCAGCAGGGGGTTCTTGCCCTCCTTCTTGAACAGATCCTTGCGATAGACCAGGGAGACAGGCACCGCCACCCCGTCGCGGGCGGTCACCCAGACCCGCTCGCTGGCGTACTGGTCGGCCTTGAAGCCCGCCACCGGCTGCTGCTTGAGCAGGGTGCGCTTGCCGCTGTCCAGGTTCAGCTCATAGGTGGAGGACGGCGTGGTCATGGAGGAGTAGCCATAGCGCAGGGCGCTGGTCTCCGGCTCCGGGTTGTAGGCGAGCCAGGTGACATAGGCGGGATCGTCGAAGGCGATCTCTTTCTGCTCGCCGCTCTGCCAGTTGATCTGGCGCAGCCGGGTCAGCCCCTTGCTGCGCTCCTCCAGCACCAGCCAGTCCCTGAACAGGGCATAGCTCTCCAGCAGCACGTCCGGATTGGGGGCTATCACCGCCTTCCAGCGATCCACCGGGCTCTCCCTGGTCTCGTAGAGGCCGAAGTTCTTGCCGTCCTTGTTGGAGCGCACATAGAAGCGGCCGCGGTAGTGATCCAGGCTGTATTCGTGATCCACCTGGCGGGGCAGGAACAGGCGCGGCGCCTGGACCGGCGTGTTGGCGTCGATGAGGCGCGCCTCGCTGGTGGTGGTGCTGGAGAGGGCGATGACGATGAAGTCTTCCGAGGTGGTGGCATAGAGGCTGACGTAGAAGCTGTCATCCTTCTCCTCGTAGACCAGCTTGTCCTTGGCGGGATCGCTGCCCAGCTCGTGGCGATAGACCTGGTAGGGCAGCAGTGTCTTGGGGTGCTTGCGCACATAGAACACCGTCTTGCTGTCGTTGGCCCACACCAGGTTGCCCGAGGTGTTCTCCAGCTTGTCGGCGGCCCAGGTGCCGCTCTCCAGATCGAGGAACTGGATCTGGTACTGACGGCGGGAGAGGAAGTCTTCCGCCACCGCCAGCCAGCGGTTGTTGCGGCTCACCTCCAGGGCTCCCAGCGAATAGAACTCGTGACCCTCGGCGCGCTGGTTGCTGTCCAGCATCAGGCTGGCGTCCTTCTCCCCCACCTTGCTGCGGGAGTAGATGGCGTACTCCTTGCCCGGCTCATAGCGGGTCTGGTAGCGGTAGCCGTTCTTCACATAGGGCACGGACTCGTCCTGCTGGGGGATGCGGGCCACCATCTCCTTGTAGAGCTGGTCACGCAGCGGCTTGACCGGCTTGAGCATGGCCTCGGTGTAGGCGTTTTCGGCCTTGAGATAGTCCAGCACCTCGGGCTTTTGCCGATCGTCGTCACGCAACCAGTAGTAGTTGTCGATCCGGACGTCCCCGTGCTTTTTCAGGGTATGGGGGTGCTTGGGGGCCACAGGGGGCAGGATGGGGGTTTCGCTTGTCGGCATGACGGGCTCTTCATTGGCATGGGTACAGGGCACGGCGACCAGACAAGCCAGCAGCAGCAACCCTCGGGGAAAGATGAACATGTCGCATCCTTTGCGCTGTAACAGGGCAGGCAGGCTCGCGGGGAGCGCCATGAATTGACGATCAGGCCGCCGCCGCTCACTCCGCCGGTGCGGAAACAAGGCTGGCAAACCGGAACATCGCCCCTGAGAAAATAAATTGGCGATCAATCTGCCCCTTGTCGCCCTGGGTTGCAAGTGATCCCCGGACATTCGGCCCCAAACCATGAAAAAGGGCCACCCTCTCACAAGGGTGGCCCTCCTGCTCTGGCCATGAGCGGCACGGATTCGCTCAGGTGTGCCTCACATGATGGAGTGGTGCCGGCTCATGACCAGTGTTCGTCAGCCGGGATAGCTCGACCAGACTCTGGTCGCGCCCTCCTCGCTGATGCTCAGCACCTGGTAGGGCTGACCCGGAATATCCATGCCAGGCGCACTCTGGGGCATGCCCGGAATGGTCAGGCCGCGGATCGCCGGTTTTTCCTTGAGCAGCTTCTGCACGTCGGCGGCGGGCACATGTCCCTCCACCACATAGCCGTTCACCACCCCGGTGTGGCAGGAGGCCAGCTGCGGGGTGATGCCGTACTGTTGCTTGACCGGTTCAAGCTGCTCGGTTTCGACGACCTTGACCGCAAAGCCATTCTCTTCCATGTGCTTGATCCAGGTCTTGCAGCAGCCGCAATACTGGGACTTGTAGACTGTCATCTGCTCGGTTGCCAGAGCAGAAAAACTGACGGTACCGGCCAGCACGGCCAGTAACAGGGACTTGTACATGACTCACCTCGGATAAGAAGAAATGCCCAAAAAACGGGTAACTCGACTCAACCCAGCTGGCGAGGGGGCCGTTCGAGCCTCTCCAGCGGCGCCTCCGGCATGAAGAGAGAGGGGGAAATGAACGCTGGCATGTCGGGCTCAAGCCAGGCCACCGTCAGGCTGTCGCTGGTGAGCACCGTCATGGCGAGCGCCGAGGTGAAGCTGCCGCAAGGCATGGCTTTTTCCAGGGTGCGTTCGCTCTGGCTGCAATGGGGGGTCAGAGTACAGAGATCGGTCGCCGCCCGGCTGCCAAACGACATCAGCACCATCAGCAGGCTCCACAGGGGAAGCCAGCGGCGGGCGCGAGCGAGTTGGCGACGGGTCAGAACCATGGGATGACTCAGTGATCGAAGAGGGCCTATGGTAACCCTTGGCCCAGGGGGAGGGTCAAGCCCTCCCCGCCGTCATGGTTATCAGGGTTGCTGGCGGGTGGCCGCCAGCACTATCTCGCGCACGCAGACGTTGGCAGGCTGGCTCCAGGCATAGAGCACGGCCTCGGCAATCACCTCGGGGGCGATGACGCCACCCATCTCCTCTTTCCAGCCGTGGTAGCCGGCCTTGATGCTCTCATCCGTGGTATGGCTGAGCAGCTCGGTCTCCACCGCCCCCGGGGCTATGGTCACCATCCGCACGCCGACGTCCGCCACCTCTTCCCGGATGTTCTCGGTCAGGGCGTGCACCGCAAACTTGGTGGCGCAGTAGGCGGCATGGTTCGGGAAGGTCTTGCGACCGGCGATGGAGCTGATGTTGATGATGGTGCCGCTGCGGCGCGCCTTCATTCCGGCCAGCACGGCATGCACGCCGTTCAGCACCCCCATGACATTGATGTTGAGCATCTGCTGCCACTCGGCCGGATCCTGCACATCGGCCTGACCCAGCAGCATGACGCCGGCATTGTTGACCAGACAGCCCACTGGGCCGAATTGCGCCTCGGCCTGCTGGACGGCAGCCTTCATGGCGGCGGTGTCGGTGACGTCGACGCCGACACAGAGTGCTTCGGGCAGGTTCAGCGCCTGCATGGGCTCGACCCGGCGGGCCAGCAGCAACAGGGGGTGACCGGCGGCAGAGAAGGCGCGAGCGATGGCGGCACCGATCCCGGCGGAGGCACCGGTGATCACGACGAGGGACTTGGACATGGGTATTTCCTTCTGATTCATTGAGGAACTGAGTCAAACAAGGGCTGGCCAGCACGGGACTCAATCACTATAGTCGCCACATCTATCGGTGATAAATATTGTTTTCCACTGGTTACCATCTGAAAAAGCTATGGTTGATTTTATGCTGGACCTGAGATTGCTACGCTTCTTCATCGCCATCTATGAAGAAAAGAACATCACGGCGGCGGCGGCACGCTGCCACGTCAGTCAACCCTCCCTCTCGGCGGGCCTGCGCCAGCTGGAGGAGTCCCTCGGTGACAGCCTGTTCATCCGGGGCAAGAAGGGGGTGGAGGCCAGGGACCCGGCCCATTACCTCTATCCCCACGCGGTCAAGCTGGTGGAAGAGGCTCGCCGCCTGCCGGAGCTGTTTCGCCAGAAGGCGACGCGCGCCAGGCTCAATATCGCCATCATGCCGGACTTGAGCCGCCGCCGGGTGGCCGGGCTGTTGCAGCGGGTGCAGAGGGTGCTGCCCGAGCTGGATCTCACTCTCTCCGACTACGGCACCCCTGCCGACTGCCGACTGACTCTGGATGCCCTGCGCCGGGAGGACGAGATCTTCCTGCCGCTCTGGGAGGAGGACTATGTGCTCTGCGTCCCGGTCGGCCATCCCCTTGCCAGTCGCGAGAGGATCGCGCTGGTAGAGCTGCAACATCATGATTTTATTGAGTGTCCCCCCTGCGAGGCTCATCAGCAGACCATAGGCCTGCTGGCCTGTGACCGGCTCACCCTCAATCTGGTGGCCAAGGCCGAGAGCAAGGGGCTGGTGATGGCACTGGTGCTGGCGGGAGTGGGCATCAGCTTCCTGCCCGACGGGCTGGTGGAAGATGAGCCGGGGCTGCGCACCCTGGCAGTGAGCGGACCCCGGATGTTTCGCCGCATCGGGCTCTGTTATCCCGCCCATCAGACCCTGAATCCGGCGCTGCGCGACCTGATCCCGGAACTGGCGAGCCGGGGTGCTTCTTGATAACGTCGCAGCTCACCGCCCTTTTTTATCGGCACCAGGCCCCTCTTCAGGCTAGGACCTCATGAAACGCATTCTGATCATCTTCTCGCACCCGGCCCTGCAGAGCTCCAGGGCCAACAGGCAGTTGCTGCAGGCACTCGACGGTCTGGAGGGCATCACCCTGCACGACCTCTACCACCACTACCCGGACATGTTCATCGACGTGAAGCGGGAGCAGGCCCTGCTGTCTGAGCACGACATCATCGTCTTCCAGCACCCCTTCTACTGGTACTCCTGCCCGGCCATCATGAAGGAGTGGCTGGATCTGGTGCTGGAGTATGGCTACGCCTACGGCCCCGAGGCCCACGCCCTCAGTGGCAAGCAGTGGCTCTCCGCCATCACCACGGGGGGTGCTCCGGAGTCATATTGCAGCGAGGGCTACAACCAGCGCCCGCTGCTCGACTTCCTGCTGCCGTTCCAGCAGACGGCGCAGCTGTGCGGCATGCAGTGGCTGCCCCCCTTCGTGCTGCACTCCTTCCACAAGCTGAAAGATCCGGAGGCGCTGCGCCGCTGTGGCCAGGATTACCGCCAGCTGATCTGCGCCCTGCGCGATGAGCGGCTGACCCCGGCCCAGCTCGCTGGCAGCCCCTATCTGCGGGATCTGCTGGGGGAGTTGTCATGACGACAGGTTGGATTTTCATCGGGCTCGCGCTGCCGGCCCTGACGAACAGAGACGAACGGAGGACCGGCTGATGGGGCACGGATTGTTGTTTGACGCCTTGATCTATCTCTCGGCGGCGGTGATAGCGGTGCCGCTGGCCAAACGCTGGGGGCTGGGTTCCGTGCTCGGCTACCTGCTGGCGGGCATCATCATAGGTCCCTTCCTGCTGGGACTGGTGGGGGAGCAGAAGGATGTGATGCACTTCGCCGAGTTCGGGGTGGTGCTGATGCTGTTTCTGGTCGGGCTGGAGCTGCGCCCTGCCCTGCTGTGGCAGCTGAAGGGACCCATACTCGGCACCGGCGGCCTGCAGGTGCTGCTCACCACGGGGGCCCTGACCGGGGTCGCTCATCTCATCGGCCTGCCCTGGCAGCAGGGGCTCGCCATCGGTCTCATCCTGGCGCTATCGTCCACCGCCATCGTGCTGCAGAGCCTGCAGGAGCGCAAACTGATGCAGAGCGAGAGCGGGCGATCCGCCTTCGCTGTGCTGCTGTTCCAGGACATCGCCGTCATTCCCATCCTGGCCATACTGCCGCTGCTCGCCATCGCGCCTGTGGCCAGCAACGGCAATCCGGATCTGGCGGGCTGGCAGCACGGCCTGCTGGTGGTCGCCGCCATCGCCGGCATAGTGCTGGGCGGCCACTACCTGATGCGGCCGGTGTTCCGTGCCATCGCCCAGTCCCACATGCGGGAGATCTTCGTCGCCGCCGCCCTGCTGCTGGTGATCGCCATCGCGGTGCTGATGGAGTCGGTGGGCCTCTCCCCCGCCCTCGGCTCCTTCCTCGCCGGCGTGGTGCTGGCGGACAGCGAGTATCGTCACGAGCTGGAGGCGGACATAGAGCCATTCAAGGGGCTGCTGCTCGGCCTCTTCTTCATGTCGGTGGGCGCCGGCATCGACTTCGGTCTGTTTGCCGCCCATCCCCTGCTCATTCCATCCCTGGTGATAGGGCTGATGCTCCTGAAATGGGGAGTGCTGATGGTGCTCGGCCTGATCATTCGCATCTCGCCGAGCCAGCGCTGGACCTTCGCCCTGGCGCTGGCACAAGGGGGGGAATTCGCCTTCGTGCTGTTCTCGTTCGCCGCCCAGAACAAGGTGCTGCCCGGTGACACCATCTCGCTGCTGACCCTGGTGGTGGCGCTCTCCATGGCGCTGACGCCGCTCTTGCTGATCCTCAACGATCGGGTGATCCAGCCCTGGTTCGACTACCGCAACCAGAGCGATGCCCCCGAACACGAGCAGCCGGAACTGGTCGAGCACCCGGTCATCATCGCCGGCTTCGGCCGCTTCGGTCAGATAGTGGGGCGTCTGCTCCACGGTCACGGCATAGGCACCACCATACTGGAGCAGGACGCCAGCCAGATAGAGATGCTGCGCAAGTACGGCTATCAGGTATTCTACGGCGATGCCAGCCGGCTCGACCTGCTCCATGCCGCCGGGGCCCACAAGGCCAGGCTGCTGGTGCTCTCCATCAACGATCCGGCTACCTCCCTCGAGGTGATCGAGATGGTGAAGAAACACTTCCCGCACCTCAAGATCCTGGCCCGCGCCCAGGACAGGCCCCATGCCCACGAGATCCTTCGGCACGGCGTCGACAGCGTGCACCGGGAAACCCTGGGATCGGCCGTGGATCTGGGGGTAGAGGCACTGACCCAGCTCGGATTCCGGGCCAACCAGGCCTGGCGTGCGGGTCAGGTGTTCAAGCAGTATGACAACCGGCTGCTGCGGGAACAGGTCAATTACCTGGATGACGAGCACACCTATATCAACAAGAGCCTGCAATACCGCGAGATCCTCTCCGATCTGCTGCAAGACGATCAGGAAGGACAGGAGCGTACCCACGCGCACAACTGGAACAGCGGTCTGCCCGACAACGACAAGGAAGCAATATGATTGCCTATTACCCCATGTTCAAACACCTGCACATGACCCTGGCCATGGTCAGCCTGCTGCTGTTCATCTACCGCTGGAGCCTGGCGCTGGCTGGCAGCGGGCGCTTGCAGCAGAAGTGGCTCAAGGTGTTGCCCCACATCAACGACACCTTGCTGCTGCTGTTTGGCGTGCTGCTGGCGGTCACCCTGCAGATGAGCCCCGGGCAGCAGCCCTGGCTGATGGCCAAGCTGATCGCCCTGGTGCTCTACATAGGGCTCGGCGTCATGGCGCTCAAGCGCCCTGCGCGCGGCCAGAAGCTGATCGCCGGGGCCGCCGCCCTTGCGGTATTTGGCTACATGATTGGCGCCGCCATCACCAAGTCAGCCTGGTCCTGGCTGGCCTGAACGACCTCTTTGCCGGTGAGGGCCCAGTCCCTCACCTCTCTCCCCCTGCCGAATACCCTCCTCCCCCTTGGCTCCCTATACATTTCTCCCCTGTCGTGACAACCGGGCAAATCTGGAGAACGCTTTATTTTGGCAAAAAAAAGCGCCAAACAACCCCCTCCATGCCTTTATTATTGAAGTTTATCAATCGGTTATCTCGTTATGTATGAAAATGGCGACAGTTGTCGCAGCAAAACTTGCGACATAGACTGTCGCATGCCATGGCTAGGATACACTCAACGCTAAACCAGTGAAGGCATGCACCATGAGTAAGAAGCTGTTACGACAACTGACCTTGGCGCGTTGCATCCCGCACCGCCCTTACAAGCTGACCGCCAGCCAACTCCAGGTAAAACTGGAAGAGGAAGGCATTCACGTCAGTCTGCGTACCGTGCAACGGGACCTGGAAGAGATGTCCGGTATGGGACTGTTCGACCTCACCTCGGATGAGCGCAGCAAACCACACGGCTGGTGCTTCGAGCGCCACGGTCTCAACGACTTTGCCAACATCATGCCGCTCTCCCTGGCGGTGGCCCTGAAAACCTGGAGTGATCAGGCGAGCCAACTGCTACCGGCGAGTGTCTTGACCGAATTGAACCCCCTGGTCGACAAGGCCAGCCAGGTGATCCGTGACAGCCAGAGCGAACTGGCGGAGCGCTGGCTCGAGAGCGTGCATCAGTCGCCGCGTCCGTTTGCCGGCAACCCTGAGATCCGCCGCAGCACCCTGATCCGCGACGCCCTCTGGCGTGGTCGCAAGTTCAGCGCCGAGATCCAGCGTGTCATCAAGGAACGCACCGTGTGGCTCTGCTATGACCGCATCAATCCGCTCGGGATCCTGAACCAGCCCGATGGCCCCATCCTGCTCTGCACCCTGTCCGAGCTGGATCCCAAGGTCTATGGCATCCCGTTCGATCACATCAAGAACGTGGAACTGACCAACTTCAGCGCCACCCAGCCGAAGGATTTCAACGTCCAGAAGCTGATCCGCGACCAAGGCTATCAGGGCGTCAGCGGCCCGATCCGCTTCGTCGGACGCATCGATGCCAACTGCCCCACCCTGATCGATGGGCAGATCCCGGGACACAACCCGCGCATGACCCGCTACGACAAGCGCAGCGTGGTGGTGGAGACCGAGGTCCAGGATACGCCCGAGTTCCGCTCCTGGTTGAACAACATGAGTGGCAACCTGGAAGTATTGGCACCGGAGTCCCTGCGCAAGGCATATCCGACACCGGGTACCCGGGTCAGCTGAGCACAATCGGATGAATGATGAAAAGCCGAGCATGAGCTCGGCTTTTGTCTGTTTTTCACACATAATTATTCAATTAATTTTTAACTCTTACACCCCTGATTGAGCCTTCTGTACCATCGTTTTCCTCCCTGTTTTTGGTTGTGAGAGATCCGCCATTCCTCCTGTAAGACCCCTCAGTGTTGAGCCGTACGTGAAGCCATCCCGAGAGCCACATGCTTTCCTGGGAAACTAAATAAGGTACTGATAAAAAAGAAAAATTCAGATTCATGACAGATATTAATTCATCATCTGGCGTTATCTGATGGCCTTCCATGCCTTGTTCCTGCCCACGATTGCCTTAGTATGGGTCTCACAAGGACGGCTGGTCCGGCAGGATGCAGGAACAGCGCATAAATAGGAAAGCCGCAGGATGTGGCAGGACATCTCAGGATGAGGTTGATAACCCGGATGGTTATCACAAGGAATGACAGGACAACCGCAGGATGCGGTCGCAGGACACCCCGGGATGAGGGCGAGTGGCACGGATAGTCACTCTTCAGGATGACAGGAACTCCGCAGGAGCGGCAGGAACAGCTTCAGGATGAAGCGAGATGACCAGGGTGGTTATCTGTCAGGATGACGCATGGAACACCACGGGATGTGGTAATGGACACCTCCAGGACGGAGACGGTGAAGCAATCAGGAGTGATTGCCAGGCTAGGATGGCCACAGGACACCCCAATGGAATGGGAAGGGGAAATTCCAAAGGAAAGGATAGAGTCAAGGATTGCAGGGAGCATGGCAGTTCAGGGACTGGACGAGATGACTTGAGGGGACGGCAGACGCCGTCCCCTTTTCTTTATATGCATTCCAGCGAATCAGCCCATCCTGGGGGCACTTACCCCATGTCCCGGAGCTGTTGCCTGAATCACCTCGCCCGCAGGCATAAGAAGTATCTCGTGGAAGGTTCCTTGCCAGAGTTATCGAAACCACCCTGGGCAGAAAAGCGGAACGCCTTGGCCCCCCAGAGACGCTACTTCCTCACTTCTTGATTCATAGAGCAGTCAAGTCTGTTGAGTGGACGACGATTTGCCCCTCCCTCTGCTTCATATGCACCAGAGCAAAATCAGTGGCGGAGTGTCCATGGGAAGCCGCGTGAAACCGGGTGATAATCAGAGAACATGTGGCAACGCACTGATATCGTCGAGCCTTTAGTGGTGACAGTGGTATTTCGGGGGGGCTTGAAACGAAAAAAAGCCCAGTCTTTCGACTGGGCTTTCTAAATAGTGGCGGAGCGGACGGGACTCGAACCCGCGACCCCCGGCGTGACAGGCCGGTATTCTAACCGACTGAACTACCGCTCCGCATTCGGCTAGCTTGCGCTAAATCTTGTGCCGCTTATCTGAGGTGTCATCCTCTCGGCCAACGTCGTGATGTGCACGGCGCTGTTTAATTGGGTGCCTGGCAGTGTCCTACTCTCGCATGGCGAATGCCACACTACCATCGGCGCTACCGCGTTTCACTTCTGA